>JBBRVS010000010.1:0-46819 GCA_038246645.1 Pyrinomonadales bacterium
AGTAGAAAAGCCTGAAATACTCCGAAACTATTGAAAAACAAACGCTTATTGAAGAAGTTTTGATTGTTATGAACTCATCACCGTAAAATTCGGTAGAGATTTCGTCCAAAGTCTAAATGACATTAGCGATCCTGATGCTGAAATTTAAGCAAGATTGCCGAAAAGAGAAGACGAAGAAAATAGAGCGCGAAGAAAAAAAAGAGGAAACAGAAATACATCCGTCGGAATGGATCAGAAAAATTACGAAAATCTTTTATGACGGGTGGAAAATAAGTAAGAAATGGTTGTTGATAATCAAGAACTCATTAGCGAAACCCATTGATAATGAACTACTTACGCTTCTGAATTCTTGTTAGCAATAACTATTCCGCTCAGTAATGAGTTTAAATAGATTCAATTTTCTTCCGTTAAATTGCCCCCAACTTATGTTCTGTTCAAAATAGAGCCGTAAAAAGTTGATTTTTATTTATGAACTTTGAATTCAAAAAAAAATTCTAAAAAAATAATTATTTTTTGAATCCAAACTAAAATCCCGGTCGAATTATATGATTGTAAAGCTAAAAGATTCACAAATATTTATTTATTGTGGCTTTTTGGTCTCCTTTTCAAACTTGATGCCGGATGTTTCTCGACAGAACATCCGGTATTTTTTTGTCAATCTGCGCATTAAATCCAAAATTTTCCGCTTTTATTAAAGTCTCTTCGCTTACCGCTTGCCGTTATAACGTGGTAAAATCTCTCTTTATATTTTACGCGAGAGATTATCTAACTTTATGATGAAAGGCAATGAAATCAGACAGAAATTTTTAGAGTATTTTGAGAAAAACGGGCATAAAGTCGTCCATTCTTCACCGCTTCTTCCGGCAAATGATCCGACGCTTTTGTTTATAAATGCGGGAATGAATCAATTTAAAGACGTTTTTACGGGCGCAGAAAAACGCGATTATACGCGCGCCGCGTCAAGCCAAAAATGTATTCGCGCCGGCGGAAAACATAATGATCTGGATGAAGTCGGGAAAACGGCGCGGCATCATACATTTTTCGAGATGCTCGGAAATTTTTCATTCGGCGATTATTTTAAGGAAGATGCGATTCATTTTGCGTGGGATTTCCTGGTTAATGAACTAAAACTCGATCCGTCGCGGCTTTGGTTTTCATACTTCGGCGGCGACGAAGAAGTTCCGATGGACGAAGAGGCGCGTGATTTGTGGATAAACGCGGGCGCGCCAGCCGAAAGAGTTTTGCCTTTCGGACGCAAGGATAATTTTTGGCAGATGGGCGACACCGGACCGTGCGGACCGTGTTCGGAAATCCATTATTATATGGGCGATGAGCCGGAAAACCCGGAAAAAAATCACCCGAAATATGTCAACGGCGAAGGCGACACGACGATGGAAATCTGGAATCTCGTCTTTATGCAGTTCGAGCGCAACGAGATCGAAAAAGGCGTTTTCGATCTCACGCCTCTGCCCGCGCCTTCGGTTGACACAGGTGCCGGATTAGAGAGAATGGCGGCGGTTTTGCAGGGCGTTTCGACGAATTATGAAACCGATTTAATTAAGCCGATCGTTGATTTTACAGCGGGATTGGCACAAGGCAACAAATAAAAATTAAAAAAGGAAAAACTTCATTATGAAAAACTTTTACTGTCTTCTAATTATTTTTATCTTCACGTTTGCAATTTTTTCACAAGAAGCGGAGAAGAAATCAAAAAACACGACTGAACCTAAGGCAATGGGGGAAAAAGTAGAACTTCCCGAAAATCTGCCGCAGACCGCCGAAGAGTATTATGATTATGCAGATAAACTCTGGCGCAAAACTATAGGTAAGGAAGCCGCACGAGTTCTGGAATATTTAGATAAAGCCATCGAATTAAACCCGGGTTATGACGAAGCGATTTATTTTCGCGGTTTTGTCAAAAACAGAACCGACCGTCACAAGGAAGCAATCGAAGATTTAAATCGGGCGTTAGAACTTGTCCCCGAAAATTTAAATGCTTATCAATTACGAGCCGAATCGAGAATTAAACTAAAAGATTTCAAAGGCGGCTTGACGGATTTCGACAATTTTATTACGAGAATGGACGTTGAAGGTTATTACACGCTCAAATCTCTTGATGACCGCGGAAGACTTCGGTATTTTCTCGGTGATTATGATGGAGCGATTCAGGATTTCAGCCGTGCGGCGGCGACAAACCGCACTGTAACTCCGTATTTTTTAAGAGCAGCAACTTACTTGAAGAAAGGCGACAAAACTTCTGCTTTGCAGGATTTTAAGTTTTTAGCTGAATATACTGACAGAGTGCATGCAGAATCTTTAAAAAAATATCCTGATCAATATGCTGAAGAAGAAGGCTACCCATACGGCGAATATCCGCTGGCTGTTTTGAAGAAAGTTGATCAAAAAGACTCGGACAAAGACGGAATAATAATAGTAACGGAGAGAGTATCAACAGGAGTTATTGCAGTAAATTCAGATACAGGAGAAAGGATTAATTTTGAAGATAAGTTTCCTAATCTTGAAGAAAAATTAGTACTCGATAATTGGTTTGATTTTAATTCTAAAAAATCCTATCTCTCGACATTTATCGCCGATGAAAGTTCGGTGATTTATTATTATTACGGACTGCTTTCGGCAGAGCAGGGGAAATCAAGCGCAGCTGAAGAAGCATTTACAAAAGCTTTAACCTACGGCAGAGAAACGGAAAATGCCGGTGCTTGGTTTGAGCGCGGGAAAATAAGACTTGGCGATAAAAAATTCGAGCCGGCAGTTAAAGATTTCAGTTGGGCGATTTCTAAAAATCGCAATCTGATAAATGCTTATCCCGAACGCGGGATTGCGATTTTAATGCTCGGACACGACAAAATCGCGCAGAAGGATTTTGATATTTTTCTGAAATTAAATCCTGAAGGAAAAGAAATTTTGAAAACAAGAATTGAAGCGGCAAAAAAACTTCGCGCCGAATTGAACAAAAAGAAATAAAAATAAAAGCGCGATGCCGACTTTGCTTGATGAATTTACCGCTCTCACGAACGCTTTGAATGAGCGCGGAATTCATTATGCGGTGTGCGGCGGTTGGGCGATGGCAATTCTCGGTTTTCCGCGAGCGACGAAGGAATTTTGGAAAGATTTAGAAAAACTTCAAAAGATTTGATTTATGGGAACTTACGAAAATTTTGACGAACAGAAACAATTTGCGTGTCGTGTGATCGCCGATCACGCGAGAACGACGGCGTTTGCGATTGCCGACGGGATTTTGCCGGGAAATCAAGACAGAAATTATGTGCTGCGGAAAATTATGCGCCGCGCCATTTATCACGGGCGCGAGCATCTCGGTTTGAATGAACTGTTTTTCTACAAAGTCTGCGATTTCGTTGTCGAACAGATGAAGGACGCTTATCCCGAACTCGAAACTCAGCGCGAATTCATCGGCAAAATGGTGCGGCTTGAGGAAGAGAGATTTGGGAATACTTTGACGGTTGGACTTAAAAAATTAGACGAAGTTTTGTCAGGTTTGACAGACAAATATAAGTTCAATATTTGGGGCAGAATTGACTCTGGTGAAAAAAGCGTCGAAGGTTTTAAAGAATTCATGAATAATCCCGAATTGATTGCCGAGAGTTTTAAAAACCTTGATTTGACTGAATTTCAGTCGGAAGAATCTAAAAAAGCATTAGAATCATTCGGTGGGCAAGAAGGATTTGCAGATTTTGTCAAAAATATGTTCCAAGACCAAGAATTTACAAAAAATGCCGTCAGTATGATCGAATCGCCTCCGCCACCAATGATTGATGATTTGGCAAGACTTTACGACACTTACGGAGTTCCGAAAGATTTAATTCGATTGAAACTTGAAGAAAAACTTAAAGTGTTGATTCCTGAAGATTTTTTTGAAACGAACTTCAATGAAGTATTAGAACAACTCCAATCGCAAGGAAACATCGGTAAAACTCATCAAAACGAGAAGATAAATCCGATTTACAAATCTTTAGAAGAAACTTCCGTAAAATCGAATTTTCACGGTTACGACATGACGAAGGTTGAAGATGCGAAGGTTATCGCAATCGTCAAAGATGATGAAAGAGTTGACGAATTAGCGTCCGGCGATGAAGGTTTGATCGTTTTGGATGAAACGCCTTTTTATGCGGAATCTGGCGGACAGGTGGGTGATCGCGGAACAATTAGTGGTCAGTGGTCAGTGGTCAGTGGTCAGAAAGAAGCAACCGACCACCGACCACCGACCACCGTTCACGTTTTCGATACTTTTGCGCCGATTGCGGGAATTGTCTTGCATAAATCGAAGGTTAAAAGCGGTTCGATCAAGGTTGGCGATGTTGTAACGGCGACGGTTGACGAGGAAAAACGCGATGCGACGCGGCGGAATCATACGGCGACGCACTTAGCTCACGCGGCTTTGAAGGAAGTTCTCGGAACTCACGTCAAGCAAGGCGGTTCGGTCGTCGCGCCGCAGTTTTTGCGGTTTGATTTTACGCATTATCAACCGCTGACTTCGGAAGAAATCACGGAGGTCGAAGATTTGGTGAACCGTTATATTTTGGAAAATCATCCGGTTTCGACAAATGTGATGGGAATCGAAGACGCAATGCGTTCGGGCGCAGTCGCGCTGTTTGGCGAAAAATACGGTTCGGATGTTCGCGTTTTGTCAGTCGGCGGCGGCGAATTTTCGATGGAACTCTGCGGCGGAACGCACGTTCGGGCAACAGGCGACATCGGTTCGTTTAAGATCGTTTCGGATGAATCGGTCGCTTCGGGTGTGCGCCGAATCCGCGCGATCACGGGCTTTGACGCATTTGAACGGTTTCGCGAAGACGAAAAACTAATTGATAAATCGCTCTCGTTTCTCAAAACCCAGCGCGATCAATTGCCGAGCGCAATCGAAAAATTGCAGGAAGAATTGAAACGGGCAAAACGCGAAAATGATGAATTAAAGATGAAAATCGCGACAGGCGCGTTTCGTGAGGATTCATCAAACGGCGATGAAGCGCGCGAGATCAGCGGCATAAAAGTCATCGCGAAAACGGTCGAAGGCTTGGACAAAGGCGGAATGCGGCATTTGTCCGATACTTTGCTGGCAAAAATGAAATCCGGCGTGGTTGTTTTGGGTCGCGCCGAAGATGATAAAGTTTCATTCATCGTGAGAGTTTCCGACGATCTGACCGACCGCGTGAAAGCCGGACGCATTGTGCAGGAAATCGCGCCGATTGTCGCCGGACGCGGCGGCGGAAAACCCGATATGGCAGAAGGCGGCGGAACCGACGCAAGTAAATTAACCGAAGCTTTAGAAGCAAGTTATAAATCGGTTGAGCAAATGCTCGGATAAATGAGGTGAGCAGATTTCAATAAATTAGCTGAACAATTTTTAGACATTTTTGGGCGATTATTAAATTGCGAACAGATTGATCTTTACGAAAAGCAACTTGGCTTTTTGTTTGAAGCAATCGCTGGAAACCTAATTGAAAGTCCGCTTTGGTTTGATGGCGCAGTTGGTTTAACTTCAAAAATCAGAAAACCTCGGCAAATTGTTTTTGAAGGAAAAATGTGGGTTGCAAAAGATGCTCAAAAGCAATGGATGGAAAAGTTTAAAGCAATCGTTACTGACAAACAAATAACGAAACAAGGCATTTGGATTAAAATTTCGGAAGGCGAATATATTGGCAAAGGCGACTTGTTAGAGTTTTTTAACTAAAAATATACTATCATGGCAAATTTTGTTTTAGTTCCCGGATTTTGGCTCGGTGGTTGGGCTTGGCGTGATGTTGAAAAAATCTTGCGCGAAGCGGGACACGAAGTTTTCTCCGTTTCTTTGACCGGACTCGGCGAAAGAGTTCATCTCGGCTCGGCAGAAACCAATCTTGATACACACGTCGCGGATGTTGTAAATTTGATAAAATTTAGCGAACTTGAAAATGTTTATCTCGCCGGACACAGTTACGCGGGCGTTGTAATTACGCAAGTTGCTGACTTAATTTCCGAAAGCATTGCCAAATTGATCTATGTTGACTGCGCACCTCTGCCGGACGGCGCGGCGCTTGTTGATTTTTATTCGCCGGAACAAATGGAAAAATTCGAGAAAACGATCAACGAAAACGGCGAAGGCTGGAAATTGCCTCTGCCTTCGCGCGAAGATTTCGACGACGGGAAAAATTTAATTGATCTGACCGAAGCGCAAATTAGTTTGATCGAAAAACTGGCAACGCCGCAGCCGTTTAACGCGGCGCGACAAAAAGTGAGTTTGAAAAATCCTTTGCGAAAAAATCTGCCGAAACTCGCCGTCTGGTGCGAAGACACTTCGGAAGATGTCAGGGAATTGTTAAAAGAAGATTTGCCGCTGTTCAGCGAACTGAAAGACGAAAATTTCGAATTCGTTGACCTGCCGACCGGACATTATCCGATGTTTTCAAAACCTTCGGAATTAGCGGAAAGTTTTATCAAAGCCGCAGAATAAGTGAGAAATCATTTATCATTTATCATTTATCCAGCTTTTTTAAGTCGAAGCTGAAATCGGTCGGCAATTTTCCACGTTGCTATTGTGCAGCAATTTTTCGTCAAATTCGGTTTCAGGGTTTTCGGGTTTATCGTTTTTATTTGACGTAATCAGCACAACCGAACCGACGATCACGCCCGCGCCGATCAGCATTTGCGCGGTGAAAGATTCGCCGGCGATCAGCCAGCCGAGAAAAATCGCGACAACCGGATTGATGTAGGCATACGTCGAAACCATTGCGGGCTGGGCGTTTTTCAGCAGCCAGCTGTAAGCTGTAAAACCGATCAGCGAACCGAAAATTATCAGATAAATTACGCCGAACCAGGAATTTGCCGAAACCTGCGCGATATTAAAAGTTGACCATTCGCCCAAGATCAAACTGACGAAAAGCAAAACCAAACCGCCCGAAAACATCTGCATTCCGGCGGTCTGAATCGAAGATTTCGGAACCGGCGCACGCAGTCCGTAGATCGAACCCGTCGCCCAACTCAAAGCCGCGAGCATTACGGCAATCGTGCCGAGAAACTGCATCGAACCGATATTTGCTGAATTACTTGTCGTATTTCCGTTGATCAAAAGCCAAACGCCGAAAAATCCGACGGCGATGCCGAGAATCGTCTTGAGATTCGGTCGCGAGCTTTTCAGCCAGAGCCAACTTAAAAGCACGATCCAGAACGGTTCGGTGGCGACGAGAAGCGCGGCAAGACTCGATGAAATATAATGTTGTGCGAAAACCACGCCGCCGTTTCCGCCCAACAAAAGAAGCGTCCCGACGATAATACTCGTTTTCCAATGCGCCGCTTTCGGCGGTTCGTAATCTTTGGAAAACCGCGCCCAAACAAGCAGCACCGAACCCGCAAAAACGAATCTCGCGCCCGCCATCAAAAACGGCGGCAGAGTTTCAATCGCGTATTTGATCGCCAAATACGTCGAACCCCAAAAGATATAAACTGCCGCAAATGCCGCAATTAATAAGACTAAACTGCGGTTCGGATTCACTTTAACAATTCCTTTACTCTGCATTTTAAAACCCCTCGATTAAAAAATCTCACTTTTTCCCGCGCCGTTTTGGTTTTTCTTCCGTTTTCACGCTTTCTTCGATCGGCAAAGCCGTCGTTTCCTTGATCGTCTGCAAAACTATTGTCGTTTTGGTCGCTGCCACATTCGGCACGTTTTTCAATCTTTCGCGCAGAAGCCGCGACAGGTGTTTCGTATTTTTGACCCGCACTTTGAGCAGATACGAATCTTCGCCCGCCACATCGTGAACTTCTAACACTTCGGGAATTTCCGCCAGAAATTTATCGGTTTCATTGCAGCATTCGTGCGTCCGAACCGCGACGAACGCCGTCAAACCGAAACCGACTTCCGCCGCTTCAATCTCCGTCGCATAACCGCGAATCACGCCGCGTTCTTCTAATTTTTTTATGCGTTCCAGAATTGCCGAAGGCGCAAACCCGACTTGCCGCGCAATTTCTGCATTGCTGATTCGGGCATCTTGCTGAATAATGTTTAGTATTTGCGTGTCAATTCCGTCAATCATTCTCTGTTACCTCTCATTGGCAGAATAATACTCGTATTTTAACTCGTCAAGTTTTTTACTTAAAGATTTTCAAAAATTGGTAATTTTTTCTAATTCGGCTTATATTTATTAGCAAAATTGGGTTAATCTATTGTTAAAGGAGTAAACAATGAGTGCAGTTTTAGAATTTCCCGTCAAACGAAACGAAATTATTTCCTACAATCCGGCGACGAATAAAGAGATCGGTCGCGTCAGGGATTTTTCCGCCGAAGAAGTTCGGGCGGCAGTTGAAAGATCAGGTGAAGCATTTAAAATGTGGCGCGACACTTCGTTTGCGACGCGGAAAAAAATCGTGATGCAGGCGCGTGAAGTAATTCTCGCGGAAATGGACGAAATCGCGCGGCTCATATCCGATGAAATGGGTAAGCCCGTGGCGGAAAGTTATTCGGCGGAGATCGTTCCGGTTTTAGATTTAATGCAGTATTTTGCGCGGAATACCGAAAAACTGCTGAAACCGCGAAAGATCGGTATCGGACTTTTGGGTTTGATGGGGCGCTACTCAAAAGTCATCTATAAACCGCTCGGCGTGGTCGGGATAATTGCGCCGTGGAATTTTCCTTTTTCGATTCCGCTCGGCGAAGTCGTAACGGCTCTGATGGCTGGAAATACGGTCGTTTTGAAACCTTCGGAACTAACGCCGCTGGTCGGAGAAAAAATCGGCGAGATCTTTGATAAAGCGAATTTGCCGGAAAATGTTTTGCAAATTATCACCGGCGGACGCGAAACCGGTGCAGCACTCGCCCGATCCGCGCCCGATAAAATTATGTTCACGGGCAGCGTCGAAACGGGCAGAAAGGTTGCCGCCAGTGCCGCGAAAAATCTAACGCCCGTCGTGTTGGAACTCGGCGGCAAAGACCCGATGATTGTTTTCGCCGATGCCGATCTGGAAAAAGCCGCAAGCGGCGCGGTCTGGGGCGCGTTTACAAATTCCGGTCAGGCGTGTTCGTCGGTCGAAAGGCTTTATGTCGAAGAATCGGTTGCCGAAAAATTTACGGATTTAGTCGTCGAAAAAACTAAAAAGTTGCGGCAAAATTTCGGCGGCGAAGAAACGACCGATGTCGGCGCGATGGTCAGCGAAAATCAATTGAAAATCGTCGAAAATCACGTCGCGGATTTTGAGCAAAGCGGCGCGCTCATTTTAACGGGCGGCAACCGCCGCGCGGAATTTGAAGGCGCATTTTTCGAGCCGACCGTCATCGGAAATGCCGACAATTCGATGAAAGGAATGCGCGAAGAAACCTTCGGTCCGACGCTTCCGATTGCCATCTTTAGAACTGAAAAAGAAGCGATTGAACTGGCGAACGATACCGAATTCGGCTTGACGGCAAGCGTCTGGACAAAAGATATTTCAAAAGGAAAACGCGTGGCGGAAAAAATTCTCGCCGGAACGGTTACGGTCAATGAAGTACTCTACACACACGGAATCGGGCAAACGCCGTGGGGCGGTTTCAAAAATTCCGGCTACGGCAGAACGCACGGACTCGAAGGTTTGATGGAACTCGTCGCGCCACAGCATATTCACGTCAATCGTTTTCTCTTTACGCCCGATGTCTGGTGGTTCGGTTATTCAAAAAATGCGATTGACACATTTAAAGCGATGGCGCGTTATTTTGCCGGCGGTTCGCTTCTGAAAAGTACAAAACTTACGCCGCAATTTATTAAACGGCTGCGTGAATTGATGAAGAAATAAAAGAAGTTTTGTAAAAACTCCCACAAGAGAAATTATGAAACAATGCCCGAATTGCAAAACTACTTACACGGATGAAACTTTGCGATTTTGTCTCGCTGACGGCGCGACTCTGGTTTCAGTGACCGAACCCGATCCGACCGTTGCGTTTAACAGACAAAATCAGGTGCGCGTGGATTTGCAGAAAGACTCCGCGCCGGAATCGGTTGCAACCGTGTTTTCACCCGCCGTAATTCCCGCCGCGTTCCCGCCGCCGTCATCGCAAATTCCTGAAAAAAAAGGCACGGGTTGGGCGATTATCGGCGTTTTGAGCGGTTTATTGGTTTTTGTTTTATTGGGATTTGCGGGATTTGCCGGATATGTTTATTTTCAGCAATCGAAGGAAAATCCTGATCTCGCCAAAATTTCGCCAAACTCGAAAACTTCGCCCGACTCCGGTGAAGACGAAGATTTACAGAAAAAGGTCGAAAATCTCGAAAAACAGCTCGAAGCGCAAAAAGATCAAACGCCGAAAACTCTTCCGACTCCGTTTCCGACTCAAACGACAACAACAACTCGGCAAACAGCGCGTGCCAATTCGCCGAACGACGGTTTTCTTGCCATGCGAAGCGAACCGAATACGAAAACAGGTTATCGAATCGCAAAAATCCCGCACGGTGTATCCCTAACGGTTATCGGCTGCCCGAAACCGACGAATCCGGGAAAAATAAAAGGTCGTTGGTGTCAGGTAATTTACAATAATCAGCAAGGCTGGGCGTTTGATGCTTATATGATTTTTGACTGAAATAAATTATTCATCTATGAAGTGAAAAAGTAAGTCAAGACAGACCTAATCCTTTTTCACCATAGATGGATAATTTTCCCCGGCTTTGCTGCCGAAAAACATTTTTTAATTGATAATGCCGGTGTTGGTAAAAACTTGTGGCGGAATTATTTTTTGAGCGCCTCATTTTCACGAATCGGCGCGTATCTTTTGGCAATCAGGCGCGGCGGAACGCCGAACCAGTAGAGACCTTGAAAAACCGACCATTTTATAAAAGTCCATAAAAACGAATGGTTTTCAAATCTTCGGGAAGAAGTCGTAATCGGCAGATCAATATAAACAAACTGCCCTTTTTTTAAGAGACGTTTATATAAATCAACATCTTCAAAGAGCGGCAGATCGCGGAAACCGCCGATTTTTTCGTAAACCGTGCGGCGGACGAAAAACGCCGAATCGCCGTAAACCAGACCGATTGAACGAAGCTGCGGATAAAGCCACGTCAAAAAACGCGCCCAGCCACTTGCGCCGTCAAAAATAATCTTAAAATTTCCGCCGACAATTTCCTCATAGCGCATTAATTCTTTGATCTGTTTCGCGCAGCCCTGGACGGGGCGCGTGTCGGCGTGAACAAACCAGAAAACCTCGCCCGAAGCGTGTTTTGTTCCTTCATTAAGCTGTTTGCCGCGATTCGCCTGTGCTGTTTTTACAAGTCTGATTTCTTTTGAACCTTGATAATTTTCGACAATTTCAACAGTTTTGTCCGTGCTTCCGCCGTCAACGACAATAATTTCTGAAATATTCACCAGACGCGAAAGCGCATCGAGCGTTTTGGTAATCGAAAATTCTTCGTTGAACGTCGGGATAATAACGGAAATATTCATAAAATTCGAGATACAAAAGATTAGCTGAAAAAAGTTTAAAAGTGAAAAGGTGAAAAAGTGAAAAAGTGAAAAAGTTTATTCTTGCGGGTTAAATCGGCTTTTTTCTATATAGCCGAATAATTTTCAAAATAGCTAAAATCGCAAATGCCAAAAACTTTTAAACTTTTTCACATTTAAACTTTTTCACTTTTTTCAGCTATAATCTTTTTCGATGTCCGAAAATCAGCCGAAAGATCAAGACAATCTCTTTATATTCAAGACTTGGAAGGATTATTTGCCGTGGGTTTTAATCTTCGGAGTTCTCGTTTTTACCGTGTTTCAACTCTATTTTCAAGAGCGAATCTGGTGGTGCAAATGGGACACGCCGCTTTATTTCGGCACATTTGATGCGTGGAGCAAACATACTTCGCAGCATTTTATTGATCCGTATTTTTTCACGCACATTCTGCACGGATTTCTCTTTCTATGGATTTTGAACGTGATTTTTAATACGATTTTCAAAGTGAAAATCTCGAAAGCGTGGCTTTTATTTATCGCGGTATTTGCCGAAAGCGCGTGGGAAATTCTCGAAAATTCGCCGGCGGTCATCGCTCGCTACCGCGAAAATACGGCTTCGCTCGATTATTTCGGCGATTCGATTGCCAATTCCGTCGGCGATATTTTTGCCTGCGCGCTCGGTTTTATCATCGCCTACGAACTGAAATTTTGGCGGTCGCTTCTGTTATTTTTAATTATTGAAATCATTCTGATTTTAACGATAAATGACTCTCTTTTAATAAATATACTGATGCTGATTTATCCGCTCGAAGCAATAAAAGCGTGGCAAACCGGCGGTTAATTTTCTACACAGATTTTCAACATCACATAAAGTCCGATTGCACACGATTTTCTAACGAATTATACTTGATAATTTGATTTGATGGATATTCAATTAGCCGCTACTTTCACGATTTTGATCGTCGCCATGATCTTGTTTTTTACGGACAAGATTCCCGCCGACCTCGTTGCCTTACTGGTTGTCGTCGCGCTCGGCGTAACCGGAATTTTAACTCCGCAGGAAGCCTTTTCGGGTTTCAGCCGCTCTGCCGTTATCACGATCCTGGCAATTTTTATTCTTGCCGAAGCCCTTCGGCGCACGGGCGTAACCGAACAGGTCGGCAATATTCTGCTTAAAGTCGGCGGTAAAAGCGAACTGCGTCTGATCGTAACGGTAATGATTTCGGGCGCGTTTCTGTCGCTTTTTATGAACAATATCGCGGCGGCGGCGGTTTTGCTTCCGGCGGCATCGGGCGCGGCGCGAAAAGCCGGAGTCAGTCTTTCGCGCATTTTACTGCCGCTTGCCTTCAGCACTATTCTCGGCGGAATGGCAACGCTTCTGACGACTTCCAACATTGTTTTGAGTTCGCTGCTGAGCGATAACAATATCGAAGGCTTCAGCCTTGTAGATTTCGCTCCCGTCGGCATTCCGCTTGTCATTATCGGCATTGTTTACATTGCCTTCATCGGGCGCCGGCTGCTGCCGGGCGAATCCATTCTCGAAAAAACGCACGCACCGAATGCCGAACCACAGGATTTGGTCGAAACATATCATCTGGAAAAAGGTCTTTTTCGGGCGCGCGTGCCGGAAAATTCTTTTCTGCACGGCAAGCGGCTCGCCGATTCGACGATGCGCGAAGATTTTAAGGTGAGCATCGTCGCCATCGAGCGCGAAGGCAAACGGCTGGTGGCAATTTCGCCCGAAACTGTTATCAAAGAAGGCGACATCCTGATTCTCGAAGGCGACGAGGAAGACTTCCGCCGCCGCGATGTCGAACCCTTGATGGAATATCTGCCCGCGCTCGATTGGCAGGATAAATATTTCAAATCACGCGCTATCGAAGTGGTCGAAGCGATGCTTTCGCCGCGTTCGCGTTTGATTACGGAAACCCTGCGTTCGGCGCATTTTCGGGAAAAATACGGTTTGACGGTGCTGGCGATCTGGCGCGGAAATGAAGAAATTTTAATTGATCTGGCTGACGTTTCGCTCCAGTTCGGGGACGCGCTTCTGCTTCAAGGTTCGCGGGAAAAGATGGAAGTTTTGCGCGAAGATACGGATTTAATTTTGCTGATGTCGAAGGAAACCGCCGAAATTACCGTGCCGAACAAAGGACGCGCCGCGCTGATCATCGTCATCGCTACGCTCGTTATCGCCATCATCAAACCCGACATCACCGGCGCGGTGATGCTCGGCGGCGCACTCGCCATGATGCTGACCGGAATTTTAACGACCGAACAGGCGTATTCGTCAATCAGCTGGAAAACGGTTTTTCTCGTCGCGGGCATTTTGCCGCTCGGCATCGCTCTGACGAAAACAAACGCCGCCGGAATAATGGCAGCCGGAATTTTGTCCGTTCTCGGCGCATACGGCTCGCTCGCTCTTTTAGCCGGATTATTTCTCGCCACGATGCTGCTCGTTCAGGCGATGAACGGCGCGGCAGTTGCCGCCGTCATCGGACCGATTGCCATCAATATCGCCCAACAGTCCGGCATCAATCCGCGTGCGCTGACGATGGGCGTTGCGCTCGCTACCTCGATGGCATTTATCACGCCCTTAGGTCATCCGGTCAATATTCTCGTAATGAGTCCGGGCGGCTATAAATTCCGCGATTATATGAAAATCGGCTTGCCGTTGGCGGTGATTTTATTCATTGTCGTGATGCTTATTCTCCCGATATTCTGGCAGCTTTGATTAATAAAAGCTTAACGCCACAGCTTCAAATATCGCGCAAACCATTTTTGCACCCACGGTTTTTTCAGTGTTTCGAGCGTTTGCTCGGTGCCGAGTGCCTGCGTGATTTTTGCCAGCGTCGGGTAAACGTGGATCGCTTTATTTAAATCGGCGATGGAAAGATCGTTTTTCATGGCGACCGTAAATTCCGAAAGAAGTTCGCCGGCGTGAATTCCGACGATGCTTACGCCTAAGATTTTCTTGCCGCGAAGGACGAGCTTGGCAAAGCCTTCCGCCTCGCCTTCGGCTTGGGCGCGGTCGTTGTGCGAGAATGGAACTTTGTAGATTTTTATCTTTTCGCCGTATTTTTCGCGGGCTTCCTTTTCGATCAGACCGACGCGGGCGACTTCCGGTTCGGTAAATGTCGCCCACGGAATCACTCTGTAATCGGCTTTTTTGGTCAGAGGATAAAATAAAAACGCGTTTTGCAGAACAATCTGCGCTTCGTAATCCGCTGTGTGCGTAAATTGAAAATGCGCCGTAACATCGCCGGCAGCAAAGATTCTTTTGTTGGAAGTCCGCAGATATTCGTCGGTTTCGATCTTCTTTTCCGTGTATTTTACGCCCGCTTTTTCCAGCTCTAAGCCTTTTATATTCGGCTTTCTGCCGACCGCCGCGAGGATTTCGTCCGCTTCGATCTCTTCGGTTTTGCCATTTCTTTCAACCGTTACGACCTTTTTTCCGTCCGCCGTTTTATCAACCTTGACGGCTTTGGTTTCGGTCAAAACCTCGATGTTTTCGCGTTCGAAAACATCCTTCATAAATTCGGAAACTTCCCGGTCTTCTTTTGAGAGAATTTGCTGCGCCATTTCGATGATCGTAACTTGAGAGCCGAACCGCGCAAAGGATTGCCCCATTTCCGCGCCGATTGCGCCGCCGCCTAAAACAATCAGTTTTTCGGGCAAATCCTTTAAATGAAAAATTTCTTCGTTGGTGATAAATCCCGCGTCCTTTAAACCTTCAATCGGCGGGACAAACGGCGACGAACCCGTCGAAATACAAAAGCGGTTTGCCTTCATAATTCGTTTTTTATTTGAATCTTTCAAAGAAACTTCCACTTCATTTTTCGAGATAAACCGCGGCGAACCGAAGACAACTTCAACGCCCATTTCTTCAAAAACTTCGGGCGCGTCGTGTTCCTCGATGGTCGAAATCACGCTTTGCACACGGTTTGTGATCGAAGCAAAATCATCGTTTTTGAATTTTAATTCAGGCGTTTGAAATCCGAATTTCGCGGCGCGTTTTAAATCCGAAGCAAACCGCGCCGAACGAATCAGGGTTTTTGAGGGAACACATCCCGTATAAAGACAATCGCCGCCGAGTTTGTTTTTTTCGATCAGCGCCACGCGCGCACCCAAAATTCCCGCGCCGCCCGCCGCGACCAATCCGGCAGAACCGCCGCCGATGACGATCAAATCATAAATTTCGCTCATAATATGTTAATCAGCACGAGCGAACGGTAGTGAGTGCCTTTTTGAAAATTCAACTTAAATTTAATCAAGGCTGCTCGCTACCGCTCGCTCGTGCTGATTTATTCTCCTCGGTTTCGTTTATCCGCCGCCGCACTTTTTTCAAGGTCGAATACGCGCCGAAAATAATCAGCAAAACGACGACCGCGTAAACCCAGACGGGAACATTTTTTCCGGCAAAAATCAGGTAAATATAGGCTGAAATAAAAAAGAAGGTTGCCGCTAAAGCGGGAAAAATGATTGATTTTCCGCGCCGGAAATTGCGGATCAGCCACGCAATCGAAAGCGAGAAAAACGGAATCGCGCCGACGTAAATTCCGCCGAAGATCAATGGATTAACACCGTAATTTGCGCCCAAACCGTAAAACCAGACTGTTATTGATTCCCACATAATCTGAAAGTGAAAAAGCCTAAAAGTTTAAAAGTGAAAAAGTTTTTGGTATTTGCAGTTTTATTTTTTTTGAAAAGTTGTCCGGTTTTATCGAGAAAAGCCGATTTACCGGATAATCAACAAACTTTTTCACGCTTTCACTTTTAAACTTTTTCACCTTTCCACTTTTAATACATCTGAACTTCAACTTTATTCCAAAAAGGTCTAAATTAAATATAAACATTTCAAGGAGAACAAATTTAAAAATGAAAATTAAACTGACCGTATTTTTAACTATCGGTATCTTAGCACTTTCCGCCGTTTTCGGATTTTTTAATTTCGGCACCGTGCAGGAAATTTCGGCAGAAGAATTTGCCGAAAACTTTATCGCCAAGGGCGGAGAAACGAATTTTCAGGACGCGGATATGAGCGGAACTTATTCTTTTGACACAGCGCACAGCGCAATCGGTTTTCGCGTCAAGCATATGGGTTTGGTTGACATTCCGGGCTATTTCCGCGATTTTACGGGAACGATTACTTATGACGCGAAGGACGCTGCAAAATCTTCGGTCGAATTTACGACTAAGATTGCAAGCGTAGATACAGGTGCAAAAGGGCGCGATGACCATTTACAAAAACCTGAATTCTTTGATTCCGCAAAATATCCCGATTTAGTATTTAAAAGCACGAAGGTTGAGAAAAAAGGCAAACAATTAATGGTTACGGGCAATTTAACTATCAGAGATGTTACCAAACAAATTTCCTTCCCGTTTAATATCACCGGATTTGTTGATTCGCGCGGCACGATGAAAATGGGCGCGGTGGCGGAAACTTCGCTCAACCGCCGCGATTACGGCGTAAATTACGGCAGCAATATGCCGAACGGCGTGGCGATGGTTTCCGATAATATAAATATCAATCTGCAAATCGAAGCAAATATGCAGAAGAAGGAAGAAGCGGCGGCGGAGAAAAAATAAGACAAATTTGAGATTATTATTTACAATGCGAATCAGGAGTTGAAATCCGGCTTTGTAAATCAGCAACTTACGAATCTGATTTTAGCAACAAAGAAAAACCTACTTGGATAAGTCCTTTGTTTTCAAGATTGGAATTTTTCAACTCCTGATTCGCATTGATAGCCTGTTAAAACAGGCTAAAATCTCAACGAACATCATATTTTCAACTACTGATTCGCATTTTTAGTTATCAAAGAAAAAAATCTAGTAACAAAACCCGTAAAGCAAGCGGTCTTTGACCGCGATATTCGGACAAAATTGCGAAAGAGGATCAAAGAACGTCTTCTTAACGGACAAGTATTTTTTTAGATTGATTTACTTTTTAATATTGGTGAATCGGAAAAAAAAATAGCGGAGTTCTGTTTCAAATGCCCGCTCATTTCGTTCAAATAATCGAATCTGTTAATATAAACTTTCAATTTTTTCAACCAAACAAATTATGAAACCAATGCAGAAAAACGAAAACTATACTTTGCCGCACCGCCTGCAGAATGTGCAGCCGACCTTGATCCGGCGGATTTTTGAACGCGCTTTGCCGGATTCGATCAATTTCGGTTTGGGCGAACCGGATTTGCCGACTCCCGGCTTTCTGCGCGACGAAGCCGCCCGCGTAACTCTCGAAGAACAAAACGGTTACACATCGCACGCCGGACTTCCCGCGCTTCGCCAGATTGTCGCCGAACAATATCCGCATCTCGGATTAAATACGAATCAGGTGTGCATTACGGTCGGTTCGCAAGAGGCAATGACCGCTGCATTTATGGCGATTTTAGACGCGGGCGACGAGGTTTTGATTCCGAATCCGGCTTTTCCGGCGTATGAAAACTGCGTCAATATCTGCGAAGGCGTTCCGGTTTTTTATCGTCTTCCGGCGGAAAAGGATTTTGCTTTCGACATCGAGGAATTTAAATCGCGGATTACGCCGAAAACAAAGGTCGCGGTCGTCATTTCCCCATCGAATCCGACGGGTAAAATCTTGACCGAGAATGATTTAAGGCAAATCGCCGAAGCTCTCGAAGGCACGGGAATTTATTTGATTTCCGACGAGATTTATTCGGAACTGTATTTTACCGAAAAACCGCGTTCGGCGTCGGAATTTTACGAGCGGACGATAATTGTTTCGGGTTTGTCGAAATCTCTGAGTATGACGGGCTGGCGCGTCGGCTGGGCGGCGAGTTCAAACGCGGATCTGATCAAAGCGATCCTGACGGTTCACGGATTTTTGACGGTTTGCACCTCGACGATTTCGCAAAAAGCCTCGCTTTTGGGCTGGACGAAAGAAGCCGAACGCGCCAAAGCCGAAGCGCGTGAAATCTATAAGCGGCGCGGCGATTATTTGATTAATTTACTGCAAAAAGAATTAGGTTTGCGCGGAACTTCGCCCGAAGGCGCATTTTATACGATGGTTGATGTGCGCCAGCTTGGCGACGATCTGGAAATTGCCGAAAGGTTTCTGCAAAACCGCGTAATTACCGTGCCGGGAATAGCCTTCGGTTCGGAAGCCAAAGGCTTTTTGCGCGTTTCATTCTGCAACACCGAAGAGCGGATGGCGGAAGGCGTTAATCGAATGAAGGAAGCTCTGGAATGCTGATAATTTACAAAAGATTTTTTAATTCCCGCTGAATTTCGCCGGGGAAACGGGCATTGATTTTGCTGAGTTTTCCGCTCGTTTGCAGCTTGCTGAAAATTTCCGCGCTTTTTTCCAGCCAAACTTTCGCTTCGCGCGAAGTTTCGGAGCGCAGCGATTCGCCGGACATTGACTGCGCTATTTTCGAGATAATTTTTCCGCCCTCGAAATAATAAATTGCCAGACGGATTTGTTTGCGGACGTTGCCCGGCGATTTTTGCGCGGCTTCTTCCGCCGAAAGAATGGCGCGGCGAAAAGTTTCCGCCGCTTCGCTCAAATTGCCGCCAGCCGCCAGACATTTTCCGATTCCCGAATAAACCCCGGCTAAATCATCGGAACCGCCCCCTGAAAGCTGTTTTTCAAAAATCGCCAGCGATTTGCGGTAATTTTCCAGCGCGGCGTTAAAATTCTTTGCCTTAAACTGGGCATTGGCGATAAATTCCAGAGTCATCGCCAAATCGCGTGTGTTTTCGCCGTTCGTCGGATCGGCGGCACGCAATTCTTCGGCGATTTTTAAGGCTTTCCGGTGATTTTCAATTGCCGTTTCGGGATCGGCGGCTTCGACCAGAGTTCTGCCCAGAGAGTTATGCGAAACGCCCAGACTGCGGCGAATGAACGTGTTTTTCGGGTCGGCTGCGCTCATTTCCTCCAGCATTTTTATAGTCAACTGCAGAGTTTTATTCGCTTCTTCAAACCGAACTTCTTCCGTCAGAGGAAAACGTATCACGTTGTAAGCCGACAGCAGGCTCATTTTACGGTTGACATTATTCGGTTCGGCAGCCGTGATCTTTTCGAAAATAGCGATGGCTTTTTGTCCGTTGAGAATCGCATTTTTGTTGTCGCCCGTAGTTGATTCGAGCATCGAGAGATTCATCGTCCAGTTTGCCGTGTCATTTTCATAAGAGCCGTTTTGCGGATCGGCGGCGGTCAATTTTTCGCCGATGGCGACCGCCTTCCGGTAATTTTCAATCGAGCGAAGCGTATCGCCTAAATTCGGATAACCTTCTAAACCAGTAACGTCGCCGATTCGCGCGTAATTTTGGGCGAGCATATATTGATAATCAAGATTATCGGGCACGGCGGCGACGAGTTTTTCGCGAATGTCGAAGGCTTTTTTATAATTTTCCAGTGCGTTTTCCAGTTCGTTGACCGTGTAAAGCAAATCGCCGACGGCTTGATAACTGCTTGCCAATTCAAACTGCAATTCCTGATTACCCGGGTCTTCGGCGATCAATTTTTCGCGCATCGCCAAAGCAGTCTGAACGCTTTTGGTCGCGCCTTCCGTGTCGCCCAGGTTTAAATAATAAGAATTACCCTGAATTTTTCCGATTCTCTCGTAAGCGGTGGCGAGTTCGCGTTGAACTTCCGGATCATTGCCCGATTCCTGATAGAGTTTATCGAGATATTCGAGCGCGCGTTTGACGACGAGTTCACGCGCCGGAGTTGCGCCGGGCAGATTTTCGATGGAATCGTGAAACTCGAAAAGAAACGAATTGGCAATCCGGCGCACGTCGTCAAACCGGCGTTGAGCTTTATTTGCCTGATAAAGCGTGGCGACAAGTCCGCCGAATAAACTTATCAAAATTAATCCGGCAGCCGTTATGGCGAGCCGATTCCGCTTGATAAATTTCTGCGCCCGGTAGCCCCACGAATCGCTGCTTGCCGAAACGGGCAAACCGACCAGATACCGCCTGATGTCTTCGGCAAATTGTTCAACGGAAGAATAGCGGCGATCCGGTTCTTTGCGGAGAGCTTTTAGCACTATGTTGTCCGGATCGCCGCGCAGCGATTTTAGATTTCGGATTTCGGATTTCGGATTTGTTTTTTGTTTATCGTCGGTCGTCCGCCCTCCGTTGTTCGGATTAGTTTCGCTTTTTATCCCGGAATTTGAAATTTGAAATTTGAAATTTGAAATTGCCGAAGGTCGAACGGGATCGGTTTCGCAAACGGCGCGAATAATTTCGTTAATACTTTTGCCGCCGGTTTGATACGGACGCTTTTCCGTCAGCAGTTCATAAAGAATCACGCCCAGAGAGTAAACGTCAGTTGCGGTCGTCAATTTTTCGCCTTTAATTTGTTCGGGCGAAGCGTATTCGGGAGTAAATATCTGCATTTGCGTTGCCGTTTCGTCCGCAGTTTCGTCTTTGAGCAGTTTGGCAATGCCGAAATCGAGCAGTTTTACATCCCGGTCTTTTGTTATCAAAATATTTGATGGTTTCAGATCGCGGTGGATGACGAGATTTTGATGAGCAAACGAAACAGCGGCGCAAACCTTGAGAAAAATATTCAGCCGCGCTTTGAGATCGAGATTGTTTCGCCTTGAATATTCGATGATCGGCTCGCCTTCGACATATTCCATAACGAAAAAAGGCAGATTGTTTCCGGTTGTTCCGCCGTCAATCAAATGAGCGATATTCGGATGTTCGAGCGAGGCTAAAATTTGCCGTTCATTAAGAAAACGCCGCAAAACTGCGTCGGAATCCATTCCGCGTTTGATTAATTTCAGCGCGACCATTTGCTGAAATTCACCGTCGGCGCGTTCCGCCAAATAAACCGCGCCCATCCCGCCGGCACCGAGTTCGCCGATAATTTTATATTTACCGATCTGTGTGCCGATCAGTTTTGCGCCGTTTTTTGCCGGATCGGTTGGCAAAAGATCGGTAAAAGGCGATTTTTCGAGTAAATCTGCTTTCGTATTTTCATATCCGAGCAAAATTTCTACGTCTTTTCGCAGAGTGTCATCATCGCCGCACATCTTATCCAAAAATTCGACGCGCGATTCGGTTGGAATTTCGATTACCAGTTCGAGAACGCTTTTTACCTTTTGCCATTGTTCAGGGGACATATTTTATTAACTTAAAATTTTATTCAGCAGTAATTTAGCCGTCGCCCATTCACGTTTGACGGTCGCCGGTGAAATGCTTAAAACTTCCGCAATTTCTTCAATATTGAGACCGCCGAAGAATTTCATCTCGACGATTTGAGCCTGTCGCTTATCGAGAGTTTCGAGTTTTTTCAAGGCTTCATCAACGGCAATGACATCGAGTTCATTGTTTTGGCTGAAACTGACCGCATCATCGAGCGCGATTTGAGTTTTGAATTCGCCGCCGCGTTTTTTGCGGTTTGTCATCCGGGCGTATTCGATCAAAATCTCGCGCATCAGACGCGCCGCGATGCCGAAAAAATGAGCGCGGTTTTGCCACTCGATCTCGTTTTGCCCGACCAATCTTATAAACGCTTCGTGAACGAGCGCGGTCGGCGGCAACGTGTGATTGCTTCTCTCCCTACGCAGATAACTGTTTGCCAATTGTCGCAACTCGTTATAAACAAGCGGCAGAAGTTCATTCAGCGCATCCGGTTCGCCGTTTTTTAGTTCGGACAAAATTTGCGTAATCGGTTTTTTATCCGCCGTCATTGCCATCGGAAAATTTTAGTGTAAACGAATAATTGAAAGGGGATCAGTTTAATTCAGATTAAAGATAGAATAAATGTCTTTTTCCTGATCCGCAACAAATTTTCTTCAAAAATCATATTTTTTTTGAGCCGATTTTTTTCAGTCTGTCGCATTAGATAAGTGAAAGCGAAAAAAAATTAAGGAGAAAATAAAACAATGTCAACATTCTTAAATATTGGTGAAATTCAGCCGGCGGGACAGGTTATGCAGGCTGCTGCCACGCCCGAACAGACGGAAAAAGCAAAAAGCGTCAAAAAGCTCGGCATCATCGCCCTTTTATTCGCGATTTTCGGGGCAATTATTCCGTTTTTAGGGACATTGATGATAATCGCCGCTCTGGTTCTGGCGCGTTACGCGCTGCGCGTTTCGAGACAAAATCTCGTGCCGATAGAATTTGAAAAACCGGCGTACTGGGCATCCATCATCAGCACGATACTTTTAATTCTGACCGCTATCGGGTTATTTTGGCTGATAATGGGCGCATAAGCACTAATGCAAAACGGAAAACGGATAATGAAAAATGTCGGAAACATCCTAAATCGCGACGAAATCTCTGATTTAATGGAGTTTTTAGAATTTTCATAATAGATCGTAAAACTTTTGCGTGCGTGTTTAATAAAAATCAAAAATAGAAAACAGGAGAAAAAATATGAAACAGGCAATTTATTTAATCGGGTTTTTGATACTTATGGTTGCGCCTTTAATTGCGCTCGGCTGGCTGGTTTACCGGATGATAAAGGGCAGTAAAGGCAGTGATTATTCGATAAAATAGAAAGAAAATCGGTCGGAATACGTAGAAATCTTTATTTAGATATAAGGTAAAAACATTAGCGCGGCGCGGATAAAAAGTGCGTCGTGCTTTTCTTTTTTGCGTTGTTAAATTAAACTTAGCCTTTTCAATTTTACTTTGATTTATTGGAATTATTTAACAATGAGCAGAAAATATCGTGTTGGAATTTTAGGTGCGACCGGAACGGTCGGGCAGAGATTTGTTCAGCTTCTCGAAGATCATCCGCAGTTCGAGATAACGGCTCTGGCGGCTTCGGATCGGTCGGTCGGGAAACCTTTTATTGAGGCGTGCGCCTGGAAACTTTCAGGCGAAATGCCCGAAAACGTCAAGGGAATTGATGTTCAGCCGATCGAGCCGCCGCTTGATTGCGATTTTGTTTTTTCGAGTTTGCCTTCGACCGTGGCGCGGGAAACAGAAGAAAAATTTGCGCGCGCGGGTTATCCGGTCATCAGCAATTCTTCGTCGTTTCGGATGGAAGAAGACGTGCCGCTGCTGATTCCCGAAATCAATCACAAACATCTTCAACTCATTAATGGGCAAAAGGAAAAACGCGGGTTTGACAAAGGTTTTATCGTCACGAATCCGAATTGTGCGGTCGTCAGTTTTGCGCCGCCGCTTGCCGCTCTGCACCGAAAATACAGCATCGAATCAGTTTTCGTCACGACTTTGCAGGCGATTTCCGGCGCGGGTTATCCGGGCGTTTCGGCGTTTGATATCACCGATAACGTGATGCCGTATATCGCCGGCGAAGAACCGAAGGTCGAAACCGAAGCGCAGAAAATTTTGGGCGAATTCAACAACGGCGCAATCGAAAAAGCTGATTTTACCGTGTCGGCGCAATGTTTCCGCGTCAATGTTCTCCACGGACATACGGCTTCCGTCAGAGTCAAACTCCGGCAGACTTCCACCCTTGAAGACGTGATGGAAGCGATGGCAAATTTTCCTTCGCTCGGTCTTTATTCATCGCCGAAGCACTTTATGAAACTGTGCGATGAGCCTTCGCGTCCGCAAACGCGCCTCGACCGCGACAACGGCAATGGAATGACGATAACCATCGGCAGACTTTTTCCCGATAATATTTTCGATTATCGTTTTGTTTGTTTGAGCCACAATACGGTTCGCGGGGCGGCGGGTTCGGCGGTTCTTAATGCGGAATTGCTGATTGAAAAAGGTTATATTTAAATGGAATTTTCACAATTTACAAGAAAAAAAGCAGTTCAAAGACTGCTTTTTTCTTGTAAATTGTGTCGGAAAATTATAAATCTTTATAAATTTTTATAACTCCGTGGACTTTTTCCATATTCAGAACAACCGAAGCACCGGAAGACATTCGCAGGGTTCGGGCATAAATTTTTGTAATTTTCAGTTGTTCGCGCCATCTTATTTCATCTTGTTTGGTGACATTAAATTGCATTTTATTTTCAAGCCGTTCGCACGAGGATCGAAAGGCATCTCCGGCAAAATCTTTATAAAGCGAAAATGCTTGTCTGACTGCGGTTGCGGCATTTAGCGGAATCAATTTGCCGTGATAATGGGCATCGGCGACGACATAATGACACGCCTTTCGGAATCCGTTACTCAAACCGTTTTGTTCGGCGCGGGTGTCGGCTTTGTTAAAATTCGACGGCAGAATATCGGATTCGGCAAAAAATGCGTTGACGACAAAAGCCCGTTCGGGAAATGCCGTTTGCAACAGTTCGGTCGGTGTTTTATCGCCGATCATCACCTGTCGCGGACAGCAGTGTGCGGCTTCGGTCATATCTTTTTGACTGCCGCGAAGATTTTGCGAAACGGCGCGTTTGACCGTAAGTAGCCGGTCTTTCGGAATAATTCCGACGGTTGCCATCACATATAATTCAAGCAAAATCGAGGAAACTACACGCTGACGATTAAGTTCGTGTATTTCACCGCGTTTTCTCAGATCGAACGGCATTGTATGAAAGGCTTCGTAATTGGAATAACCGATTGCTGTCCAAGGATTTTTGCGTTTACCCATAAATGTTTGCTCCGGAAACTTTAACTAAACGTAGTTAAGTTAGGTCATTGAATCATTTGTTCACTGAATCATTAATTTGTTTTCCGTGAAACTCGAATCTGCCAATAAACCGTGAACAACTTTCTTTTCCTTAAAGATAAAATCGTTAAATTCCACGGAGAAAATTAACCGCTTTATTGCCGGAAATGTTTTTTCAATGAATAACTGAATCACTGATTCAATGACCTAATTAATTACAACTAAACAAAGACTGTCTGCCTGAATCATTTTTGCAAAGGACAATGTTTTCCGCAAGATTCGAAAAGAAATTTGTTCGCGAAAAAGTTTTACAAGAAATTTAATACAAAACCGGCGGAAAATGAAAATCGGAAACCGTAATATTTTTCAAAAATTTATTTTGCCGTAATGCTTTGTAAGATTAGCACTAATGCGTTATATTTTCGCTTTCGGAAGAATTCAAAATATATGGAAACTGCGACAAAAAATCAAGATTTTATTAAACGTCTGTTGGTAATTTGCGGCGTAATCACGCTGATAATTTTAATTGTTTTGCTCTTCGGCTATGTTGTGGATATTTTGATGCTCGCCTTTGCCGCCGTTCTGCTGGCAGTTTTTCTGCGCGGCTTGGCGGATATTCTTAATAATTATCTGAAAATCAGCGAAGGCAAAGCGGTTTTGCTTATTTCCGTGATTTTGATCGTAATTTTAGCCGGAAGTATTGCGCTGCTTGCGCCGAGCATTGCCGAACAAGCCAGACATTTGCGCGAAGAATTGCCGCGTTCGGCACAAAATGTCGGTCAATATATTTCGCAATTCGGCTGGGGCAGAGCAATTATTGAGCAGATGCCGAGTACGCAGGAAGTTGTTGATAAAATCAAAGCGGCAAGCGTTTTATTGAGCGTCGGCGGATTTTTTTCGACGACCGCCGGAATGATTGCGAATTTCTTTATCACGATTCTGATCGCGGTTTATCTGGCAAGCGAGCCAAAAGTTTATATTCACGGATTTACCAAACTTTTCCCGGTAGGTAAACGTCCGCGTGTCGTGGAAGTCGTCGGCGAAATCGGCGATACTTTGCGCTGGTGGCTGATCGGCAAGATCGGTTCGATGATCGTCATCGGACTTCTAACCTGGATCGGGCTTTCGATTATCGGCGTTCCGCTTGCCTTGACGCTCGGTTTGATCGCCGGATTGTTGTCATTTATCCCTAATTTCGGTCCGATTTTTTCCGCGGTTCCCGCAATTTTGCTGGCATTTATCGAAAGCCCGATCACGGCGGTTTACGTCATCGGTTTATACATCGGTGTTCAATTGATCGAATCGAATCTGATCACGCCCTGGATCGAACGCCAAACGGTCGAACTCCCGCCCGCTTTGACGATCATTTCACAGCTTATTTTAGGCGTTTTGATCGGCGGTTTGGGACTTGTGTTGGCGACTCCGATTTTAGCCGTTTTGATGGTTTTGATTCAGATGCTTTATATTCAGGACGTTTTAGGCGATAAAGATACGGAAGTAAATCTGGAAAATATCGAAAATATTCAAGGCGAAGATGCAGAGCCGCAAAGCCGCGAAGAAACGGAAAGTAATTGAATAGATTGATTTCGGCGCATTAAAAAAAATCACTTTGCGCCTCTGCGTCTTTGCGGCTTGGCGTTAAAATTAAAAATTTATGATTGAAAGATACACTTTGCCCGAAATGGGCGCGATTTGGACGCTTCAAAACAAATTTCAAAAATGGCTCGATGTCGAAATCGCCGTTTGCGAAGTTCACGCGGAAGACGGCATTATTCCGGCTGAGGACCTTGAAAACATCAAATCGAAAGCGGCTTTTACGGTTAAACGCATAAATGAAATCGAAAAAACGACCGATCACGACGTCATCGCCTTTACGACGAATCTGGCGGAAAACATCGGCGAATCGGCGCGTTTTGTTCATTTCGGTCTGACTTCTTCGGACGTGGTTGATACGGCAAACGCACTTTTATTAAAAGAATCGTGCAAAGTTTTATTGCCGAAAGTTGATGCGCTTTCGGAAGTTCTAAAGAAACGCGCTTTTGAATTTAAAGATACGCCGCAAATCGGACGAACACACGGAATTCACGCCGAACCGACAAGTTTCGGAATGACCTTCGCGCTCTGGTTTTCGGAAATGAAACGCAACAAAGAGCGGCTCGAACGCGCCAAGGAAACGATTTCGGTCGGCAAAATTTCGGGTGCGGTCGGCGCGTTTGCTCATCTTGCGCCGGATGTCGAAGAGCGAGTCTGCGCGAAATTGGGAATCAAAGCGGCGGATATTTCGACGCAGGTTATTCAGCGCGACCGCTACGCCGAATATCTCTGCACTTTGGGAATAATCGCCGGAACTCTCGAAAAAATGGCGTTGCAAGTTCGCCACTGGCAGAGAACGGAAGTTCGCGAAGCGCAGGAAAAATTCAAAACCGGACAGAAAGGTTCAAGCGCGATGCCGCACAAACGCAATCCGATTTTATCCGAAAGAATCTGCGGAATGGCGCGCACCGTTCGTGCCAATACGATTGTCGGTCTGGAAAATATCGCGCTCTGGCACGAACGCGATATTTCGCATTCTTCCGCCGAAAGAATCGTTTTGCCGGATTCAAGTGCCGCGCTCGATTATATTTTGGCAAAAACGACTTCGCTGCTCGATAATCTGGTCGTTTATCCGGAAAATATGCTGAAAAATCTTAATTTAACGCGCGGTCTGGTATTCAGCGGACAATTGATGCTGGCTCTGACGCAAAAAGGAATTTCGCGCGAACAGGCTTACGTTTTTACGCAGAGAAATGCGATGAAGGTTTGGGACGAAGGCGGCGAGTATAAAGAATTAATATTGAAAGACGCGGATATTTCCGCGCATTTATCGAGCGAAGAAATAAATCGCGTCTTTGACTTAAAACATTACTTAAGAAATGTGGACAAGGTTTTTACACGGGTTTTCGGTTAAGCGGCAAGCAGAATTTTTTGTGGTTCGGGCAGAGGAATATTTTTGTTTTGGAAAGTTTCAATCGTTAAATCTAAAGCGAATTGGGCTTCACTCAATGCTTCTTCGCGGGTTTCGCCAAAAGCGGAAAGTCCGGGAAATTCGTGGCAGACGGCGATAAAACCGTCATCTTCCTTGCTCCAAAAAATTTGAATTGTGTATTTATTTTTCATTTCACAAATACGAAATTGCCTT
Organism: Pyrinomonadales bacterium; assembly: GCA_038246645.1. GTDB lineage: Bacteria > Acidobacteriota > Blastocatellia > Pyrinomonadales > Pyrinomonadaceae > JAHCHG01. Next base: position 28,101 of record JBBRVS010000010.1, read on the forward strand.
TAACAATTGGTTGACCTGATATGGTTTGGCTTTTCCGTTAATATTTTGAAAATTCATAAAGCGGTTTTGTTCGATTGTTAAAAGCGGATGTTCATAGATAACGTGCGAACCGCTTTGTCGTTGAAATTCAAAACCGTAACATTCGGCTAACTGACAAATTTCCGTAAAACTGAGATTCTTCGAGGAATTTTCAGCTTTCTTTAATAATTTATCACATTTGCTCATTGAAAATAAATAATTGAAAGACGCGGATATTTCCGCGCATTTATCGAGCGAAGAAATAAATCGCGTCTTTGATCTAAAACATTATTTAAGAAATGTGGACAAGGTTTTCAAACGGGTTTTCGGTTAAATTTAAACGGAGATTTTAATAATTTTCGATCATTAAATCTAAAGAAATTACTTTTCTAAACTCAGAGTTTCCTTGGTTCTTTGTTGTCGTATTTCTTCGGTCATTTCTTTAATATCGGCTCTGAGATTGGAAATATCGGAACGCGCATCATAGATTTTAGCTTCCATGCGGTCAAATTTCGCGCTGTTGTAAGCAATTCCTTCACGGATTGCTTCAAACTGAATATTCACAGTTTTTTCAAGATTCTCAAAGCGATTTTCAAGTTTATCAAATTTCTTTGATAAATCGGCAATTGCTTTAAGAATCGCGGATGTTTCCTGATTTAATGTTTCTTCGGATTCGTTCATATTTTTTGAAGAAAGTTAAAATATACAGCTAACTTTTAACTTTCCCAAAAGTTTAGCACATTTGCTCGTTGAAAATAAGAAATAAATAAAAGACGCGGATATTTCTTCAAATCTTTCGAGTGAAGAAATAAACCGCGTTTTTGATCTAAAACATTACTTGCGAAATGTGGACAAAGTTTTTACACGGGTTTTCGGTTAAACTTTAGTTTGACCAGTTATCCGCTAAACTGCCGACTATCGGAAGTTTGTAAATGTTGCCGCCGAATGCTTTGACTGCCGCAATGATAATCATTACAAATACGCCGAGTATGATTAACAAAAATAGCAGATATGCTCCGAGCGATAGGATCGGAAAACCGATTGCAGTATCAATTATTGCACCGATTATTCCAACAACTTGCATAAGTATTGCAAGAACAACGATAAGCCCGGTTGTTAAAAGCGATTGAAAAGCATGAAAACGCGGAAGTTTGTTATCTTTGTCGGTTACCAAAACGATGATGCTATAGACTAAACCGATTGGTAAACACACATTTACATAACAAAGTAAAGCACCTATGTTTAAGTCCAAACCAAGCGCAGTTTTGCCGGCATTATTTTGCATAATTAAATTTTATCTCCTTTATTTTTGAAATTTGAATTTGGTTACAATGTAAAACTAAATTTACGTGAATGTATCACAAAGACGTTGCATCTTACAAGAAATTGCGTAAGAATTTATATTTTATTTTGAGGAAATTATAATGAAAGCAAAAGTTTACGTAACATTAAAGCCGAGCGTATTAGACCCGCAAGGCAAGGCAATTCATCATTCGGTCGAATTAATGGGCTTTAAGCGGATTGAAGACATTCGTCAAGGCAAATATTTCGAGATCGAACTCGATTCAAATCTGTCGGAAGACGAAGCAAAAACATCGGTGGAAAAGATCGCCAGAGACGTTTTGGCAAATCCTGTAATTGAAGATTATCGCGTCGAATTAGTTCAAAGCAACTGATTCGTCCTTTGTCATTTGTCCTTCGTCAGCTGAAAAGTTTCGATTGACGCATTCATAAACATTGGTAAACATTTGATTTAACAATGGACAAATGACAAAGAACGAAGGACAAAAATTTATGAAATTCGGAGTATTGGTTTTTCCCGGTTCAAATTGCGATCACGATGCTTATCACGTTATTTCAAAGCACGTCGGTCAGCCGGTTGATTTTGTGTGGCACAAGGAAACGGATTTGAGCGGTTATGATGCCGTCATCGTTCCGGGCGGATTTTCATACGGCGATTATCTGCGCGCCGGTGCGCTGGCGCGTTTTTCGCCCGTGATGAAGGCGGTCAAAGAATTTGCATCGGAAGGAAAATTCGTGTTCGGCATCTGCAACGGTTTTCAGATCTTGTGCGAAGCCGGACTTCTGCCCGGCGCGTTGATGCGGAATGAAAATCTGCATTTTATCTGCAAACACGTTAATATCAAGGTCGAAAACGAAAAAACGCCTTTTACGAGCGAGGTTAAAAGCGGCAAGGTTCTTTCAATTCCGATTGCCCACGCCGAAGGCAATTACGTTTGCGACGACGAGACTTTTCACAAACTCGAAGAAAATAATCAGATCGTTTTCCGTTATTGCGATGAAAACGGCGAAGTTACGCAAGGGGCAAACCCGAACGGTTCGCGCTCGAATATTGCCGGAATCTGCAATCTCGACCGCAACGTCGTCGGAATGATGCCGCACCCGGAACGCGCCTGCGAAAATCTGCTCGGCTCGGAAGACGGACGCGATATTTTCCGCTCGCTGACGAATGCGATTTTGCAGATGGATTCGGTTTGAGTAATATTTAGAAAATTTAATCACAGATAAACACGGATTTATTTTTGATGAATCAGATAAATTTCTATATTTTTTAAGCATCTTTCTTAATCTGTGTTTATCTGTGGCAAATAAATTTTTCAAAAGTCAAAATCTATGAATAAAGAACTTAACAAAAAAGTCAGCGAACTCAATGAAAGGCTTTTGGAAAATCACCGCACCGACACGGAACTCTTTTCCAAGCTGAGAGAAATTCAAAGCGAACTCGGTTTGCTTTACGACGACCGACCGACCTGCCCGTTTCTGCGACCGCATTTTATTTCGCGTACGCGTTATGACGAAGTTGCTAAAGCCGCGCATCACATTGCCAAAGCAGCCCGGAATTTGTCCGATGCCGCGCTTGAAACGCCCGAAATTTTTGCCAAATTAGACTTAACCGAAAAGGAAGAACGAATGGCGCGGATCAATCCCGGTTATGAAAAACTGTGTGTTACCAGCCGCCTTGATACTTTTATCGGCGACGACAGTTTTAAGTTTCTGGAATACAACGCCGAAACTCCGGCAGGTGTCGGCGATCAGATGCAACTCGAAATCGTTCTCGAACAAATTCCCGAAATTAAAGAATTTCTTGCCGAAAACACGCATTGGCGACCGAAACCGCACCAAAAACTGCTGCAATCGCTTTTTACCGTTTACCGCGAATTCGGCGGCAAAAAAGGCAAACCGAATATCGCCATTGTTGATTGGGAAGGAGTTTCGACCGAAGCCGAATTTTATACGCTCAAAGATTATTTTGAATCAAAAGGCTTTCGCACGCTGATCGTTGATCCGCACGAACTCGAATACGACGGCGAAAAACTTCGCGCCGGAAGTTTCGAAATTGATATTTTTTACAAACGCGTTTTGATTGACGAATTCCTCGAAAAATTCGATGAAACGCAACCGCTGATTCGCGCTTACACGGACGGGAAAATTTGTATGGCAAATTCATTCCGCGTCAAAATCGCGCATAAAAAAGCGGGTTTTGCGATATTTACCGACGAAAAATATGAAAAACTTTTTACGCCGGAACAGCTCGAAACTATTAAAAATCATATTCCCTGGACGCGCAAAGTCGAAGAAGGCAAAACAACTTTTGAAGACCGCGAGATTGATTTAATCAAATTCTTAAGAAAAAACCGCGAAGGATTTCTCCTAAAACCGAATGATGATTACGGCGGCAAGGGAATTTCGCTCGGCTGGGAAACTTCCGAAAGTGAATGGGACGCGGCTTTGAGTGAAGCCTTAAAAGATTCGTTCATCGCGCAGGAACGCGCCGAGATCGAGAAAAGAACTTTTCCGGTTTTTGATAAATCAGCTGAACTCGAAGAACTTCTGGTTGATTTCGATCCGTTTCTTTTTCTCAACGAAGTCGAAGGCGGACTCGTCCGGCTTTCCGCGTCTTCGCTCGTCAACGTCACGCAGGGCGGCGGGCAATCGGCTCTGATCGTTTTGGAAGATTTTTAGAATTCGTTTCAAAAACTGAAACTGTTAAGCAAGCGGTCTTTGACCGCGTTTTTTTCTAGACTTCCGATATTTCGCGCTCAAAGACCGCTTACTTAACGATGAAAAAAAGATCCAAACTTTTATAATTCTTCGTTTTTCTGCGGAATTTCCTCGCCTTCAATGAAAAAATCGAGCGACGCCGAATTCAGACAATAACGCTGTCCGGTCGGCGGCGGACCGTCGCCGAAAACGTGTCCCTGATGCCCGTCGCACCGCGCACAGCGGATTTCGATGCGCACCATTCCGAAGCTCATATCGCGGATTTCTCTCAAATGTTCCTGATCGAAAGGTTGATAAAACGAAGCCCAACCCGTTCCCGAATTAAATTTTGAATCCGAGGAAAAAAGCGGCAAACCGCATAATTTACAGGCGTAAGTTCCGTTTTCTTTGGTGTCCGTCAGATTACCGCAAAACGGTGCTTCCGTTCCGTGATCTATCAAAACGCGGTAACTTTCCGCGTCTAAATCTTGGGCAAAATGCTCGCGGGTTGCCGCGTCGAGCGGCGTTATATCGTAGCCCGATTCCGATAATATTCGATCGGTTTTTGTTTCCGGTGTCATAAAAATTTCTCCTTAAAAATAATAATGGCAAAATCCGACATAAATAACAAATCAGTTTTTAGTCTGAATTTATTCCGTAAATTGATTGTTTTGCATAAATAAACGCGTTAAACTTTTTCATAATTTTTAAGTTTTTTTTAAGCTATTAATCGCCGTGCAAAAGACTGAACAAAAAAAAGATTGGACGCTGAATCCGAATGCTTTTCGTAAATTTCTCGAATGGCTTGACGAAGGCGCGGATTCCGGCGGACAGAAATATCTGGAAATGCGCGGTCGTCTGGTCGCGTATTTTGACCGCAAAAATTGTCTGACGCCCGATGAATTGGCGGACGAAACCTTAAATCGTGTGGCGCGGCGGCTTGAAGAATCGGGGAAAATCGAGAGCGAAACTCCGGCTAAATTCTGTTATATTACGGCGCGTTTTGTCTTTATGGAATATCTCCGCAGCGCGAAAAAGGAAAGCGTTCCGCTCGATGATGTATTGCAAACCGAAAAAAGCCGGGAATTTTCGGTTGAAGCTAATGATGAAAGGCTGTTAAAGGAGAAAATGCTCGTTTGTCTGGAAAAATGCACCAATGAGTTAGAGCCGGAAAACCGCGAAATTATTATTCGTTACTATTTCGGCGAAGAACGCGTAAAAATCGAAAACCGCACCGGGTTGGCGGAAAAGTTCGGAATTTCAAAAAACGCTTTGACCATCCGCGCTTGCCGCATCAGAGAAAAATTAGAAAAATGTGTCGGGAAATGCGCGGAAAAATAATAAAAAATTATTGACGAAATATTTTCAGGATTTTGTCTTATCTGTTTAGAGAGAAAAAATCTCGATCCACAAAATATGAAAACGAAGACTTACAAAAAGAAAGAAATAACTGCATTCTTGCTCGGCGGGTTAAACGAAGAAGATGCCGAACGCCTCGATGAATTCAGTTTTACGGACGATGAATTTGCCGACGAATTAAAATCGGCGGAAAAGGATTTGATTGATTCTTACGTGAACGGCGAACTCGCGGGCGAAAATTTAGAAAAATTTAAAAATCATTATCTCGCTTCGCCTGTGCGCCGCAAAAAGGTCGAATTTGCCGGGGCTTTTCAGATTTTTGCCAAAGATAAAATAAAGGAATTTCAAACCGAAAATTCAGAAGAACAAAACGGCGGATTTTTCTCGAAATTTTTCACATTTCCGCGTCTTTCTCTGCAGTGGGGGTTGGCGGTTGCGGCGCTTTTGTTGTTGATTTTCGGCGGTTTTGTGTTTTTGGAAAACTCGCGTCTGCGCGATGAATTGAGCCGAACGAAAACAAACGACGATGAAATCTTAAAGCGCGAAGCTGAACTTATAGCACGCGAAAAGCAAATAAATGACGAAATCTCAAATCAACGCGATAAAAATTCCGAAAATGAAAAAGAACTTGCACGAATCCGTGAAGAACGCGCAAAAATCGAACAAGAACTGAAAATCAAGCAAGAACGCCAAAACGAACAACGCGCTGCCGCTCAACAACCGACTCCGAAACCGCCGCTTCGCCAGCCGAGCGTTTTCTCGTTTGTTCTCATTCCGACCTTGCGCGGCAATAATCAATTGCCGACTCTTGAACTTCCGCCGAAAACCGATTCGGTCGCGATCAAATTGGAACTTGAATCAAACGATTACGATTTTTACCGTGTCGCTCTGCGAAATCCGGCAAGCGGTCAAATTCTCTGGCAGAGCGGTAAAATCAAATCGAAAGCCGCAAACAATTACTTAAATATAAATTTTCCTGCAAATCTGCTCAAATCACAGGTCTATTCCTTAGAAGTAAAAGGCTTATTAAAAGACGGCGCAGCGGAAATTATTAGTGACTATTCCTTCCGCGCTGTGCGATAATGATTCTGTTCTAAAAACAAAAAACAACAGCGAAAGGAAATTTATGCGTCGGCAAATATCTCGTCGGTCGGTTTCGGAAAGTTTTAATCGGAGAATTTTTTTTCTCTTTTTAGTGCTTTACATTGTTCTGCCGCAATCCGGTTTCGCCCAAAATCCGCCGGAAACTACATTGCTTGAAGCGGGAAAAACGATTGAACGCCAAATCACGGGCGGGCAAAAACACATTTTTCAAACATCTCTCATTGAAAATCAATACGCCAAAATAATAGTCGAACAACGCGGGGTTGATGTCGTTATTCGGCGGATTGATGCGGATGGGAAAATTTCGGTCGAATACGATTTCGATCCGCGAAACAAAGGCGAAGAACCGGTTGAAATGACCGTAATTTCATCAGGCGAATATCAATTGACGATTGAACCGCGTCAAAGAAATGCGGCGGTTGGAAGTTATCAAATCCGTATTATCGAGATTCGCAGTGCAAGTGAAAAAGATTTTGCGCTTGATGAAGCACGCCGAAAAATCACCGCAGCAAATCGCCTTTGGCGAATCGGCGATCCAGCGTCGGCATTGCCGCTTGCCGAAAATGCTTTAGCGATTCGGGAAAAAGAATTGGGTGCGGAAAATTACGATGTCAGTCAGGCTCTATTTGTTCTCGCCAATATTTTTTCCGATAACGGCGATTACAATCAAGCCGAAGCGTTTTACCAACGCGCAATTGAAATGAGAGAAAAGGTTTTAGGCAAAGATCACATTTCGGTCAGCGCGATTCTCAATAATTTTGCGACGCTTTACAAAGATAAAGGCGAATATGACAAAGCCGAACTTTTTTTGGAACGTGCGCTTTCCATCAGAGAAAAAGAACTCGAACCGAATCATCTTTTAATCGCCAGCGTTTTAATGAATCTCGGCAATGTTAATAAAGACAAAGGAAATACTCAAAAAGCCGAAGCCGTTTATAAAAGAGTTTTGGAAATTCGGGAAAAAGCACTCGGCGCAGAAAGTGCCGAAGTTGCCGTCGCACTCAATAATATCGCCAATCTTTACGAGGATTTTGCGAAAGCCGAACCTTTATATTTACGGGCGCTGGCAATTCGGGAAAAAGTTTTCGGCGCGGAAAATCAGGAAGTCGGGCAGACGCTTTACAATCTGGCGATTCTTTATGCGACTGCCGGTAAATATGATAAAGCCTTAAACTTCGGCGAGCGGTCTTTAAATATCTTTGAGAAAACATACGGCGCGGAACATCCCCTTACCTCTTATCCGCTCAATTTTCTTGGCATAATTTATAAAAACGACAAAAATCTTGAAAAAGCCGAAGCGTTTTATCGGCGTTCGATTGCGATCAAGGAAAAAACTCAGGGCATTTTTCATCTGTCGCTCGGCGGTGCGTTTTCAAACCTGGCAAATTTATATGCCGTCAAAGGCGAGATCGAAAAAGCAATCGCGGCGCAAACCCGTGCCAACGAAATTTCCGAATATAATGTCGCGCTGAATTTAACAATCGGTTCGGAACGTGAAAAAATAAATTTTATCCGAACGGTTTCCGAGTCCGAAAACCGCACGTTTTCGTTAAATGCGCTAACTGCGCCCGATTCGCCGGATGCCGCCGCGCTGGCGGCAACTACCGTTCTGCGGCGAAAGGGGCGCGTTCTCGATGCTTTGTCCGATAATTTAGCCGCTTTGCGGCGGCGTTTCAACTCTCGAGATCAAGCATTTCTCGATCAACTTAATGAAACCGATACGAATTTATCAAAATTGATTTTGGAAGGCGTGCAGGACATTTCCGCCGAAGAACACCGGAAAAAGATCAGCGGATTAGAAAAGGAAAAAGAAAATCTCGAAGACGAGATCAGCCGCCGAAGCGCGGGATTTTATCAACGAAAAAAAGCGATTTCGCTGAAATCCGTGCAGGAAATTATTCCAGATTCTGCCGTTTTGCTGGAAATCGCGCTTTACACGCCCGTCTCGCCGCAAATATCGGAATTTGAAAGAAAATCAACATCAAATGCAAATCTTCGTTATATTGCCTATATTATCCGCCAAAACGGCGATGTAAAATGGAAGGATTTGGGCGCAGCCGAACAGATTGATGCGGCGATTGACGGTTTTCGCCAAGCCTTGCGCGATCCGAAAAGCAAAGATGTCAAAACGCTTTCCCGCACTTTGGACGAAAAAGTGTTGCAGCCCGTTCGGCAGCTTTTCGGCACTGCCAAACATCTGTTGATTTCGCCGGACGGCAAACTCAATCTGATCCCGTTCGAGGCGTTGGTTGATGAAAACAATCGTTTTTTAGTGGAAAATTATCGGGTTACATATTTAACCAGCGGACGTGATCTGTTGCGCCTGCAAACTGCGCGTGAAAGTAAAAGTAAATCTTTGATAATCGCCAATCCGCTGTTCGGCGAAGCTGATTCAACCCGCAGTTTCAACGGTTCGAGAAGGGCAGATTCATCGAACAAAAAACTCCGAAGCCAAGCCGCAACGCGGAATTTATCGGATACATATTTCACGCCGCTCGGCGGAACGATGCAGGAAGCGCGTTCGATCCAGGCAATTTTTCCCGAAGCCGAATTTTTAACCGGACGCGAAGCCGGAGAATCTGCGCTTAAACAAATGACCGCGCCGCAGATTTTGCATATTGCGACGCACGGTTTTTTTCTGGAAGACAAAGAAATTTCCGGGAACGGCGACGCGAAAATTGAAAATCCGCTTCTTCGTTCGGGTCTCGCTTTTGCCGGTGCCAATCGGCGCAAAGACGGAAATGACGACGGTATTTTAACTGCGCTCGAAGCTTCGGGCTTAAACCTCTGGGGAACAAAATTAGTCGTTTTGTCGGCGTGCGATACGGGTTTGGGCGAGGTCAGAAACGGCGAAGGCGTTTACGGCTTGCGCCGCGCATTTGTTTTAGCCGGGACAGAATCGCTGGTTATGAGTCTGTGGGCGGTCAGCGATTTTGCCACACGGGAATTGATGACCGATTATTACAAAAATCTCAAACAGGGAACGGGACGCGGCGAATCGCTCCGGCAAGTTCAACTCGAAATGCTCAAACGCGAAGATCGCCGCCATCCGTTTTACTGGGCGAGTTTTATTCAATCCGGCGAGTGGGCGAATCTCGACGGTAAACGACAGTAAATACGAGATATAAAGTGAAGTTCAGGCAGCTTAAAAGGTTACTTTTTTATTTAAAAACAAATTTGTTTGAAAAAACCTGAAATGTTTTTCCCCGCAATGTCTTATCAAAGCAGAAGACGAAATAAGCTGAAAGAAAAGCAAAATCGAATTCATAAAAAATATTTTGAAATAGAGGAGAAAATCAAATGGGTAATAGGCTTGAAATAGAAATTTCGCTAAGTTCCGATAATCATTTTATCAACGTCCGGACACCGATAAAGGCTATTAAAAATGGCTCGGACATAATCGTCAATGACATCGCTCCGAGCAGCAATGCGGTAAAAGAAAGACTTAAAACTATTGAAGAGGAAAAACCGCCGAGATTTAACTTTGAGTGGGCACCACCCGAAAAATACAAAACCTTGTTTTCGACACTAAAGAAAAAAGGCAAAAAAGAACCTTCCAGGATTTTCTTTCACTTTTTTATCATGAGACGGAAGTCAAATCCTTTGGAATATAGCCGCCAAAGCCGATAATTGCGAAATTAAAAAGGCTATCACAAAAGGTAAAGGTTCAGACGTAGTCGAAAATGTTGAAATCGAATGCGGGTCTTTTAAGGAGGCTAAAAAATAAAAAAGTCAACTGACTTTTGGAGAGAAATGAGATGGAAATTATGAAAAAAAATTAAACCTTGACGTTTGCCTTAATATCAATTTTCGTAATCGGGTCGAATGAAATTTCGGCGCAATTCCCGATAACGATTCCGAAGATTCCGAAGATCAAAAAGCCGAAAGTAAAAACGCCGGAACCGGAACAAACGACCTCGACCGCGACGGATGGAAAAACGACCGTTCAGGATTCGACTGCCAATACAGAGACCGAAGATGATGAAATGGATTTTTGCCTGACATTTTTTCTCGAGGAAATTGCCAAAACGCAGAAATCGGTAGAAAAATACAACCCCGACGATTATCTGTGTTGAAAAACCGGAAAAAAGCTCGATCACTTGACTGCTTGAGAAGGAGAAAAATATGACAGTTTACATTTATAAAAACAATCAACAATTAGGACCTTTCGAGGAAGCAAAAGTTTTGGAAATGCTGAGAAATAAACAACTTTTGCCGGATGATCTGGGAGTCAAAGAAGGGCAGAACGATTGGCAGAAGCTTGGAGTTTTGTTTCCGAATTTTTCAGCAAATCGGCAACATTCGCCCGTTGCGCCGAATTATAATCAGCTGCAATCTCCGCCGCCGCAAAAAGGCGGAAGTTCGAAGGGCTTGCTGTTTGGTTTGCTCGGTGTCGGCGTGATTGTATTTTTCACAATCGTCGGTTTGGGCGGTTTTTTCGCTTGGTCGAGCATCAAGGCATCAAGTTCAAAAAACTCGACGACAGATCAAACTTCAAATTCAAAATCCGAACCCGATTCGCCAATTCTTGCGCCGCCTGCATTAAACGAAGCAAATCTTAAGGCTTTGCAAAATAAAGCCGAAGAATTTGTAAAAATGTCGCCGGCGCAAAAGCTTGAGACCAAACCGGTAATTAAAGGAAAAGTTTTGCTTGTTGAAAAAGATCAATATGACGCCAAAATTAAAGGCTTTGATTATACCGGAACAAAGTTCTACGGCTTAGACATTGAAAAATACGGGATTTCGAAAATTCGCCTGGCGACGAGCGTCGAAGAAATTGAAACGCTGATTCAAGTTTTTTGCAATAAAGGAACTTATGTCGGGCGTTATGAGGGCAACGTTTCCGCTTATGCCAACACTTGCAAGGTTTCGGTCATTGATTATAAAAACAATGCGGTTGTCGCTCAAAAATCGTTCACAAACTCGGTTCCGCCGAAAAAGATCTCAACCGTTTATAAAATTGAATTTATTCTTCCGATGCCGAATGAGGTTGATGATTACATCGCAAGTTTTCCGCTTGAAAAACTTGCCGGTCCGGTTGTTGCCTTTCCGCCGGAGGATGAATCGGGAACTTACGGTAAATATAAGCCATTTCTGGAGTTAGCCGGAGAACTTGCGAGAATCTCGTATCCGGTTAATATCAATCAAAACGCCGGACTGAAAGGAAAAATCGCGGTCGCTCTGAAAAATGCGCAAGGCAGGTCTGAACTCAAAGGCTTTGATGTTTTCGGAAAAGAGATTTATTCATACGATCTCGAAAAATGGGGCGTAAGCAAAGAAAAGATGGCGGAAAAACCCGAAGAAATCGAAACTCTCATCCAGATAAACTGCAATAAGGGCGACAAAATCGGCGCGGTTAGAAGAACTACGGTTTTCTCTAATAAATGCGAAGTTTCGGTGGTTGATTACAAAACTTCAACGACGATTTTTCAAAAATCATTTGAAAACAAAGAAATGGAAAAAGATGTGGATACCGATGTTTATCCAAGCGGATACATCGTTATTTATCCGATGTTTGAGATTGAAGAATTTATCAAAGGTTTCCCGAAGTCTTAAACCAGGATTGCATCAGGTTAAATTGTCGCTAAAACATTTGAGAATAACAGTTTATGTTATTCTTAAAAATAATCTGCAAAATCTCTTGAATTACAAATTATTCCTTTTCTAAATTTTTCAGACGCTTTTCCAGATCACGAATAGTTTTTGCCATCTCTCCCAGACGGCGAAAAGCGGCGGTCGAGCGCAGCCAATCGCGGTTGTCGAAACCGGGAACGCCGGAAATTATTTTTCCCGCTTCGACATCGTGCGAAGTTGCCGATTTTGCCGTTAAAACCGCGTCGTCGCCGACTCTTAAATGTCCGGCGATGCCGACTTGTCCGGCTAAGATCACGCGTTTTCCGATCACCGAGCTTCCCGCCAAACCGGTTTGCGAGCAGATCAGCGCGTCTTCTTCGACGGTGCAGGAATGTCCGATCTGCACGAGATTATCAATTTTCGCGCCGCGCATTATTCTTGTTTCGCCGACCGAAGCGCAGTCAATCGCCGCGCACGCGCCGATTTCCACATCATCCTCCAACACGACGCGCCCGACCTGCGGGATTTTCAGCCAGCTACTTTCTTCCGTTTTGGCGTAGCCGAAACCGTCCGAACCGACCACGGCGTTATTGTGAATGATACAGTTTTCGCCGATTTCGCAGTTTTCTCTCACCGATACGCCGGAATGAATCACCGAATTTTTCCCGATTTTTACGTTGTCGTAAATCGTTGCGTTCGGAAAAATCTTGACATTTTCGGCAATTTCGCAGTTTTTCCCGATGACGACATTTGCATAAATTTCGACAGTTTCGGCAATTTTCGCGCTTTCGTCAATTACGGCAGACTGATGAATAAATCTCACACTTTCAGGTTCGGGATGAAAGATTCGCAATGCCCGCGTATAGGCTAAATACGGGTCTTTCGCCCGCAAAACGGCGATGTCGGTTCGTTCGCAAATCTCTTTTTCATTGAGGAAAATCGCGCTGGCGGCGGTATTTTTTATTTGCGGCGTGTATTTCGGATTGGCAAGAAATGTGATCTGTCCGCTTTGCGCCATATCGAGTCCTGCCGCGCCTGTAATTTCCGCGTCCTTTTCGCCCTGTTCGATAATAGTTAGTGTTTTTTTAGCTAATTCTGAAAGTTTCATATAAGATTTTAGTAATGTCTGAAAAAAAAGTAAAAATTATTTTAAATCTTTTGCAACAATTCAGCCAGATGATAGTGTAAATACTGCACCATTGAAATCTCCCAAATCCAATAAATAACAATCAATAAGGGGTAATTATATGAACGATAAGGTTTTATCTAAATCGGAAAAGATTTATACAGTTGAGGAATATTTAAACTTTGAACAACGCGGCGCAAACCGGCACGAGTTTCACGGCGGAAAAATTTTAGCCGCATCGAGCGCGAGCCGCAGACATAATTTAATCGGAAGCAACACGATAATCGCGCTTGGAAGCCGTCTGCGCGGGCATAAATGCGAAATTTATATCAATGGTATGCGCGTCAAAATGTCTGATCACGATTATTGTTATCCGGACGTGATAATCGTCAAAGGCGAACCGAAGTTCGAGGGAAACGAGTTGGATATTCTTTTGAATCCGACCATAATTGTCGAAATTTTATCCAGAAGCACGCTTTATTACGATAAAACCGAAAAGCTCGAAGCCTATCTGAAAATGGACAGCGTGCGCGAATATCTGCTGGTTAAAGAAGAAGAAATGCGCGTCGAGCATTATGCCAAACAAAATTCCAAACAATATATGTTTAGAATCTACAGCGAAGCCGAAGAAATGATCGCGCTCGAATCAATCGGGTGTAAGGCTTCGCTTTCGGAAATTTACGCCCAAATCCAATTTTGAGAAATAAACATCAATGGAAAATGAAAAATGGATAATGGAAAATGTCAGAAAATTCTTAAATTCTGTTGTATCTGAAGGTTACAGAAATTTGTTTTTTTTTATTCCTTTAAACTTTTGCTTTCCTGATTACTTGCGCCGAAAATCAAAACCGTAAATTGCCAAAAAATATTCGGTAAGTTATAAATGTTTTACGCAGATTTTTTCAAACAGTTTTTATGAAAATCGAAAGCAGACAATTAAACCAAAAATTTTCACGGCAAAACGGCTGGCATTGGTGCGCTTGAGGTTTATCTGGAAAATTAAAGGTCTGGCGATTAACAAACAAAATTTTTAGAAAACCCGTTGCTTAAAACTTTAGAAAAGCAACGGGTTTTTGACATTTTTTATGCAGGAAAAATACAATACGACGCGTCCGAATTGGCTTTTGCCGACACCGAACCGCGAAGACGAACCACAGCCCGACGGCTTGCGCGGGCTTCTCCTGAATTTAATGCAGGGGAAAAATCTTTCGCGTCTTGAAGCGGCGCAGCTTCTCGAACAGCTTTTAACCGGAGAAGCGACCGACGCGCAGATTGCCGCCGCTCTGGTCGCGCTCGCCGTCAAAGGCGAAACGACCGAAGAACTCGCCGGAATGGCGCAGGCGATGCGCGCTCATTCGGTCAAAATAAATTCGATTCACGCGCGGTTTATTGACACTGCCGGAACTGGATCGAGCCGCGCCAAAACCTTTAATGTTTCGACCGCTGCCGCTTTGGTCATCGCCGGTGCGGGACTTCCGGTCGCCAAACACGGCAGCCGCGCCGCGACTTCCAAATCGGGAAGCGCGGACGTTTTAGAAAGTTTGGGCGTAAATGTTTCGGTGAGCAAAGAAATTTCGGAAAAATGTCTTAATGAGATCGGCATCTGCTTTATGTTCGCGCCGCTCTATCACGCTTCGACGGCGCGAGTCGCGGCAGTCCGGCGGCAACTCGGCGTTCACACGACCTTTAATTTATTAGGTCCGTTGACCAATCCGGCAAACGCGCCGTTTCAAATTATGGGCGTTTGGCACGCGGGGTTAGTCGAGCAAATTGCCCGCACACACGCCGCGCTTCTGACAAAAAAAGCGTGGATCGTTCACGGCGCGGACGGTTTGGATGAAATCACTCTAAGCGGAAAAACATCGGTTGCCGAAGTTGAAAACGGCGAAGTCAGACTTTTTGAAATTGAGCCGGAAGAATTCGGATTAAAACGAGTTTCATCAAAGGATTTAGAAAACCTGCGCGGCGGAAATGCAAAAGAAAACGCCGAAATTATCAGGCAAATCTTAAATAATGAAAGAACGGACGCGGCGCGTGATCTCGTTTTAATAAATGCGGCGGCGGCACTTTTCGTCGGCGGAAAAGCCGGGAATTTAGAAAACGCCGTAAATCTTGCGAAGGAAAGTTTAGAAAGCGGAAACGCTTTGCGTAAATTGGAAAGTTTGATTGAGAAAACAAAGGATTCAAACGGATAACGGATAATGGAAAATTGATAATTTCAAAAAAGAATTTTCCATTATCCGTTTTCCATTTTTCATTTTATTAAAATGTTTTTAACCGAAATAATCGAATTAAAGAAAAAGCGACTCGAAACTGCCAAATCAAAACGCGATTTTGACGAATTAAAATCAACGGCATTTGCAACACGCGAAAACGCCGAAAAACAACGCCTTCGCACGGCTTTGCAAAAGAAACAAATAAATATCATCGCCGAAATCAAACGCGCTTCGCCGTCAAAGGGAGTAATAAACGATAAAATTGATGTCGCCGATGTGGCGCGAAATTATGAAATCGGCGGTGCGTGTGCGATCTCGGTTTTGACGGAAGAAGACCGTTTTATGGGAAGTCTTGAAGATTTGCGGGCGGCGCGAAAAGCCGTGAACCTGCCGATCTTGCGAAAGGATTTTATTTTCGACGAATTTCAAATCTACGAAGCCGCTTTAAATGGCGCAGACGTGATTTTGCTCATTGCGGCAATGCTGGATGATGAAGTTTTGCAAAAACTTTATCATCTAGCGGAAGTTGAATTAGGATTAGACGCGCTCGTCGAAGTTCATACTTTGGAAGAATTGGAACGCGTAAAAAAAATCAATGCAAAAATCATCGGAATCAATAATCGTGATTTGCACAGTTTTAAAGTTTCTCTTGACGTTTCGCGCGAATTGATAAAACACGCGCCCGACGATGCTTTGATGATTACCGAAAGCGGAATTACCGAGAAAGAGGAAATTTTAGAACTGCTCGAACTCGGATTTTCGGGGTTTTTGATCGGAGAAACTCTGATGCGAAGCGGAAATGCGGCGGAAGAGTTAAGAAAATTAACAGGGATGACAGGATGAAAAGGATAAAAATGATTAAAAAACATCCCTGGTTATCCTGTTATCCTTAGTTAATAATCGTTTTATGACAAAGGTTAAAATTTGCGGCATTACAAATTTGGAAGACGCGCTGCTGTCGGCGAAATTCGGGGCGGACGCGCTCGGGTTTAATTTTTACAAAAAAAGCCCGCGCTATATTTTGCCGGAAAATGCGCGCGAGATTATCGAACAACTGCCGGAAAAAGTGTTAAAAGTCGGCGTTTTTGTTAATGAATCTTTGGAAAAAATTATTGAAATCGCTTCGCTTGCCAGGCTCGACGCGCTCCAGCTTCACGGCGAAGAATCGCCCGAATTTGCGCGCGAGTTAAAGGCGAAAACAAATCTCGAAATTATTAAAGCATTCCGCGTTTCGCCCGAATTCAAACCCGAAGACGTTTTGCAATTTGAAACGGACGCGATCTTGCTTGACGCTTACAATCCAAAAGAACACGGCGGAACAGGTGAAACTTTTGATTGGAAAATAGCTTTTCAAGTTAAGAAGTTAATTCCAAAACTTTATCTGGCAGGTGGTTTGGACTCAAAAAATGTTGATATTGCAATTAGAAGAGTTCAGCCGTTCGCTGTTGATTCTTGTAGTTTGTTGGAAAAGGACAAAAGAAAAAAAGATAACTTTAAAGTGTTGAATTTTATTTCTGCAATAAAGAATCAATCAGGTTTCAAGATTGAAAATATTTACGATTTATTATTTTTAATTGAACACAGACCTGCAATGTATTTGGGAAAGCCGACAATTAATCGATTATTTATGTTTTTATTGGGGATAGAATTCGGATTAAATCTCGAAAATGTCAAAAATTCAAATTTTAGCTGGAAGCAATTTAACCCGAAACTAGAACCTCATTATGAATATGGATTTCAAAGTTGGATTTCGCAAAAACTTTTAAATAGAAAAACCTCAAAATATGATTGGGCAAAAATAATTTTGGATGAATGTAAAGGAAATGAAGAAAAAGCCTTTGAACTTTTCTTCACGCTTTTAGAAGAATTTAAGTTAGAAAAAGAATATTTAATCAATAATTAATTCTCAACAATTTCTGTCTGTTCAAATCTGCTTAACCGCGCATTGCCGCGAGGATCTGGTCAACGACTTTTTTCGCGTCGCCGAAGAGCATCAGCGTGTTTTCGCGGTAGAAAAGCGGATTGTCCACGCCCGCGTAGCCGCTCGCCATTCCGCGTTTCATGACGATCACGGTTCGCGCTTCCCAGACGTGCAGAACGGGCATTCCGGCAATCGGACTCGAGGGATCGTCGAGTGCCGAAGGATTAACGATGTCATTCGCGCCGATGACGAGAACGACGTCCATTTCCTTTAATGATTCGTTGATTTCTTCCATCTCGAAAACGATGTCGTAGGGAATATTGGCTTCGGCAAGCAGTACGTTCATATGTCCGGGCAGCCGACCGGCAACCGGATGAATCGCAAAACGCACATCCGCCGCTTTGTCTCTTAATAATTTAACGACTTCCGCCAGGGCGTGCTGCGCCTGCGCGACCGCCAGACCGTAACCCGGAACGATGACGATCTTTCTCGCTTGATCGAGGATTTCCGCCGCCTTTTCCGCGTCAATGGATTGAACTTCGCCAGCCGGCGCGTCGCCCGTCGCAGGCGATGCGCCCGATTCGGTTCCGAATCCGCCGAGCATTACGCTCAAAAACGAGCGGTTCATCCCGCGGCACATAATATAACTCAAAATCGCGCCGCTGCTGCCGACGAGTGCGCCCGTGATAATCAGCAGATCATTGCCGAGCATAAAACCCGCCGCTGCCGCCGCCCAGCCCGAATAGCTGTTGAGCATCGAAACGACGACCGGCATATCCGCGCCGCCGATTGCCAGTACAAAATGAATGCCGAGAACGCCAGTTAAAATCGCCCCGATCAAAAGTGCCGTCTCGCCATCAGTTCCCGGCGCACGTATAAACCAGACACCGAGCGCAAGCGTTCCGGCGAGCATCAAAATATTGATAAAATGCCGTCCGGGAAGCAAAAGCGGTCGCCCCGAAAGCGTTCCCTGCAATTTCCCGAACGCGATGACCGAACCCGTAAAAGTTACCGCGCCGATGCACACGCCGATAAATATTTCCGCCAGATGAATCAGCTTTTCGCCCTCGGCAACCTCGTGCGTGCCGAGATACGTCGCAAACCCGACAAGCACCGCCGCCAAGCCGACAAAACTGTGCAGAATCGCCACGAGCTGCGGCATCGCCGTCATCTGCACACGCGAAGCGACCAACGCGCCGATTATTCCGCCGGGAATCAAAACGGCGGCAAGCAAAATATAATTGCCGTCCCGAATCGCAAATGCCGTGGCAACAAGCGCGATCAGCATTCCCAAAATGCCGTATAAATTCCCGCGCCGCGCGGTCTCCTGCCTAGACAACCCGCCGAGGCTCATAATAAACAACGCACTCGCGGCGATGTATGCAATCGTGATTAAACT
>JBBRVS010000011.1:0-45559 GCA_038246645.1 Pyrinomonadales bacterium
ATTTCCCAAAAGCGAATGTTCGGGGCTTCCGCCGCTCATTTCGATAACTTCGCCGTCGAAATATTCATAACGACCTTCGGCGTTATAATCAAACTCCAGATATTCTTCCAGAGTCATTTTCTTTTCCGGAATCGCAGACATAAATTCTTATCCGATTTTTGCGGCTTGCGCGAGAAGTTCGATCAATTCTTCGCGCGTTAATGAAATCTTTGTACCGTTCGAGTTTGTCTTATTATGCGAATTTCCGTCAAGTTCGCAAGGGATATTTGCGTCTTCCAAATAACCGCACGCCTGACACCGCGCGCTTTCGGTCAAATATCCGGCTTTTTCGCGAATATTTATCAGTTTTGAAATCGCGTCCTTCGGCAGATCGTTCGCGCCGCCCAGAGCTTTTGCCAGAATCGCGATCTTTGCCGTGTGTTCCAGAGTTTCAAGCCGGTCAAACGCCTGCCATAGATCTTCGCCGTAAGCGACCGCGCCGTGATTTGCCATTAAAAGCGCGTTGTGATGTTCGACAAAAG
Organism: Pyrinomonadales bacterium; assembly: GCA_038246645.1. Lineage (GTDB taxonomy): Bacteria > Acidobacteriota > Blastocatellia > Pyrinomonadales > Pyrinomonadaceae > JAHCHG01. The sequence continues at coordinate 522 of JBBRVS010000011.1, forward strand.
GCTTCATCGCATCGGTCAGCTCATCGGTCGAAGGCGTTCCGTAATCGGTCAGCGGAACGCAGCCCAGAGTTAAAATAACTTCCGACAAGATCGGCGCGTCAATCGCTAAACCTGCAACCGCAAAAGCCGTTCCGTGCGGCGGATGCGCGTGGCAGACCGCTTTTATATCGGGACGCATTTTATAGATCAAAGTGTGCATCGCCAGCTCCGACGAGGCTTTTTTGTCATTCAAAGATTTACCGTCCAAATCCGTCAACGCCAGACAGTCTTCCGTCATCCGACCTTTCGAGGTCATCGTCGGCGTTGCCAAAACGGTGTTTTCGTCCAGACGAATACTGACATTCCCGTCCGACGAAACGACATAGCTTCGCTCATAGAGCAATTTGCCGACTTCGATAATTAATTTTCGCGCCTTTGATTCTTCCATTAAAATTTAGTAAATCGTAAAATTATAGCTCACTTTTCTAGTTACGGTTTTGGGTTTTCCATTTTTGATTTCCGGTATAAATTTAATCAAATGTGCCGCTTCAATTGCCCGTTCGGAAAGCCCGTGAGCTAAACCTTCAAGCACTTTTATTTTTCCTATTTTGCCGGATGCTAAAAAAGTTATTCTCAGCAATACAATTCCTTCAACGCAATTTTTTTGTGCTTCTTCCGTATATTTTCCAATCGGCTTGCTGATAAAACGCATGGGAGCATTTTTTGTATCTTTAATTTTATTTTCAGATACATCATTAAATTTTGTATCTAATGAATTTCCTTTATCTCCTGAACTATAAGCTCTTCCAATATTTTCTTCCGCAGGACAAGGCGAATGCTTTTGTGAATTATTTTGTGCAAAGTTAACAGTTGTAAAAAATCCTAAAAATAAAACACAACAAACAAAATAAAATTTCACATCAAATATTTTATTACTCAAAACTTTATAGAATGTTCGCGCTTTATTTTCGTTCATTTCCTTTTTCTCGGCAGACTTCCTTGTGAAGTAGATTTTTATATTCAGCGTAATATTCTTCCGGCAATGGAGTCGGAAACTTTGTAATACCTTTTTCTAAATTATTCGGTGGATCAATCGGCGCATCTTTAACCGATTCACCCGAATTTTGTTTATCTTTATCCTGTTTATCATTATTTTTAATTGGTAGAACAGGTATCAAAACAATTCCTCCATTTCCATCAATTTCTCTTAGATATTTCTCGTCTTTCTTATACGGTAAGATTTGACTTTTCAACTCTTTGTCAACTGGCTCACAGTTTTTTAAATCAGTTTCTAAAGATAAATTATTTTCTTCAATCACTTCGATTTCAGGAATAAATTTCAGTTTGAAAAATTCGCTAAATGTAATTCCTAAAAATAAAGTGATTGATAGAGTAATTAGACCAATACCGAAATTTCTATATCGCATAATTTTTACCCCACAAAAAAAATTAACCACAGATTAGCATAAATGAAACCGCTATGGAAAAAATCCCGGGGCAAATTTCATTTCGGCTAATCTGTGGTTCGATATTTTACGCTAAAAACAAAAGTAAAAAAGCAGACTTGTTTTCCAAAATTGTAAGACAAATTATTAACTTTTGCCTTTTACCTTTTTACTTTTGCCTTCCCGATTTATCGGACTTTAGCAGGCGCAAGCGGTGCAAGCGGCACCGGCGGAACGGCGAATTCCATATTTTCTAATTCATAAATTTCCCCGACATTTTTTTGTCTTTCCAGTTTGTTGATCTTTCTTTCAAGCCGGGAATTTTCCATTTTCAAACGGTAATTTTCGCGCTCGATCTTTCTGTGATATTCCCGATGCTTGCTCCAATTGCGTTTTTTGAAATTAAAACTCGGTGCGGCGACCGTGATAAACAAACTGGTGATAAACAATCCGACGGCTATTGCCCCGATAAATGGAATCACTCTCTTGAAAAAACCTTTAAAACACATATTTTTTTTACCTCTTGTTTTTAACATTAATAATACAAAAAAATTCCGACTGCGAAAAATTAAGCCGTTAAGCAAAAGTTTTAAGATATTACGAAAACTCTAAAAACTCACGTAATTTGCAGATTCAAAGCGGTTTAGGAGTTTTCTGACATTTTCCATTATCCGTTTTACATTTTGCATTGGTGCTTATTTCTTATTTTTTAATTCGCATTTTACCCGAATTCGGTTTCACGCCTTTGCCGTTTGCCGCGCCCGTCGGCTGCGCCAGAAAATATGAAAGACTCTCCAGCGAAGTCGTCAGATCAATCGTTTTCAATTTGACATCGTCCCTTGTTTTAAGTGGTGTCGGCGCAAAATTCATTACGGCTTTGATGCCCGCATCCGTTACCATCTCCAAAACATTCTGAGCAAATTGCGCCGGAACGGCGATCACGGCAACATCTATTTTATCTCTTTTTGCGACTTCGGCAAAGTCTTTTATATCGAAAATTTCCACATCGCCGACCATTTGCCCGATTTTGCTCTTGTCGGCATCGAAAAGCGCGGCAACTGTAAAATTCGTCTGCGAAAAACCGTAATAATCCGTCAGAGCCGTTCCGAGTCTGCCCGCGCCGATGATTGCGACGCAGTGTTCTTTATTCAGACCGAGAATTTTTTTCAGGTGATCGCGCAGTTCTTCGACGTAATAACCGACACCGCGCACGCCGAATTCGCCGAAATAAGCTAAATCTTTGCGAATCTGCGCCGAATTCAGATGAAAACGCGTTGCCAGTTTGTCCGAAGAAACGGTTTTCGTGCCTTCCGCCGCCAGTTCGGTTACGCAGCGCAAATAAATGCTCATCCGGTTCGTCGTCAATTCCGATATTTTTTCCGCTTTCATTTCAAAAAGAATTATAATACTTATTTCGATAATGTGAAAAAGTTCTCAATTAACTTGATGGCGAAAAGGCTTTGCTTCGTTGCCCTTAAAGAAAATTTACTTTACAATTTATGTTTCAAGTGTGAAACATTTTGGAGGTTAAAAATGTCCGAAAAATCAAAACTCAGCGAACTGTCGCGGCGCGGGAAAAAATTTTATGACGAAAAGCTGAAACCGATTTTAGAACCGGAACATAACGGCGAATATATCGCCATCGAACCATATTCGGAAAACTATTTTCTCGATAAAAACAGCACGCAAGTCGCGCTCAAAGCCGTTGCGGAAATGTCCGATAAAAAATTTTATTTCGCCCGTGTGGGTTATGAATACGCTCATAAAATCGGAGGTTCATGGCTGAAGAAAAAGGCGTAGTCAATAAAAATTTAGAAGCCGTTTTGCAGATTTTACTGAAAAACGGCGCAAAAATTGATTGTGTTCTCGATACGGGATTTAACGGAACTCTGCTTTTACCGCGAAAATTTGTCGAAGACAATTCGATGCTTTTTCTCGGAATCGAAACGGTTGAATTGGTCAAAAAAATTCCGCCGATATTGAAGCGGCTCTGGCAGAAATAAATTGGCTCGGCGAAAACATTTCCGTTCATATTTTTGTCAGTGAAACCGACGAAGCGTTAATCGGAACAGAATTATTAACCGATTCGATTCTTGAAATTGACTACAAGAATTTAACGGTCAAAATTACAAAATGATTGCATATTTATCAGGAAAAATTCTGGAAAAAGAAGCAAATTCGGTGATTATAGATGTCGGCGGGATCGGTTATGAAGCGACGATTCCGCTTTCGACATTTTACGAACTCGGCGAAATCGGCGAGGCGGTCGCGCTGCGCATTTTTACATATGTTCGCGAAGACGCGCTGCAGCTGTTCGGTTTCAAGACCTTGCAGGAACGTGAATTGTTTTTGAAATTAATCACCGTTTCCGGCATCGGTCCGAAGGTCGGAATTTCGATGCTTTCGGGAATGAATGCGGACGAAATAATCGCTGCAATTCGCACCGATAATCTGGCGCGGCTGACTTCGATTCCCGGAATCGGCAGAAAAACCGCCGAACGTCTGGTCATCGAACTGCGCGATAAAGTCGCGTCGCTGGCATCAATATCTTCGGCAAGCACTTCCGCTTCGAGCGATGGCATCGGTCAAACGGCGGCTTCGACCAATGAAATTTACGACGACGCGATTTCCGCGCTCGTCAATCTCGGCTATCAAAGAAACGCGGCGGAAAAAGCCTTGAAACAAGCCGTGCAAGACGGAACGGAAATGAGCGTTCAAAAACTTCTGCGGAGAAGTTTGCAGCTTTTAGCCAAAGGATGAAGTTTATGTCGAAGTTTTTGTTTCTATCAATTTCAGCTTTATTTTTGTTCAGTTTTCAGATATTTGCCCAAGTATTTCCAAAATCGGCGGTTATTCTTGAAAAACAAAATGTTACCGCCACGCGGCAAATGATTCTATGGATGCCGAACCCGACCAAACATCCACGGGACGAGGAAGATGATCTATACACTTGCCCGGACGAAACTCGCGGACATTATTATTCCGGCAAGACAAAAGTTTCTTTGATTGACTTGAAAACGAAAAAGATAATCAACACCATCGAAATCGAAGGAATCGGAATTTCGAGCGATGACACCACTTTGGATTTGCCGTATTTAATCAAACGAGGTTATTACAGCGTTCCGCGCATTGATAAAAACAAAGAAGGCGCTCCGGTTTTGATGGAATTGAAAGATTATAACGCCGACGGAAAATCTCTCGAATTCGCGCTTTTCGATGCCGTTGCCTGTATGGGCTTGCCTTCGACACTGATCGGTTACAGCGAAAAACAGGATAAAGTAATACAATACGAAACCGAATTGAAAACCGAAGAAGAAACCGCCAAACATTATTGGATTGATTATTTTTTCGGACACGAAGCTGATAAACAAGGCGTTTGGAAATACGAAATTGATTATCGCGGACGCGGCGGAGCATTGGAAAAATATGAATTTCGATACGACAAAAGCAGAGAAATCTTTTACGGCACAAGGGTAAGAATTTTTGAGGAAGATTCCGGTGAAAAAAATGTTAAATGATTCAAAAAAGAATTCAAACGGCAATTTGCTGTTAGCTTATTAAATTAAAAAATATGAAGAATTTATTCTGTTTATTGATGATTTTGGCGATGACCTCGATTGTTGCCGGGCAAAGAACTTATGAGGTTCAGGATTTCTCGGAAGATTATTACGGGAAAGTTTTTTTGGAAAACCCTTCGGAAGTTTTCAGCAAAGGCTGGGTGGCAATTTACCAGAAGAAAACCAATAAACAATTGATCAAGGTTGATTCCGAAGAATTGATCGGAGATACCGACGAGGGGAAAATAAAGGTAAATATCAAAGAACTTCCCTACGGCGAGCAAAGCGTGATTATTTACGAAGATTTTAATTTCGATTCGATCAAAGATTTCGCCGTTATGGACGGGCAAAACAGTTGTTATCACGGACCTTCGTTTCAAATTTATCTCGGCGGAAAAGTTAAGGGAAAATTCACGCTAAATCAGGGATTTACAAGACTTGCACAAGAATACTGCGGAATGTTTCAGGTTGATGCCAAAGAAAAGAAACTCTCGACCATGACCAAAAGCGGTTGCTGCTGGCATCAGTATTCCGAATTTATCGTTGTCAATAATAAGCCGAAAGCGATTAAAATCGTTGAAGACGAGGCGATGAATTTCCCATTTATCACGAGTTCGACGGAAATCTGGGACGGCAAAAAAATGGTCAAAACTTCCGCCAGAACGATTGATTTTGCCGAAAGTGAATCAAAAATTTTGCTGTCGTTCAAAACAAAAAACGGCGAAAACGAAATAGTTTTATTCAATTATGATAATCAGCTAAATTACATTTTCGTCAATAAAAACGGCAATATAGATTTTGCCTATCCGCGCGATTCCGAATTAGAAAATCCGACTTTTACGCTCGATTCAAAAGAAAACCCGACGACGCTTTCTTTTATCAATAAAGGCGTTACATACAAAATTTACGAAACGGAAAAAATCGGAGTTCAAGTCAATGTAAAAGGAAAATTGTCGGATTTTTCGGGCGAGCTGACAACTCAAAAAGGAAGCTTACGCAAATTAATTGAAGAAAACTTAGCTAATATGACTATTAAAGAATGAACGAACATCTCGAAACAATTGATGCACGCGACGGAACTGTTTTTAATGATGAGGAAAAACAGTTTGAACTGTCTCTGCGCCCGTCCCGCTTAGGCGAATATATCGGGCAGAAAAAGATCAAGGACAATCTGCGCGTTTTTATGAAAGCTGCGCTCAAGCGGCGCGAGGCTTTAGATCATATTTTATTGTTCGGACCTCCGGGCACCGGGAAAACAACTTTGAGCCTCATTTGCGCTAATGAAATGGGCGCGGAGCTTAAATCAACTGCCGCGCCGATCATTGAAAAAGCGGGCGATCTGGCGGCGATTTTGACGAATTTGGATGAAGGCGACGTGCTGTTTATTGATGAGATTCATCGGCTGAATCCGGCGATTGAAGAAGTCTTGTATCCGGCGATGGAAGATTATCAACTCGATTTGATGATCGGACAAGGCACGGCGGCGCGTTCGATCAAGCTCGATCTGCCGAAATTTACGCTTATCGGCGCAACTACTCGTCCGGGTTTGATTACTGCGCCGCTTCGAGGGCGGTTCGGCATCGTTTTTCATCTGGATTTTTACAATGTCGAAGATTTGCAGACAATCGTCAAGCGTTCGGCGGATATTTTGAAGGTGGAAATCGAAGACACAGGCGCACACGAAATTGCCAGGCGTTCGCGCGGAACTCCGCGCATTGCCAATCGTTTATTAAGAAGAGTTCGTGATTATGCCGAAGTAGATTACGACGGGCGAATTACCGAAGAAGTTGCGGCGGACGCGCTCAATCGGATGGAAGTTGATATTTTCGGTCTGGACGAAATTGACCGCAAGCTGCTTTTGACGATCATCGAAAAATTCGACGGCGGTCCGGTCGGACTCGGAACAATATCGGCTTCGATTCACGAAGAAAAGGATTCCATCGAAGAAATCATCGAACCGTATTTGATTCAGATCGGATTCCTGAACCGCACGCCGCGCGGTCGGCTGGCGACGCGGCTCGCCTATCAGCATTTCGGTCTCGAAATGATTTTTAAGTCTCAAACTCCGACTTTATTCGATTAACAACCAATTCGATAATTTTTTAATCTCAAAAATTCGACTGACAGACGGAACACGCCGAAAAAAAATTTGTTAAACTATCAAAAACGAGCTTTCCCCTAATAAATTTAATTATTGAGAGAAAATTATGTTGAAAAAATATCAAATTATCGCTTCGTTAATCTTTGTTTTTATATTTGCTGTTGCTTTTAATATAAATGCCCAAACTAATAAATTCGAGGGTTATAATATTATTCTGGATGCGCCGGACAACCACAAGAGCGCGGTGTGTGCGGTTCGCTATGCACCGTCCACCTCGAATATTATTATTTCCGATCTCGATACTTCGACGCCGCTCAATATCAAACCGTGCGAGGGAACGGGAACAAATCTGACGCAAAGCGGTTCGACCGCTTCGATGAAGGGTAATGTCGGAACCAACCGCTGGTGTTTTCGCGGCGAGGATAAAAAATACCGCATTTCATTTCCCGGCGATCAATATACTACCAAACAGGTAATTTACGATTGGGTTCCGACACCGGAAAAATTAGGAATTTATCATATCAAAGATTTCGGCGCGGTCGGCGACGGGCAAACCGACGACACGATGGCGCTTAAAACCGCCCTGGCATTTATCGCCACCCGAAACGGCGGAATTCTGCAATTTTCCGAAGGCGATTACGTGGTCGGAAAGGGTCCGAATTTCAGACCCTTGACGCTGCCTTCGGGAATTACGATTCAAGGTGTCAGCGGTCTTCATTCCGGGGCGACAACCAATAATGCGGTTAGACAAAGTCCGACCCGGATTACTCTGCACGGAACAAACCGCGCGCTGTTCCGCATCGGCGAATGCAGTGAAAAAATACATATCAAAGATATCGAGCTTAATTCCGTCAGCAATGAAAATACATATGGCGTAGAAGCCGTCGGAGCGTTTATATCAGCGCAGGATTTTTTGTTTGAAAATGTGGTTTTCAGTAGTTTTTTTCGCGGCATTTATGTTCGAGGGTTGGAAGTAACCAATTTAAACTGGCAGATGGAATACGCAAAAGTCGAAAAATGCCGTTTTATCTATAATCGTGATGCGGGAATTTATACGAATGCGCGAAATACCGGATGGAAAATTGTCGGAAGTCTTTTTGTTAATCCGAAAAAGCAACCCGGACAAAATGCCAATTCGATGCATTTTGAAAGGGCTAGCGGCGTTATGATTCACGATACCGCGGGCGGAGGATTTGCGAATGCTTTAGGCGGGACTTTTCTTAATATTCTCGATAGCGGAGTCGTGACGATCATCTCTTCGCAAACCGAAGCAATGACCAATTCGATTGTTTATAACGAAGTTGAAAATCCGTTGGCGGGTGATTATTCCTATCCAATCACGATTATAAACTCCGTTTTCGGTGATCCGATCGTCTTTAAGGCGCGGCGAACTTTAGTTTCGACCGGAAGTTTGTATGGTCCGAACACCTTTCAAGCTGATGAGCGATTAAGAGTTTATTCGACCGGCGACAGATTCTGTTACGATGGGTTTACCCTCGGATGTCAGGGCGCGATCAGAAGTAACTTTGATAAAGCAACCATAGTTTTTATGACCGGGCAGCCGAGAGATGGAAATGTTCCGGAGTCTCCGGCAATATTCGGAACGGATGTCGAATTTAACGCGCCGGTCAGAATGTCGTCGGTTCTTCAAAATGCACTTCCGACCGGAAAGCCGAACGGTTCAATGGTTTACTGTTCGAATTGCCGACGCAACACACCAACCTGTCAAGCCGGCGGAAGCGGTGCGCCGGCGATGGTCGTCAACGGTCAATGGAGCTGTTTATAAAGTCAGTTTTTCAGGTTAAAACTTACAATAAAAAAAAGGAAGGTTTTCGGGCTTTCCTTTTTGCATTTTTAAAACTCTGTCAAAATGAAATGATGAATCGGTCAAATTGACGGGATTTTGTCAATCACTCAACTCACTTAAAATACTAACCCTTTATATTTCTGCATTTAGCTTCTGGCACGACCCTTGCTAAAACATTTGCGGCTATTTTTGTATTTGAAGAATCAAGCCCCAAAATTTTCCTACTGTGTTTAGGAGTTAAAAAAATATGAAGCTACAAAAACGAAACTTTTCATTTTTAACAAAAACTATTTCTTTAGTTTTGTTATACACATTTGTCTTTACGAATGCCTTTACCATTCAAATCTTCGCTCAATCGAGTAGCCCGAAATCAGTTGTTTCCCAAAATTTTGGAAAGTTTACAACTGATTTGACCGCGTTTGCCGCAAACGGCAAAATTCGTCCGGCGGCTAATCTTGAAAACGAAGTTAATCGTCTGATCCAGATACTGGCGAGCAATAATCTTCGTCAGCCGGTTGTTTTGGATGAAAGAGGTGATAATCAAGCACTCGTCATCGAACTTCTGGCAATGCGAATCGCTTCCGGCAATGTTCCGCTCAATCTTCGTGGAAAAAGAGTTTTAAAACTTGAAACCGAAGTGCTTTTCTCCAACGCTAAAACGGCAGAAGAAGTTTCAAGCATTACCGAATCAATTTTTACCGAACTTTCCGGTTCCGATAAAAATACGATTATGTTCGTAGATGAATTATCGCGCTTTGTCGGTAATTCGCAGATCAACGAAACCTTGACCAATGCTTTATTAGAAGGAAAAGTTAAAATAATCGGCGGCAGTTCGAAAGCCTCTTATTTTGAAAAAATTGATTCTTCAGCCCGGGTTGCCGGTTTATTTGAAACGATTTTGATCGGTGTTGGTCAAAATAACGACTCGGAAAATAAAAAAGTCGCCAATAACGAAGACTTTCGCGGTGATATTGTTTCGCCGGATTTGCGTGATCTGATGGCAAACGACCCGACCGGCGAAAAACGTCTTGATGTCATCATTCAATCGAAAGATGCGGAAAATGCTGCGCTTCGCGCGATCATGGCGGAGAACGGAGTTCGTCTGCAAGACCGCATCGGTTCGAGCGATACGATGGTCGTTAATCTGCCTTTGAGCGCAGTCGAAGCACTGGCTCAGAGCGGCACTGTCAATTATATGTCGCCCGACCGCGCGATGAACTTTTTCGGACATGTCGAAAACACCATCGGCGCGAGTTTAGTTCGTTCGCAACCGGCTTCGGCAAATCGTTCGGCTTATACGCTTAACGGAACGGGAATCGGCATTGCCGTTCTCGATTCGGGGCTTTTGTCAGCGCATAAAGACTTCAAAAACAGCGGCGGTTCGAGCCGCATCGTCTTCAGCAAAAATTTTGTTACAACCGAATCCGACACCGATGATGAATACGGACACGGAACACACGTAGCAAGTATTGCCGCCGGTAATTCAAATTCAAACAGCGGCGCATATCGCGGCGTTGCACCGAACGCCAATATCATTAATCTAAAGGTTTTAGACGGACTCGGACGCGGAAAAACTTCCTGGCTGCTGAATGCTCTCGATTGGATTAAATTAAATCATCAAACTCATAATATTCGCGTCGTCAATCTGAGTCTCGGCGGTTTGGCAATTGATACTTATATCAATGATCCGGCGTGCCGCAAGGTTCGTGAACTGAACGAACTCGGTATTCTGGTTGTTGCTGCTGCCGGAAATGAAGGCAAAAGTGCAACCGGCACCAAACTTTACGGACATATTCATTCACCCGGTAACGATCCTTCGGTTTTGACCGTCGGTGCGATTAATACGAAAGACACGGATTCACGTTCCGACGATAATATGGCGACGTTCAGCTCACGCGGTCCGACGCGGTCGTTCTATATTGACAGTCTGGGAAGAAAAATCTATGACAACGCGATCAAACCGGACATCGTTGCGCCGGGAAACAAAGTCGTTGCCGCTAGAGCAAAAGCAACCAGCTATCTGGCTTTGAATTTTCCCGGTCTGACAACCGGTCTGGTCAATCTGCTCGATCCTAATGACAGTATGATGAGTATGAGCGGAACCTCGATGGCAACTCCGGTTGCGGCTGGCGCGGCGGCTCTTCTTTTCCAAATTAATCCGAATCTGACACCGCAAATGGTGAAAATGATCTTTGAATATACGGCGCAACCCTTAAACGGTTACAGTATGTTCGAGCAAGGCGCAGGACAGTTAAATCTCGAAGGCGCGGTCAGACTCGCCAAAGCCTATCGAACCGACATTAATTTCAATACTTCGGCAACCCAGGGAATGAGTCTCATGGCTTCCGGCGCAACCTTCCCGACTCCGACAACAACACTCAACGGAACAACCTTTAGCTGGTCACAGGGAATTTTAGCCAACCACACATATATTAAAGGACAAACTTTGGCAACAACCTTCCAAAATGTCTATAAAAACAATATGTGGTTTCAAAATGGAGTTGACCATAATGCAACATTTAATTATGTGCTGAACAATAATTTCTCAAATCCGGCGGCTTTGACAGCAACTGCCAAGGTAATGGTCAGTAACGGTTCAAGTTTGGGCGGTGGTTCGGTCTTTACGGCTTACGGCGTTTTGATCAGCGACGGCGTTCTAATCAGCGACGGCGTTCTGGTCAGCGACGGCGTTTTAATCAGCGACGGTGTTTTAATCAGCGACGGTGTTCTGTTCGGCGACGGCGTTCTGATCAGCGACGGCGTTCTGGTCAGCGACGGTGTTCTGATCAGCGACGGTGTTCTAATCAGCGACAGATCGGCTCAATCAAGCTCAAATTCAATTTTTGGCGATAACTAAGTAGGATAAAAATTATAGGGAGAATCGTCATGACTACACAAATTATCACTCAAATGGCTGATCGCACCTTCAACATATTTCACGAGCAGATGTTTGTTCAAACTGTGGCTAATTTACAGAGATTGCAACTCTTGACCGAAGACGACCGACAGGAAGTTCTCGAATTTCTTGCCAATCGTCCGGTTCACACGGTTGTAATGTCCAGTTTTATCCAGGACAACGGAATTGAAGGCGCTGATAATCGCGGTAAATTTTATGCTTACCGTGATACTCCGGGGAATCTCGAAGGAGTCGCTTTGATCGGTCATACAACTCTGGTTGAAACTCTTTCAAATGATGCTCTTCAGGCATTTGCTCAGATTGCCCGTGAATCCGAAACACCGATTCATATAATGATGTCGGACGGCAAATCAACCGAAATTTTTTGGAAATACTTTGCCGGAGAAAATCAAAAACCGCGCCTTGTTTGTTCGGAATTGCTTTTTGAACTGAGCTTCCCTTTTCCGGTTCAGGATCGTCTTTGGGATGTTCGTCCGGCAAATGCCGAAGAACTCGAACAAATCGCCGAAGCCCACGCCGAGGTTGCCTTTATTGAAAGCGGTGTTGATCCGATGGTCAAAGACCGCGAAGGCTTTCTCAAGCGTTGTCTGAAAAGAATCGAGAAAGAACGCACCTTTGTCGTCTTTGAAAACGGAAAATTGGTTTTCAAAGCCGATGTTGTTGCCGAAACCGATAACGTCATCTATCTGGAAGGTATTTATGTTTCCCCCGAATACCGCGGACATGGCGTAGCTTCAAACTGCTTATCCACATTAAGCCTCGATTTACTGAATCGTGTCGAATACATTTGTTTGTTAAGTAATGTTGATTTCAAAAATGCTCACAAGAGCTTTGAAAAGGCGGGTTTTCGCAACACGGATTGCTGCCAAACAATTTTTGTTTAACTTAAAATAACAATAGACAAAATGTTTGATTTAATTCATAATTGGGGAAGGTTTATTTTAACCTTCCTCTAATCACTTTAAAACTCCAGACTTAAAGTTTTTCGACTCTATTTTTCTAAAAAGTTTTATCGCATAAGGAAATCTTAATCAAGGCACAAATTATCGCTGTGTTCTAGCAAGAACACCAAGTTATGAATACGCAATCGAAGACAAAATATTATATGTTAATTGTTGTCGCATTAGGATTTGTGTGTTTGGCAGGAGCGATTTTAACCTTACCTTTCGAGAGGATTGACTTTAATTTTCTACTTTTATTTCTCTTTACGGTCGGTGTCGGTTCGCGCATCACGCTTGAATTTCCGAGAGTAAAATCTCACATTTCGGTTTCGGATACATTTATCTTTCTTGCCTTAATTGTTTACGGCGGAGAGATTGCCATCGTTTTAGCGGCGGTCGAAGCATTTGTTTCTTCCTGGAGATTCTGCAAAAAGAAAATCACGGTTTTCTTTAATTTTTCGGCAATGGCGCTTTCGACCGGACTCGTCGTTTTAACCTTAAAATTCTTTCAATTGGATTCCGTTGATATTCTCGGTTCAACCGGCAATAATTTAGATAAATTCTTTGTTGCGCTCTCGGTAATGGCACTTGTGCAGTTTATCGGCAACACGTCGCTGGCTTCGGTTTATGGCGCTTTGAAAAGCGGAAAACCGGTCTGGGAATTGTGGAAAAGTCAGTATGCCTGGACATTTATCACATATTTCGTCGGCGCGTTCAGCGCAGGCGCACTTTTTCAAGCCACGACATATTTCGGCTCCAGCGTCGTGCTGGCAACATTCCCGATAATTTTCTTTATATATCTTTCATATCGAATGTATATGAAGAATATCAAAATGTCGCTGACGCAAGCCGAGCAAGCCGAGCAACACGCGGCAATTTTAGAAGAGCAATCACTTGCCCTGCGCGAATCGGAAGAAAGATTTCGCAGTGCGTTTAATTATGCGCCGATCGGAATCGCGCTCGTTTCGCCGATCGGCGATTGGCTCAAAGTCAATCGTGCGCTGTGCGAGATTCTCGGTTATACGGAAGAAGAATTTCTCAGATCCGATTTCCAGTCAATGCTTTTCAGGGAAGATCTGGGCGAAACTCTGACGAAAATTCACGCGCTCGTTTCGGGCAAAACGCCGACTTGCCAGATGGAACAACGCTATCTGCATAAAGCAAAGAAAACCGTCTGGGCATCGTGGAGCGTGTCGCGTGTCATGGATTCGAAATCCGAGCATCCGAGTATGATCTTTCAGATTCAGGATATTACGGATAAGAAACTCGCCCAGGAAAAATTGCAGTATGAAGCAACTCACGACGCTCTGACCAAACTGCCGAATCGCGCCTTTTTTCTCGAAAGGCTCGAACAGGCGTTACTTACCGTCCAAAATGACCGGCGGCATAAGGTTTGTGTGTTGTTTATTGATTTAGACAGATTCAAGATAATCAACGACAGTTTAGGACATCTTTACGGCGATAAGCTTTTGATCGAAATCGCGGCAAGTTTGCGCGATTGTCTGCGTCCGCACGATCTGGTCGCCCGTTTAGGCGGCGATGAATTTACGATTCTGGTCGAGGGAAATTACCAACCGGCGGAAGTTATTAAAATTGCCGAACGCATCCAGGAAAAATTTGCCCAGCCGTTTAATCTCGGCGGACACGAAATTTACAGTTCGGCGAGCATCGGCATTCTGCACAACACGATCAAACATCAAACCGCCGAAGATATGATGCGTGATGCAGATACGGCAATGTATCAGGCAAAACGCGCCGGAAAGGCGCGCCACGAAGTTTTTGACGAGAATATGCACGAGGAAGCGAAAGCCGTTCTCCAACTCGAAAACGATCTGCGCCGCGCCGTCGAAAAAGACGAATTTTCGGTTTATTACCAACCGATCTACTCGATCGAAGGCATCCAGATTCAAGGCTTTGAAGCACTTGCGCGGTGGGAACATCCGGTTCACGGCTTTGTTTCGCCGGAAAAATTTATCGCTCTTGCCGAAGAAATCGGTTTAATTGACACACTCGGAATGCAGATTCTGCGAAAAGCGTGCCGTCAGGGCAACGAATTGAAATCGTATTTTGCATCTGACGTGCCGTTTATGATCAGCGTCAATCTTTCGTGCAAACAATTTGCGTATCCGCAGCTCGTTGAACAAATTGAAGAAGTTCTCTTTGAAACAGGTTTCGCGCCCGAAAATCTGAAACTCGAAATTACCGAGTCGGTCTTTATCGAACACAAGGAAAAAGCGGCTGATATGCTTCATCAACTCCGCGACATCGGTGTGGAAATCAATATAGACGATTTCGGAACGGGTTATTCAAACCTCAGTTATCTGATGCAGCTGCCGATCTCGACTCTGAAAATTGACCGTTCATTTATCAACCCGATCAGTTTAAACGGGCGAAATCTCGAAATTATCCAGACTATTCTGACTCTCGCGCAAAGTCTCGGAATCAAAGTAATTGCCGAAGGCGTGGAAAACAAAACTCAGCTCGACCATCTCAAGACTCTCAATTGCGAAGGCGCACAAGGCTACTTTTTTGCCAAACCGATGAGCTTTGAATGTATGAAGGATTTTCTCGAAAACAAAAATATGCTGCCGACCAATCTACCCGGAAACTTCGGGGAAGTGCCGGTCGTTTCGACGATTCAATAGATAAAAGTGAAAAAGTGAAAAGGTTTAAAAGTTTGTTGAATAATATCAACTTTCTTTTTCACTTTTTCACTTTTTCACTTTTTCACTTTCTTATTTTCTGAGCCAACCGAACAGCGCGTTGACGGTAATATCGCGGTTTGTTTCGTAAATCGCACGCGTCAGCGGAATTCCCATCGGGCAAACTTGTACGCAGTTTTGCGCGTTGCCACAATTGGTGATGCCGTCATCGTCCATCAAACCTTCGAGCCGTTCGTCAATCGTGATTTTCCCCGTCGGGTGCATATTGAACAGCCGCGCCTGCGCGATTGCCTGCGGTCCGATGTAGTTGTCGTCGTGATATTGCGGACACGCTTCGAGACAGCAGCCGCACGTCATACAACGCGAATAGGCGTAGCGTTCCTGCTGAACTTCCTGCGACATCTGCGGTCCGGGACCGAGGCTGTAACTGCCGTCGAGTTCGACCCACGCGTGAACTTTTTTCAGATGCTCGAACATCGGCGTGCGGTCAACCTTCAAATCGCGGACATTCGGAAATTTCGTCATCGGTTCGAGCGTGATCGTGTTTCCGCCGCTCGCCACCAGCAGATCATCAACCAGAGCCGAACACGATTGACGCACTTTCCCGTCAATGACCATCGTGCAAATCCCGCAAACCTGTTCGAGACAATTCATATCCCAAACCGGCGGAGTCGTCGCCTTCCCTTCTTTGGTTACGGGATTTTTGCGAATGTCCATCAAAGCGGAAATCACGTTCAGATTCTGCCGGTAGGCAATCTCGAAAGTCTCCGTATATTGCGCCGCATCCGGTTGTTCACGCCGCTTGATGCGGATTTCCACCGTTTTCGGCGGATTCGTTAATCTTTTTTTCTCTTTGTGTCCGTTTGTGTCGCTCATAAATTTTCTTCTTCAAATTCGATTCTCTGATAAATTTCTGCCAGATTTATTTCGATGCTTAAAACTTCGATATTAATCACGCTTTCCGATCCGATTGTCGCCAAATATCGCCAGCTTCCGTCCGTTTGTTTTGTAAATTGCTCGACAACAGCTCTGTTCTGCGAAATTAAAACGTATTCTTTAAACGATTCGATGTTTTGATAAGTCAAAAATTTGTCGTTTTTATCATATTCTTCCGTGCTTTTTTTAAAGAACTTCGACGAGTAAAACCGGATTTTCAACAATATCGCGCCGGTCTTTGTAAAATTTCCGCTCTCCGCAAACAACCGTCACATCAGGATAAAAAAACGTTTCGGCGGCATCTACCCAAACCTTCATTTCACTCGCAAAAGTCTTGCATTTACCGCGTAATTTGGTTTTTAACTGTGATGCGGCATTCAAAGTTATATCGTTGTGCGCTTCCGTTCCGCCAGCCATTTGGAAAATATTGCCCCCAACATACTCGTTTTTATATTCGGATTTTTCCTCAAAAGCCAGATATTCTTCCGTCGTATAAACTTTCGTTTTCGGTAAAACAATTACATTTGCGACACTAAAATTTCTCATATATTAACTTTTCTCATCTTCATTAAAAGTTTCGCCTTCCCTGATATTTTGACCTTCTTCGGTAATAATTTTTTCCCGGCTTTCGTCCTTCGGTTTATCTTCCGAACCGTCGCGCAGGATTTGCGGCGCACCGTTTTTTCCGCTCGCGGCGGCGGCTTTTTTGCCGGATGAATAATCGCGTTTTCGCGGTTCGAGCAAGCCGATGTCAACCGCTTCATAAGATAAGATCGGCGATTCCTCCGAAAATTCGGCAATCGTCGTTTTCAGGAATTTTTCATCATTGCGTTCGGGAAATTCCGGTTTGTAATGCGCTCCGCGTGATTCATCACGATTCAAAGCACCGAGCGTAACGACTCGCGCCAGTTGAAGCATATTGTGCAATTGCCGTGCGTGCGGCAAAGCCTGCGTCGCCCACAGATTCGAATCATTGATCGAAATTTGTTTGTAGCGGTCGAGCAGTTCGATCAATTTTTCGTCCGTCGCCTTTAAGCGATCATTATAGCGAACGACCGTGACGTTGTCGGTCATCACTTTGCCCATTTCTTCGTGGATTTTATACTGATTTTCCGTGCCGCTCTGTTTGATTAAATTGTTATTAATTTCCTGCTGACGGTTTAATTCGGACGTAAAAATTCCGTTCGTTTCGGTGTCTTTGCGTTCGACGTTTTTCGCGTATTCGATTGCCGCCGGTGCGGCGATAAATCCGCCGTAAACGCAGGAAACAAGCGAGTTTGCGCCGAGGCGATTGGCGCCGTGAATCGAATAATCGCATTCGCCCGCGCCGTACAGTCCGGGAATATTCGAACGCTGCTCGAAATCAACCCACATTCCGCCCATCGAATAATGAACGCCGGGAAAAATTCGCATCGGCACATAGCGCGGATCGTCGCCGACGAACATTTCGTAAATTTCCAGAATCGCGCCGAGCTTTTCCGTCAGCATTTTTGCCGGAATGTGCGTTAAATCCAAATAAACCTGATTTTCGCCGCCGACTCCGAAGCCGTCCAGACAAACCTGAAAAATCTCACGCGTTGCAATATCGCGCGGCACGAGATTGCCGTAAGCCGGATATTTTTCTTCGAGAAAATACCAGCGTTCATTCGCCGGAATGTCCTGCGGTTTGCGCTTATCGCCTTGATTTTTCGGCACCCAAACTCTGCCGCCTTCGCCGCGAGCCGATTCGCTCATCAAACGCAGTTTGTCTTCGCCCGGAATCGAAGTCGGGTGAACCTGGATAAATTCGCCGTTGGCATATTTCGCGCCCTGCTGATAGCAAGCCGAAATCGCGCTGCCCGTGCAAACCATCGAATTGGTTGATTTGCCCCAGATCAAACCGGGACCGCCCGTTGCCATAATCACCGCATCGGCTTGAAATGTTTTCAGCTCAAGCGTTTGCAAGTTCATCGCGACCAAACCGCGGCAAACCTGATAATCATCCAAAACGAGCGAAAGCATTTCCCAGCCTTCGTATTTAATAACTTTTCCGTCGGCTTCAAATTTTCTGACCTGTTCGTCGAGCGCGTATAAAAGCTGTTGCCCGGTCGAAGCTCCGGCAAACGCCGTGCGGTGGTGAAGCGTGCCGCCGAATCGGCGAAAATCGAGCAGACCTTCCTTTGTGCGCGAAAACGGAACGCCCATTCGGTCAAATAAATAAATAATGTCGGGAGCCATTTCGCACATCGCTTTAACGGGCGACTGATTGACCAGAAAATCGCCGCCGTAAACCGTGTCGTCAAAATGTTTCCAGGGCGAATCGCCTTCGCCTTTGGTATTGACCGCGCCGTTGATTCCGCCCTGAGCGCAAACCGAATGCGAACGCTTGACCGGAACGATCGAAAGAAGATCTACCGCGTGTCCGGCTTCGGCAATTTTCATCGTTGCCGCCAGCCCCGCCAAACCGCCGCCGATAACCGCTATTTTTAACCCGTTTGATGCCATAATTTTTTTTCTTAAATTAAATTTTATGCCGCTTTTCTTTCTAAAACCGAATTTCGTAAAGATGTTATCGGAATCGTTTCGACCAATGAAGGTGTGTAAGCCGATAAATTTAAAACATCACTCACCGGTGAAGCAAGCAGAATTTCAATAACTATTTCCCTAATTTCCGGAGGCAATTTTCCTAAACCGTCCAAAGGTAAGCTGCGAAAACCGATTTCAGTCGGGTGCGCTAAAACCGAATAATCAAATAATGTCAAACCGATTGCACAGCGTTCATCTTCATCTATCCGCAGTAAAATAGATTCGTTTAACTCTATCCCTATGCCGGGTTTTCCGACAGCGAAGGTAATAGTCAGTGTGTCGCTGATCTCGTCATACTTAAAAATCGGTTCATTCATAAAATTACCAAACCTTTTTCTGATACGCCGTTACAATAAAATTATTCGGCAATATTTCGCCTTTGTCATTTTCAACTAACCGAAAAACTACAACTGCGACGATATGTGTATTTTTCGATATTAGATTTTCAAAAGCTCGCGAGTAACGATATTTTTGCGGATCAAACATTTCCTGTTTTCGCCGCCCGAGCCGAATGGTTTCGCGCAATCCATTTTCAAAATCAAGCATTTCAGGATGATTCATCGGATCAACAATATGCTGCCAACGCTCCTCAGATAAAGAAATTTCATTGCCTGCACGGTCTGTTTCAATCCAACGAAAATCTTCCGGCATAATTAAAAATCTCAAAAGGTTCTCTGTCCCGGCGATGTGCTTTTTTTCGTTTCTTTTGAATCACCGCAAAATACTTTGGGAAGCAGACCGCACGGTTCGACAAAAGCGACCGCCGCGTTTATTCCGACCGCCGACAGGAAAACCGCCAGCCCGAGACAAGCGTAAAGCGCGTATTTTTGCGTTTTTTCGCCGATAATAATTCCCCAATCAACCGCAAACAGCCAGAAACCGTAAGCCAGATGCCAGGCGGTCGCCACGATGCCGAGAATATATATTGTCAAAATTATCGGATTGCTGAATTCGGCGGAAACGATGGCAAACGCCGCATCGGCATTTCCGGCAACCGGATTGCCCCAAGATGCCAGATAAGGAATCAATCCGAAACGCAAGTTTAAGATATGAAACAGGATAAAGAAAAACAGGAAAATCCCGGTAACGCGCTGAAATATATAAAACCAGTTGCGTCCGTAACCGTAATTCAGAGCATTCGGACGCGCCTCCGCCGAAATAAAAATTCCGTACACCGAATGATATAAAAGCGGCAGAAAAATCCCGAAAATCTCGACAAATAACAGATACGGAATTTTATGAATGTCGGCGACCGCTTCGTTAAAAGCGCCGCTGCCGTTCATTGCTTTTGAATTGGTGAACATATGTACGAAAAAAAACATTCCGAGCGGCACGATGCCGGTTATCTGATGTAATTTCCTCGCAAGAAAACTTTTACTTATTTTCATAGCTAAAATAACTTTACCTTTTTCTTTTTATGGGCAAGATTTTGCAGAAAAACAATTATATTTGGCAACAACTATTAAACGCAAACCTTTAACTACTAAATAATAATCGCTTATCTTTTTCAACATTCGTTTATCATAAACATTTTTTTGAATAAGATAAAATGAAATATCTTGCAGACGCTTTGTAGTAATTCTTATAAGTATTTTTACAGTTACCGAGATAAGCCGGGTTTAAAAATAAAAGTCCGCCGGATAAAATTTTATCCGGCGGAATCAAAGGAAAAAAACATGAAATGTTGTCTTAATTATCTCAAGTTATTATTTTTGAAATTCTGCACTTTTTTACGGTTTATTTTCCGCTTGTCGTGCAGAATTTCTTTTATCTTCAAGGTTACGGTCGGTTGACCGTTCCCGGGTTGGTCGGTTGGACATTCGGATTAACCGGATATTGCTGATTCGGAACAACCTGAACAGGAACAACCGGAGTCGAATTCGACGGCGGATTGCCGAGCGGAACAGGCTGGATAATCGTTGTCGTGCGCGTTCCGTCGCTGATTTTTCCGTTCACCGGCTTTCCGTTATAATCCGGTCGGTAGATACGCGGCGTGATAAAGAATAATAATTCATTCGTGCTGCGCGTTACGCTTTTCCGTTTGAACAAATATCCGAGCAGCGGGATTTTTGAAAGTCCCGGTGTGCGGTCTTGTTGTTCTTCTTCGGAATCGAGCAAGACACCGCCGACTACCGTTGTTCCGCCATCCGGTACCATTACCTGTGTTTGCATACTCTGCGTGCTGATCGCCGGAGCAGATCCTGCGCCGCCGGTCGGAGCGACGTTGCTGTTTTCGGCAACGACATTCAGAAGAATTGTTCCGACATCGGTGATCTGCGGAGTTACGGCAAGACGCAGCGGAACTTCAACATATTCGGTCGTTAAGACCAAACTATCCTCAGTTCCGCCGCTTCCCGGTTGAACGGTTGTAATCGGAATTTGCAAACCGCTTTTGATTTCTGCCGGACGATTATTAAGCGTCGTAACGCGCGGCGTAGCAATTGTTTTGGCTTGACCTTTTTGTTCACCCAAATTGATAAAGGCACTAATTTGCGCTGTTCCCAGAAGTCCCGTAGTTAAAGTAAGAAAACTATTCGGATTATTTCCAAGTCCGGGATCAGTAGTAAAGATGCCGCCGGCTCCTCTTCCGCTGGTAATACTGGCTCTCAGCTGAACACCTAAATCACGGCTGAAATTGCGTGTGGCGACAACAACGCGGGCTTCGATTTCGACTTGCGGTTCGGGTTGATCGAGCAGCAGAACCAATTGACGAATGGCATCAATGTTTTCTCGAACATCGGTAATAATTAATGTATTACTGCGTCCGTCAACTTCGACCGATCCGCGTCTCGAGACGCGGCGTTGGACGATGCCTAAAACGCCTTGATCTGCACCTGCGCCGCCGCCGCCGCTGAGACCGCCGCCACCGCCGCCGCCGCCGCCGCCGCCGCCGCCGCCGGCACTAGAACCTGCGGTCGTACTGTTTCCGCCGCCGGCTGCGCCTTGCAGAGTTCCTAATGCGCGGGCGTAGTTCAAGCGGATAAATTCGGTATAGAGCGGTGAAGTGTCAAGCTGACCTTCCTGATTTTTGCGCCGGATTTCCTGCTCTTCGGCTAATTTTTTGGAATCGGTAACGCGAAGAATCGGACCGTTGACCTGAATCGCCAAATCCTGTGCCTGAATGATCGAATCGAGGGCGACATTCCACGGAACATCCGACACGTTGACCGTTACCGGAACTTGTTTGACCGAGTTATCAATGACGAAATTAATGCCGTATTGTTCGGTAATATAATTGAGAATGTCGCGGATGTCCGCATTGACCACATTCAGATTGATCGGTTCGCCCCGGAATCCGGGATCGCCGTACATTTTGCCCTGACCTTGCGGCTCGACTCTCTGAGCGGCAACTGCCAAAGTCAATATACTTAAAATTGATAAAGCGATAAGAGCGCGGCGAGCGCAGACGCTTAGATTATGTAGAGAATTCATGTTTCCTCCGTAGCTTATTTGACTGTAATTGTTGATTGATATCCGGCGCGAAAATTTATCCCGCACCGTTTGAATTGGAATTGTTTATGGTTTTTTGCCCTTGGCAACTTTGACCGGCTTTTTAACTTTTTTGTCGGTTTCTTTTGTTTCTTCCTTCGGCTGATTGATCATTTCGTCCAAAGGAGAAATGATCATCGAAGGTATGGGTTGAACCGTTTGCGCCGGTTCGGGTTGGGTAACACGCGCCGTTTCCGTCTGACCGGAAGTCGTGACGGGCGCAGTTCCCTGAACTTGTTCCTGAACGCTGTATTGGCGCAGGGTTTTGTTTTCGACCGAAGAGATAAACTTGTTGTTGCTCATCTTGGTTACTTTTCTAAAGACAAGCCTGTTTTCTTCGACCGCGACGAGCTGACCGTCAAAGAATTTCTCGCCCGGATAGATCGTATATGAAAGTTTTATCGGTTTTGCTTCAACCATCGCCGCATAACCGCGCGGTGTGCGGAAAATTCCCGTGACCGCCATTTCGTCAAGTGTCAAAACGCTCGTAACCTTCGGAATCGGCAAACCATTGAGTGCGGCTTGTTCGCGCATTGCCTTGTAATAATTGATTCTTTGTTCAATCGAAGGCGGCACGATAACCATCGGACCTTTCGGTTTTTCCGGTGTTGACGATTGCGAATCCCCCGAAGGCGAACTGCTGACCGGTCTTTGCGGTTTTGTCTTCTGATAACCCGGTTTGGCAAACGGGTCGCGTTGGGCTTTGGTTTCCGTGAAACTTCCGCTGATTAAAACAAATCCGAGGGCGGCGAAACTTAAAATCAGGAAGCGTAACATTTTTGATTCATTAATCATGGCTTTTTTCTCTCTTGCTTATAAAACTGTATAAATAATTGGGACAAGCGGCTTTACAAGGTTTTTCCCGGTTGTGCGGCGGGCTGTCCGCCCGGCGGCGGCGCGGGTTGTCCATTGGCAGGTGCGGGTGCGCCGGGTTTTGCGCCCGGTTGTCCGGGTGCGGTCGGCGGTGTTTGCGGTTGGGCAAGGTCTTCCGGTGTCGCGTAGTAGGCTTTTAATGTGAATTGCGCGTACAGAGTTCGATTCTCGGATTGTTTATCCAATTGAAGAATTTTGAAATCGGTAATTGAAACAATCCGCTGTAATTTTGCCATTCTTTCAAAGAAGGCGCGCAGATTATTGAAATTGCTGTCAACCTCGATTTGAACCGGCTTTGCCATCATCGAGTCTTCTTGCGTATCTTCCTGCGGTGAAAAGCGTTGGACAATCATTTTGCTTTCTCTGGCAGTATCCTGCAAACCTTGCAAAACATTGGTGATTTCGCGCTGTTCCGGCAGAAGAACCTTCAGTTCGTCGTATTCCACTTCTTTGCTGGCATAGAGTGTGCGAAATTCGTTGATGCGCTGCGTTGCGACTCTGGCGGCTTCGTTTTGCGCTTTAAGCTGTGCAACCTGATCGTTCAAGGTCTGAACTTCGGCGTGCATATCGCTGGTCACGAAATAGTAAACGCCAAAGTAAAGCAAAGATGCCATACCGACCATTATCAAAAGCTGCATATACCAAGCTAGTGCGTTAAATTTATCTTTCATCTCGATTTCCTTTATTTTTTCCTAGTTTTTTTTACTCAATTGACAAACTAAGGCTGTGGAATTTATTAATTTTTGGCGATTTGCGGAGGTGCGGCGGCTCCGGCGGCGGGTTGCGGTGCGCCGTTCGGCGGTGTATTTTCAGCCGTCGTGGCATCCTTTGCCGCGCCCGATTTTTCAGGTGTGTAGGCGCATCGAATCGTAAATCCGACGATTTCCATTTTAGCCGCGTCCGGGTTGTTTTGGTTGGTTGTGACCAATTGATTCTGGATTTCTTTTCGTTCTGTTTCGATATTCAAATTAGAGAACAGACCGCCCGAAAATTCCAATCTTCGTCCGAATTCCGTAACTGCGGTTTCATTCGGCGAACTTCCCTTAATAACCAGAGTGTCGCCGGTTTGCTCGATGCTTTCCAGATAAAGTCCCGGAATCATTGCGATTCTTTCAGTCATCGCATCTAAAACCGCACTCGGTCCGGCTTGTGAAGCGCGAAGTTTCTTGATCGCCCCGATTCGCATATCAATGTTCTGGATTTTTTGTTCCAGTTCTTTCTGCTCTTTAAGAATGGCGGCAAGTTCGGTCTGGATCTGTTTTTGTTCTTCAAGCTGTCTTTCGGCTTCTTTTTTCGCCATCTGGGTTCCGATTATGTCCACGCCGATAACTGTAAACAAAAGAAAGGCGACGGCTATGGACAACAGCACGACGCGAGAAACGGGGCTTCCCATCTTGCGCTCAACCGCCGTAACCGTTCCGGCTTGTCTTTCCGTTACCGAGTCTAAAAGATTTATCTTAATCATCTTAATTCCACTCCCCTTACTGCCAAACCGACGGCTACCGCCATTTCGGGCATAATTTCACTCAAATAATCCGGGTCGAATTTTCTGGTATCAACCTTAATACTGCGAAACGGATCTAAAACTTCGACCGGTAATTCCAGTTTGACCGAGAGGTCTTCGGCTAAACCGTTTAATTTCGAACCGCCACCCGAAAGCAGAATTTTCTGCACGACCATTTCGCTGTCGTCGGTCGTCGCGCGGTAAAAATCGAATGTTTTCTGGATTTCCATCGCCACCAGATCGGTGACGTTATCCATCAGCGGCTCGATTGCCGTTTCTTCGATTCCTTCGGACGCTTCCGCCACGCCGCGTTTGACCGCTTCGGCTTGCTGGAAGCTCAAGCCCAGACTTCTTTGCAGAACGTCCGTGAACTGGCTTCCGCCGACCGTGATGTCGCGTGTAAAAAGCGAGCGTGTTCCCTGCACGATATTGACGTTCATCGTTGACGCGCCGATATTAAGCAGGGTTACGACCTGAGAATCGTCCGGCTGATAATTGACTTCGTAGCAATTTTGCAGAGCGAATGTATCAACATCAATAATTACCGGTTGTTTTCCGGCAAGCTGAATCGCTTGTTTGATGTTGTCAATTCTTTCTCTCTTGCAGGCGGCAATCAAAACATGTGTAACTTCCCCGTCTTCCGCCGTCACCTGATAATCGAGGTTGACATCGGATAAATCGTATGGAATATGCTCTTCCGCGTGCCAGTCAATTGATTCTTCGAGTTCTTCCGCGCCCATCGAAGGTAATATAATGTTTTTGATAATTACCGAATGTCCGCTCACGCCGGTAACGACCTGATTGGCAGTGATATTGTGGTTTTTGCAGATGTTTTGAATGACATCCGAAACGACGTTTAACTCCATAATCTGACCGTCAACGATTGTATCGTCGGGCAAATTTTCAAAACCCAGACTTACCAAAGTCAGATTGTTCATTTTGCCTTGAAGTTCGACCATTTTGATCGAACTCGAACCGACATCCAAACCGGCAACGCTTTTCTTTTTACCGAATAGCATTATCTATTTACTCCTTTGTGCTTGCGCGTCAATTTATAATTTGTTACTGCTTTTGTTGTTTTCATTTACCTAACGATTCAGGTTTTCGACTTTTTTGAAGATTGTGTGCCGCCATTATTCGGACTTACAGCAAAGACAGGACTTTTTTTTGATTGGTCAACTGATTGCAGAGTCAAAATACCCGTTTCGTCTTTTGTGATTTAAGGAACTCTTTACTTCTTTATTCCTAATTTTGAAAACTTTTTTCGCTTTTGGCGGCGAAGAGATTTGATACTTTTTGTATCAACAGTAATTAAATTACACTACGTGCAAAAAAATGTCAACAAGTATTTACATTGTTTAACATTTTTTTGAACGGTTTTGCATCAATTTGACGGATAACTGTTTCAAAATGAACGAAAGTGCCGTCATAATCAGTTATTCAGCTAAATTTGAAGCGATTGCTTTTTTGATAATACGGGCGGTTTTTTCGGGATTTTCGAGCGGAAAAAGATGCGAGCCTTCGAGAAAATAAAAATTTATCGAGAAATGTTTTTTCATAAATCCGAGTTTGGCAAGCCGCGCTTCCCGCGAAGCGGTGCCGCCGATGTAGGAAACCGGAGTTTTTAATTTACCGCGCAGTTTCGGCAGATGAACCGGAATTGTTTCATAGATTCGCGCTTCGATGTGCGGGTTAAAGATAAGCTTTATTCCCTTTTCGCTTTTTTCGGTCGCGTGTTTAACATAATCGCGCAGAACATCTTCGTCAAAATCTTTGAATTTTTCCTTTTTCTTAAAATGCTCGTACGCTTCCGCTTCATCTTGCCAGACCGCACGCCGAAATTTTGTCAGGCGCGAAGGCGTATATTTTCCCATCAAATTCGCCCGTTTGAGAATTTTTAAACCGAAACTGCTCAGACGGCTGATGACGGGCGCATCTAATAAAATTATCTGCCGGTAAAGTTCGGGATTTTCCGCAGCGGCGAGAAGATGCAGAACACCGCCCAAAGAATGTCCGATGCCGATGACCGGATTTTTATATGAATTTTCGATCTCGTTTTTCAGCTCTGCGGTCAGAAATTTCCAATTATCGGTTACGGGAAAATCGGGATTATGCCCGTGTTTTTCGATAAATCCGATCTCAAAATCGTCTTCCAGAAAAGAAAAAAGTTTGGTATAAGTTCCGGCAGGAAAACCGTTGGCGTGGGCGAATTGAATTTTGTCTTTCATTTTTAAAAATGTAACGCCGACCGTCCCGGCGGCTGTCGCGCCAGCGTCTCGCTGGCGCGTGTAATATAACAAAAGTTTTTTCGTGAGCGCGAGACGCACTCACGACAGCCGCCGGGACGGTCGGCGGTACAAAAAACTACCTTATCAACTCCCAGTAACCGACATCAATCCAGCGCTCCATTTTAAAACCGACTTCGCGGAAATGGGCGACTTTTTCAAAGCCGAATTTTTCGTGCAGTTTGATGCTCGCGTCATTCGGTAGAGAAATTCCGGCGATAATTGCGTGAATGTTCATTTTGCCCAGTTCAACAAAAAGTTTTTCATAAAGCCGCGTGCCGATTCCTTTATGTTTAGCATCATTTTTGAGATAAACCGAAACTTCGACCGAATGCTGATAAGCCGAACGCGGTTTGTAATGCGTGGCATATGAAAAACCGAGAATCTCGCCGCCGTCATCTTCGCAGACTAAAAACGGGCAAGATGCGGAAATCGCTTCGATGCGATCCATCATATCGTTGATGCTGACGGCTTCGTTTTCAAAACTGTGATGCGTTTCCACCACATAGAAATTGTAAATTTCCGCGATTTGGCGCGCATCTTTTAGATTTACCTTTCGAATATTCATCTTTTAATCAATAATCTCAAACTGTACGAACTGCGAAGCGATCTGATTGTTTTTCTTAGCTGCCGAATCAGTAATAATAATCTGCAAAACATAATCGCCCGTTTGCATTTCAGTTCCAAGTGATAAAGCTCCGACGGCTTTGATGATCTGCATATCGGATTGTCCGGTTAAATCAACCGGATTGGCATTTCCCGTATGAACGATCTCGCCGTTACGGAAAATTCGCGTTTGCAACTGTAATCGGGGTTTTTGAGATGATGTAAATTTCGCGTTATAGATTTCAAAACCGTACCGCAAAACCGTGCCGCGTTTGAAAACGCGCACCGCCGTATCAGTGAGCGGATCGGGATTTTTTAGTTTCGGATCGGGCGAAACCGCATTTTCGTCAACGCCCCACAATTCGCGGCTCATATTTTCAACAATAATGCCAGAAAGCGTCAATCTTTTGCGGTCAATTCTCGGAACTTCGATAAATTGATTTGCCGAACCGACTTGCTCGGTGGCGTGATCGCGGATGGCAACGCGCATCTGATACGCTCCGGCTTTTTTAATCGGAAAAGTAAAATTATAAATAAACCCTTCATTTAACAGTTGGCGATAGGTTTCAGCTTTGAAGCTGATCGTATAAGTTTTGCTGAAACTGTCCGCCGGATTGCCGTTATCGCCGAAACTCATTGCCATCAAATCAAAAACGGCTTTTTTATCACCGTTTGCTTCATCAACAAACTTTAAATCTTTGATGCTGATATACAAAAACGAATTGATAAACAGACGATTTTTGGCATCGCCTCTGAAAACCGTATTCAAACTCAGATTTATATCATTAATGGCAAACGGCGAAGTCAAAGCGGCGGTAATCTGCTGATAAGGCGTAAGATTTTTCGGTCTGTCTATATTTTCATCGGCGATTCCGAAAAAACCGCTTCTGAACCGAACGGTTACGCCCGGACGCTTTACCTTAACTTCTAATCTGTTAAATGCCCGGTTTTTCGGATCAAAAACTTCTACATCAGGCTGATAACCGATCAGATAATAACTCTGATCTTTCAGTACATTTGTTATGCCGCGGTTCAAATCATTATTGTTAAGAACTGCAAATCCGCCGGTCTGTCTGGCTAAATACGTCAGCCCTTCCTGCGTATTAAATAATTTATCGCGGCGTTCGGTCAATCTTTGTTCAATACCTTCCTGTGAAATCGCGGAAAAATCATCTGCCGCAGATGCTCCGAGCGTCTGCAAACCTCTGGCATCTAACGTATAAATGACAACCGACGAACGGTTTGCCAGATCAATCAGTCTTCTTAAAGAATCAAGCACTCTGTTGCCGCCGACAAAACCGCTTGTGTCCTGAGAAAAAAGCTGAAAACCGTCTGACAAAAGTATCACGGACTTGCGTCCGGGCAGTTCCCGCATTCCGCGAACAATATAATTGATCGCTCCGAGTGTTCCGGTTGCAAAAATATCTTCCCGAAAATTGCTTTCTCCGGCAAGAAAATTCTTTTCTGATTCGATAGCTTCATCACTTACTTCTGCGCCGTTTGCCTTTGCCCGTTCGAGCGGAGTCGCCTCAATCGGCGCAAATGCACTGATGCCGCCCGACCCGAACGGTTTCCATTGAATCTTTTCGATTGCGGCATAAAGCATCCGTTTATCGGTCGTAAATTGCTGAAGCGCACCGATGCCTCCGCCCGTTCGGATAATTGCAACCAAATCACCGTCTTGCATCTGTTCGTCAACAAACTTTTTCAGAGCGCGGCGGACAAAATGCGTACTTTCAAATGAAAGCGTCAGATCATCAACAACCAGCGCAATCGTCCGGCGAACCTGTTCGAGACGAACTGCTTTCGGCGGAACCGGAACGCCCGTTTTATCCGTCTTTTTTTCGGCGATTTGATTTGTGCGCGAACCGGCGGAAATAAATGAAAAATTCGTTATATCCTGTTTTTTGCCGTTTTCGTAAATCTCGAAATCTTCCGCCACCAAATCGCTGACAATATTGCCTTTTGAATCGGTAACGGTGGCGTCAACTTGAATCAGGTTGGTCGAAATTTTTACAATATCATCTTCGGCAGAAATCGGCGTGGCGGTCGGTTCGGGGTTTTGCGCGAAAACGCTCAAAACCGTCGAAAAAACGAAAAGCAAAGTGAGAACAAATTTTTTCATCAAATTTCTCCAAAAGGTTTTAAATTCTCTGCTATCATATAACAGAACCTTTTTGTTTGAAAAGTTTTTCAATCCTTCAAGTGTAACGCCGTCGTCCCGACGGCTGTCGTGAGAGCGTCCCGCTCACACGTTCAAGTTGATTGACGTTGAAAGTTTGGCAGCGGGACGCTACCAAGACAGCCGTCGGGACGACGGCGGTACGTTTTTAGAAATTTCGGGAGTACCAAAAAAATATGTCGTTTTCCAATAATTTACGCTTTAACACCGTTTCATTTTTGATTTTTTTTACGGCTCTTGTGCTCGTTTCTTTGAGTTTGAGCTGTTCGGCGACGACGGCCACGGCATCGGAAGAAGACGCGCTGAAAACCTTGCGGCAGATGACGAAGGACGGAAAACTTCCGCCAGAATCGGTCGTTTTGCAGATCGAAAACCGTTTTGCCAAAACGCGTACCGGCGCGCTTGCCAGACTTCTGCGGGCGCGGATTCAATTTGAGAACAAAAACTTTACGGCGGCGGAAGCGACCTTAAATTCCGACATTTTCCGCAAACAGACGACGGTTGCCGATTACGCGCTCTGGTTGCGCGGCAAATCTTTTCAGGAATCGGGCAAAACGGCGGAAGCGATGGATATTTATGCCGAACTCGTCCGCGATTTTCCGAATTCTCTGCGGACGCGTGAAACCAAACTTTTATGGGCGAATCTCGCTCTGCAAAACGGCAGAGCCGGAGAAATTCCCGGTTTTCTGACCGTTTTAAATGAAAAAGGAACCGGCGACGCGCTTCTTTTAACGGCAAAAGCATATGAACAAACGGGCAATCAACCGCAGGCAATGGAATTTTACCGCAAAACATTTTTCAACGGCGCAGACTCAAAAGCGAGCGATGAAGCGCAGGCGAAATTGACGGGTTTCGGTCAGGATTTAGCCCCGCGCTCCGCGGAAGAAATCAAAATCCGCGCCGAAAAACTCTTTCGCGCCGGAAAATTTCTCGACGCGTCGAATGCTTTTGCCGAATTGATCGGCAGATTTCCCCTCGAAAATACGCCGCAGATAAATCTCCGGCGCGTAGATACTCTTATCAAATTGCGCCGAATGCCGGACGCGCAAGCGGCTTTTAACATAATTCCCGCAAGCGTTCCCGAAAAGGAAGAAGGTTTTCATAATTTGGCAGTCGGTTTTGCCGAGACCGCGCAATGGGAAACGGCGCGCAACATCGTTAATGAAATGCGCGAAAAATTCCCGAAAAGCGCGTGGACACCGAAAACAATGGTCGCCGTCGGGATGAAAGCCCGCGACAAGAAAAATCGTGCGGATGAATCCTTCTTTTTGAAATCCGCGCTTGCCGCGTATCCGAATGCGATTGACGTTGCCGGAGCGCAGTTCGAACTCGCCTGGCTCGAACACGAAAGCCGCAATTTTGTGAGTTCTTCGCAAATGCTGACCGAACATCTGGCACGCTATGTTGACAAAGACACGACAAATCGCGGACAAGCCGGATATTGGGCGGCGCGGGATTCGGAACGCGCCGGGAAAATCGAAGCCGCCTGTGCGCTCTATGACGCAATGCAGCACCGCTACGGTGCGAATTGGTACGGTTATTTATCTTGGATTCGCTTAGAAAATTTGTCAAAAACTGGAAAATGCAAAGCCACTTCCAGATTGCGCGATGTGACGGTTCAAAAAGCAGTTAATAATTTGAAAACCGTAACGGTCGCGCCGGAAACGGCAACCGAAAAAGAATTATCGAGAGCGGAAAACGCCGACGAATTAAGCACCATCGGACTTTTCGACTGGGCAATCGAAGAACTCGTAGAAGCTAAGAAAACCGCCAACAATAGCCCGAAAATCAATCTTGCACTGGCAAAACATTACCGGATGAAAAGCGATAATATCCGCGCACTTCTCGCCTTAAAAGAAAGTTATCCCGATTATTACGCGATGACTCCCGAAGAAATGGGACGCGATGAATGGGATATTTTTTATCCTTTGACGCATTGGGACGAAATCAAAAAATGGGGCGTGCAGCGCAATCTCGATCCGTATCAGATCGCCGGATTTATCCGGCAGGAAACGATCTTTTCGCCGAACCTTAAATCGAGCGCAAACGCTTACGGAATGATGCAGTTATTGATTCCGACGGCGCAATCAATGGCGCGAAAATATAATCCGCAGCTCGGCACGATCAATGCTTCCGTGCTTTATGATCCGGCGATCAACATCGAACTCGGCACGGCTTATATGCGCGATCAATACGATAAATACGGGCGCGTCGAATTCGTCGCCGTCGCCTATAACGCCGGACCGGGACGCGTCGTTCAATGGCAGAAAACGCTGCCGCTCGAAATGGATGAATTCGTCGAGGAAATTCCCTTCCGCGAAACAAAAGGCTATGTTCAAGGAATTATCAGAAATTCGGCGCAATACCGCCGGCTTTACGAAATGGACGGAAGTTTCAAGGCAAACGTCGGCACGCGAACTTTGCGCGGACAAATTGATTCGATGCCGCGCGAACAATTTGCACAGGAATTTCCCGATGTAATTTTACAACCGAATAATTCCGCCGAATAGTTTTTTTTACGGCAAAATCTAATTAAAAATTATTTATTTGATCAGGTCTTTGATTATTAGTGAAAAAGTTTAAAAGTGAAAAGGTAAAAAAGTTTTTGATCCTTCCGGCATATATTTTCCTGCGAATAATAAATATAATTTACCGCAAAAGGTTTGTAAATCCGTGCAAAATAAACTTTTTCACTTTTTCACTATTTCTAAAAATTCGACCTAATCAGTTACAAAATTATAAAACTACCGCGCCTTAATTCAGGTTTTAAGGCGCGGAATTTATTATTTTGAAATCCGATAAATTTTCTGAAATATGAACGAAACAAATATTCTCGAAAACCAACCGATTGCGTGGCGACCGACCGAAGAAGTTATCAAACGCGCTCAACTGACAAAATTTATGAAACAGACGGGCGCGTCAAATTGGGACGAACTTTATCTGAAATCCGTCGAAGATGTCGAAGGTTTTACCAATGAAGTTTTGAAATTTCTCGATATAAAATTCGATCCGCCGTATGAAAAATTATTGGACACTTCGGAAGGAATCGAATGGTCGAAATGGTGTGTCGGCGGCGGTTTGAATATTACTGAAATGTGTCTTGACCGTTGGCAAACAGATGAAATGAAAAGTGAAATTGCTGTTATTTTGGAAAGAGAAGAAGGTGATAGCGATTTCTTAAGTTGGTGGGAATTACAGCAAGAAGTCGAATCTTGCGCGGCAGGTTTACGTAAAAGTGGATTGAAAAAAGGCGATGCAATCGGTATTCATTTGCCAATGATAATTGAAACTGTTGTAGCTTTACTTGCAATTGCCAGAATCGGCGCGATTGCTGTGCCTGTTTTTTCCGGTTATGGAATTTCAGCCATTGAATCGAGAATGAATGCTGTCGGCGCAAAAGCAATTTTTACGATTTTCGGCTTTCCGCGTCGCGGAAAAATTTATGATGCTTTCTCAATTGCCGAACAAGCTATCGCTAATTGTCCAACAATCAAAAAAGTTTTTCTCATTGAACAATGCGGACAAATAACAGAAGAAATTCGCAATCGTTACAAAAGCAAATTAGTTGAATATGAAGAATTATTAGAACAAGGTGAAGACGAAGCCAACAACCATTTGCGTTATCTCGAAAAAACTTCCGCAAACGATCCGCTGATAATTCTCTACAGTTCCGGCACGACCGGGCGACCGAAAGGAATCGCGCACGTGCATTGCGGGTTTCCGGTCAAAGCGGCGCAGGATATGGCTTTCGGGACTGATGTCGGCAGAGGAACGCGCATTTCGTGGATCACGGACATCGGCTGGATGATGGGACCGTGGCTGATTTACGGCGCACTCTTAAACGGCGCGACGATGGTGCTTTACGACGGTTCGCCCGATTATCCGAAGGCTGATCGGATGTGGGAATTTTGCGCCAAACATAAAGTCGAGATTCTCGGAATCTCGCCGACTTTGATTCGCGTTCTTTCGACGAAAGGCGACGATCTGCCGAAAAAACACGATCTTTCCAGTTTGAGAGCATTCGCTTCGACGGGCGAGCCGTGGAATCCCGCGCCGTGGTATTGGCTGTTTGAAAAAGTCGGAAATTCCAAGTTGCCGATCATCAATTATTCCGGCGGCACGGAAATTTCGGGCGGAATTTTGATGGGAAATCCGCTTCTGCCGCAAAAAGCCGGTTCATTTTCCGCGCCGTGTCTGGGAATTGACGCGGATATTTTGGACGAAAACGGAAATTCTTGCGCGGCGGGCGCGGTCGGCGAATTGGCGATCAGAAAGCCCTGGATCGGAATGGCGCGCGGTTTCTGGGAAGAAAACGAAAGATACATTGAAACTTACTGGTCGCGCTTTGAAAAAATCTGGGTTCACGGCGATTTTGCGATGAAAGATGCCGACGAACATTGGTATATCCTGGGACGCTCGGACGACACGCTCAACGTCGCCGGAAAACGCGTCGGTCCCGCCGAGATCGAAAGTCTGCTCGTCGCCGACAAACGCGTCACCGAAGCCGCAGTAATCGGCGTTCCGCACGAGATAAAAGGCACGGCGATGGTTGCCTTCTGCGTTTTGACCGGAGCGCATGCGTCCTCGCTTGCAATGAGCGCAAAGCGCGAAAAAAATGCTGCGACTCAGGAAAATTTATTTTCAATCACAGAGGATGAAAACAAAATGTCCGCGCTCCAACTTGAAACCGAATTAAAACAAATCGTCGCCAAAGATATGGGCAAACCGCTTTCGCCGTCAAAAATTCATTTCGTTTCCGCTCTGCCGAAAACTCGCAACGGCAAAGTAATGCGCCGCGTCATTCGTTCGGCATATTTAGGCGAAGACGCTGGCGATCTGTCGGCGCTCGAGAATCCGCAGACAGTTGATGAGATAAAAATATTGTCTGAATCATTTTTATGATTGAAAGTAATTTTTGAAGAGATATTTTCAAACTAAGGAATAAAATTATGCTCAAGTTCACTATTTTTCTATTTATTTTATCGCATTTCATTCTTTATACTAATTATTCACCAACCGCTATTATTTTAAATAATCAGACTCAAACTTCTCCAACACCTAAACAAATCGCAAAAATCAAATTAAGTAAGAATAGTCTAAAAGTTCCCTGCTCGCTTGAAAATCCTCTTGTTGACAAAGAAAGCTGCGATGAAAATATGTCTATTGATGTTTCGGCTTTTCTTGAGAATACAAATGATCTTTTGAGCTATGAATATGATGTAACTGGCGGACGCATCATCGGACAAGGCAAAAATGTCCTTTGGGATTTGAAAGACGTTAATTTCGGAGCTTATGAAATCTTTGCGCGTCTTAAAGATAATCAAAACAGAATTTTAGATGTTTCTGAAACAAAAACAATAACAGTTGAAGATTGCGGCTGTGGAGCAGAATGTTTTTGCTCGAGTTTTTTTGAAATTACATCCCCGGATATTAAAGATACTGATTCAAAAGTTAAACGCGGCGACAAAATGGTTTTTATTGTTACTGGTGGCGAAACTTCTGAAGATACAGTATTTAACTGGCAAGTTAAGGGCGGAGAAATAATTTATGAAGGTCATGAAAAATCACTAATTAGAGTCATAATAACCTCTAATAAAACTGAAAAAGAACTAAAGGTCAGTGTTAAAGTTAATAATTACGACTATTGTTTGATGTGTAGCAGTGAAGCATCAAAAACCTTCAAAATTGCTGACGAACCCAAAAATTAAACTAAATTTTTGTAAAAATTTTTATAAGTGAAACAGGATTCAATTACAATCTACACAATCGGACACGGGCGGCACGCGTGGGTTGATTTTCTGGCGCTGCTGAAAAAATACGAAATTGCGTTTTTGTGCGACGTACGGAGCGTGGCGCGTTCGCGTTGGGTGCAGTTTAACGGGAAGGTTTTGGAATCAAACTTGCGCGAAAATAAGATCGGTTATGAATGGCTGCCGGAAACGGGCGGGAAATTTAAGCCGGTTCCCGAAGATTTAAATCGCGGCGTGGAAAGGATTTTGGAAATCGCGGCGGAAATCAGAACGGCGCTAATGTGTTCGGAATCGAAGCCTTTGACGAAACACAAAACGCCACGCGCCAATTGTCACCGCGTCGGTCTGCTCGCACCGCTTCTCAAGGCAAAAGGCGCGACGCAGATAATTCACATTTTGCCGGACGGCGATTCGTTTGAATTTTATGAAGCGGCGGTTGATTCGATCTGGTAAGGCAATTGGAAAATATTCAGAAATTAAAAACCCCGAAGAAACACGCGCGTTTTCACGAAGTTTTTTTTAACACAAACTCAAGGCGTGAATGAACTTTGTCTTTAATGTTCATTCGGAGTTAAGTTCTAATTTCGATTAAAATTAACCGATCAAATCGAGATTTCTGTCCGGCGTGCTGATCTTGGGCGGAGGCTTCGGTAGTATCAGGCTATTGATGAGTTCGGTGGCGGCATCGGCTTCGAGCGGTTTCGAGAAATAATAGCCCTGTCCTTTTTCGCAGCTAAGTTCTTTTAACTGCATAAGTTGGTCGGCGGTTTCGATGCCTTCGGCGGTCACATTTATTTTTAAGTTGTGCGCCAAACTAATGATCGTGCTGACCAGTTTGCTGTTTTCGTCGCCGACGACCATTTGATTGATAAACGAACGGTCAATTTTCAGATTCGTCACCGGCAGGCGGTGCAGATAACTCAGAGAAGAATAACCCGTGCCGAAATCGTCGAGGCTCAGTTCGATGCCGAGCGAGCGCAGACGCTTCATCATTTTTACCGCCGCATCGCCGTTTTCCATCACGTGGCTTTCCGTAATTTCGAGCTTTAAGTACTGCGGATCGAGCCGCGTCGCGACGAGCATCGCCATCACCTGTTCGGCGAGATCGAGCTGCAAAAATTGTTTGCACGACAGATTGACGCTCATCGTCAGATCGAGTGCCGCCGGATTTAAATCCTGCCATTCGCGCATCTGGCGGCAGCTTTCATAAATGATCCAGCGTCCGAGCGGAATAATCAGACCGTTTTCTTCGACAATCGGGATAAATTCATTCGGCGGAACCAATCCGCGTTTCGGATGTTTCCACCTGATTAAGGCTTCGAATCCGACAATTATGCGTGTTTCCAGGTTAAAAATCGGCTGATAATGCAGACAAAACTCGTTGCGTCCCAGAGCCTGCCGCAGATCGGTTTCGATCTGAAGCTGCGTCAGAGCCTCATCGTGCATTGCCTGATCGAACAGCTGATGCCGCGCCTTGCCTTCGGATTTGGCGCGATACATCGCAATATCGGCGTTGCGGAGCATATCTTCAGCGGTAATCTTGCCGTGTGTGCCGAGCGCGATTCCGATGCTTGCCGACATATAAATCTCACCGCCTTCAAGCTCGAACGGGGCTTTGAGAAGTTCCTGAATCCGCGTGGCGATATGCGAAGCGTGACCCGGTTCATCGAGTTCGTTGAGCAAAATCGTAAATTCGTCGCCGCCCAGACGGGCGATCAAATCGCTCGAACGCAGCATTGTTTCGAGTCTTTGAGCGACGGCGATCAGAAGTTTATCGCCTTCGGCGTGTCCGAGCGAATCGTTAATTACTTTGAAACGGTCAAAATCCAGAAATAAAACGGCGAACAGCGGATTTGTTTCGCGTTTGGCGCGTTCGATTCTGTGGCGCAGGTGATCTATAAAAAGGGCGCGGTTTGCCAGTCCGGTTAAAACATCGTGAAAGGCATCGTGCATCAGTTTTTCTTCGGCGCGTTTTCGTTCGGTAATATCGGTAAAAACGCCCATCGAGCCGACGATTGTGCCGTCACCGCTGAACATCGGCGCACCGCCGACCAAAACCCACAGACGCTCGCCCGATTTCCTTCTCAAAGCCAATTCATACGTTTCCGAAATTCCTTTAATTCCTCTTTTATCGCGTTCGCGGATAAATTTGATATTTTCCTCGTCAAATAATAATTCGAAGATTTTCTTGCCGAGTAATTCTTCCGCTTCGTAGCCCGTCATTTCGCAAAAACGTTCGTTGACGAATTCGACAACCGAATCATTATCAACCTGGAGCAATCCTTCGCCCATATTTTCGAGCAAAGTGCGGAATTTCGTTTCGCTTTCGCGCAGTGCGGCATCAGACCTGATTTGTTCGTCAACATCCGTATTCGTGCCGAACCATTTGATTATTTTGCCGCCCGAATCACGTCCGGCGGTGGCGCGGGAGATGTGCCAGCAATATTTTCCGTCCGCTCTTTTCAGACGAAATTTGTATTCGTAATATTCTCCGGTTTTCAGGCAATGACTCCATTTTTTCACGCATTCCGGCAAATCCTCGGGATGCACGAAATCCTTCCAGCCGTCATTGATGATTTTTTCGGTCGAACATCCGAAATACCGGATTGTTCGTTTATTGACATAATCGAGGTTGCCGCCCGGATAAGCCGTCCAAACCTGATGAACGATTCCCTCGCTCAAAAATCTGTAATTTTCTTCGCTTTGTCTGATTACTTCTTCGGCGGTTTTGCTGTCCGTAATATCCAGCATTACACCTTGCCAGTAGAGATTTTTGCCGTTTTCGTCTTTAACAAAACATCCGCGGTCATAAACCCAATGAACCGAACCGTCGCCCGCAAATATTCGATATTCGAGTTCCTTTTCAAATTTTACGGTTAAGGCTTCCTTATTTTGCCGGTAAATTTGTTCGCGGTCAGCCGGATGAATGATCGTATTCCAAAAATCGGGAACGCTTCTCCAGATTTCCTGAGAATAGCCGAGAGTTTCAATATTCGGGCTGACATAAACGGGTTTATACGGCGATTCCGGTTCGATGACATAGACGATTGCCGGAAGCGAGTCAACTAATGACCGATATTTTGCTTCGGATTTTCTTAAATCTTCTTCATCGCGGCGGCGAGCGGTCACGTCTCTGGCTATCCCCTGAATTCCGACGGGTTTATTTTCTTCATAGATCAGCCGCGAACTCAGTTCGATCAATACGCGCTGGTTGTTTTTGGTAATTATTTCGATTTCATATCGCGTTGTCGAATCCTGTTTGAGTTTTTGAGCAATCATCTGGTGCGTCAGTTCGAGATATTCGGGCGCAATAACGTGCGTAATGTTCATCTCGCAGACTTCTTCGCCGGTAAATCCGGTAAGTCTTTCTCCGGCTTTATTAAGCGATGTGAAATTTCCTTGCAAATCGGCTGTATAAATAAGATCGTTGGCGTTTTCAAGCAATTCAAGCACTCTCGATTCGGAAGATTTTAATGCTTTTTCCGCTGTTTTTCTCTCGGCTTCGGTTTCCCAAATATTTTGTTTAAAAACTCTGAACCGATAAATCACCATTAACCACGCCGCTATCGTCACCGCAAAAAATGTAATTACGGCAAAATATAAAGGCTTAGAAAGTTGACCGTTAAAAATTCCTCCGATATTCGACGATAAATCGAATGTCCAGATCAGTCCGCACAGAATCAACCCGTTCAGCAGTATAGCGAAGGTTAAAAGTCCAAATGAAAATTTTATAGGGGATAAAATTTTTATTTTTGCATTTTCTTGTTCGGGATGTTGATTCATCGTAATATGGCGTTTTAACCGTTTTCTAAATGGATATTTTATTTCTGAGGTATAAACGGTTTGAGGTTTTCTTAAAAGAAACAAAAACTTATTCAATTCATCTTTCTCTTATTTTCTATTCAGGCTAATTTTTCGACATTGCATTCAAGCTATGCAGTAGTATTTTACACTAAAGCCTAACAAAACGCAAAGCAATTTTATCATTGAACAACAAAGTTTAACAATACTTGATTAAAATATTTTCCTTTTCTACAAATATTAAAGTCAATTTCAGATTTATAATTTG
Source organism: Pyrinomonadales bacterium (assembly GCA_038246645.1). Lineage (GTDB taxonomy): Bacteria > Acidobacteriota > Blastocatellia > Pyrinomonadales > Pyrinomonadaceae > JAHCHG01. The sequence goes on from JBBRVS010000011.1 coordinate 40,191, forward strand.
TTAAAAAGCCGTAAATTTATTAATAATATTTCGGTGAATACCAAAATCAATAACCGCAATCTTTCTTTACATTGCCGAAAACTTGCTTCAAAAGATACAAGTTTGGCGTTTATTTTTAACAATTACGGCGCACCACCGCTCTGGGCGCGGCAAACGGGTTTTGCAACTTTGATTCATATAATTTTAGAGCAGCAGGTTTCGCTCGCCTCGGCACGAGCGGCGTTTGATAAATTACAAGAAAAGGTCGGCACGATTACGCCGGAAAGTGTTCTGGTTTTATCGGATGAAGAAATGAAAGCCGCGTATTTCAGCCGGCAAAAGATGAATTACGCGAGAAATCTGGCAAATTCGGTTTTGGAAAAATCTCTCGATCTGAAAAATCTGGAAAATTTGCCGGACGAAGTAGTGCGCGAAGAATTGACAAAAATCAAAGGAATCGGCAGATGGACTTCGGACATATATCTTTTAATGGCGATGCTCCGCGCCGACATTATGCCGAAAGGCGATCTGGCTCTGCACGTGGCGTGGCAAAAACTGAAAAATCTGGAAAAACGTCCCGGTTCCGACGAATTTATCGAAATCGCCGAACAATGGAAACCGTTTCGCTCGGTCGCCGCCCGTCTTTTGTGGCATTTTTATTTGAATCTAAAAAGTGAAAAAGTGAAAAAGTGAAAAAGTGAAAAAGTGAAAAAGTTTAAATTGTTTTGAATCAGCATAACAAGGAGCAATCGAGCACATACAATTGACTCAGCTTGATCTTATTCAAAGGCGGCTCGCTATACCGATTTTAACTAAAAAGCAAAAAAACTTTTTCACTTTTAAACTTTTTCACTTTTAAACTTTCAACCTTTTCACTTACAAGAATTTACCGTTCATCTATGATAAATTTGAATGAATGTTAAAAAAAGAACTTGAAACAGCCATCACGCTGGCGCGAAATGCGGGCGAAAAGATTTTGGAATATTACGTATTAGAGATCATCGCCGAAGAAAAAATCGGCGCGGACAATTTTGCCGAACCCGTGACGATTGCCGACCGACAGGCAAGCGAAATAATCGTTTCCGGCTTGCAAACGGTATTTCCCGACGACGGAATTTTATCGGAAGAAAAACCCGACACTGATGAGAGATTGTCGAAAAACCGCGTCTGGATCATTGATCCGCTCGACGGAACAAAAGGATTTATTGACAAAAACGGCGATTTTGCCGTCCAGATCGGTTTGGCGGTTGGCGGCGAAAGCATTCTCGGAGTCGTTTTTTTGCCGTTTCAAAACGATTTATATTTTGCAACTAAGGGCGAAGGTGCGTTTCTGGCAAAAAACGATGAAAATCCGCAAAAATTGGAAGTTTCCGAAAAAACGGATTTTCAGCAGATGAATCTGGCGGTTTCGCGCAATCATTACAGCAAAAATATGAACCGCGTGATAAAGGACTTCGGTTTGAAAAATGAAATCCGGCGCGGTTCGGTCGGGCTGAAAATCGGTCTAATCGCCGAGCAAATCTGCGATCTATACATCCATTTCTCGCCGCGCACAAAACATTGGGACACGTGCGCTCCCGAAATCATCATCGAAGAAGCGGGCGGAAAACTGACCGATATTTTCGGCGGAAAAATAATCTACAACACCAAGGATGTCCAAAATCACAACGGCGTTCTGGCATCGTGCGGCATTCGGGCGCACGAAAAAACGGTGAAAAATCTAAAACCTCTGCTCGACGAATTCGGTCGTTTGAGAATTTTAGAGAAAAATCAGTAAAGCGAACGGTAGTGAGTAGGATTATTGTTATCCAACTTAAATTTAATTTAAGTTGCTCACTTCCGTTCGCTATACTGATTAATTAACCTGAGTCTTGATTAGAAAATCAGCAATGTTTTTAACACAGATGCACACAGATTTAAGATGATAAGGACAGATAACTCATTGCTTTAGGAACATTCATTGGTCTTTATCTTGCCTTTCTCCGGCTTCATCGGTGTGCATATCTCTAGTGTTAAATTTTCTCTTGTATCTCTAATCAAGACTGGAGTTTAATTACCTTAAAACTTAAATCTCGCTCCTAATTGAATCTGACGCGGTTCACCGAATCCGGCGGAAACCGTTCCGTCAAAGTTAAAGGTCAGCGGTCTCGGAAGACTTCTCTGATTGCGGCTATTGAAGATATTAAACGCTTCAAAAATTGCTTCGAGCGACATTCTTTCACCGAATTTAAAACCTTTTGTGCCACGAAAATCGAATGTAAAAAATTCGTTGTCGAGCCGCAAAGTGTTTCGCCGAATAACAACTCCCGGTGAAGGCGTTCGGTTGACCTCAGAAGTCGGCTGCGCCGAACGATACTGCACAATCGGCGCAAGCGTGATTTCATAAGGCAGCACAAACGTCGCAAAAGCATTGAACCGATGTCGCTGATCGCGGTCTGACCAGTTATATTCAGCATCTAAGTTCGTCGGATCGGCATACCGGAATGAGAACGGATCGCGTTCATTATCGTCATCCGATTTATCAAACGAAAGCAGGTAATTAGCTTGAAATTGGAAATAATTAGAGAAACGCTTGGTCAAAGCAAATGTCAAACCTTGATAAAGCGAACGCGCCGAACTTTCGGTTGAACGAATTTCGCCGACACCCGAACCGTTAGGACGTTCAAAGATCGCCACCCCGCCGTAAAGACGCGAATCATTGCGGTTGACAAAACGAGTTAGACGGGTTGATTTCGCGTAATTGTAGGCGACAAGCAAATTCAAATTCTTAACAAGTTCGCGTTCGACGCTGGCACTGTATTGAATGGTTCGCGGATTTTTGAAATTTCTTTCAAAAACCGCAATTCCGGGATTAAACGGCGTAAAACCGGCAGTCGGAACAATGCCCGGATATTGTGGACAAACAGCAACTGTCGGACATAGAAAATTTGCAAAGAAAATATTTCCGGCAATTACGCCGTCAGTATTTCGCGGTCCGGCTAAAACCAGACCCGGGATTCGTGCGTAATAAATTCCTGCACCGAGCCGAATCGCGGTTTTATTATCTTTTCCGGGAGACCAGGCAAGTCCTAAGCGGGGTTGCCAACCGTCCGTAAAATCAGGAATCGTGCCGTCGGACGGAAAACGCGGATCATTTAAAAATTGTCCGAAACGAGTATCTTGCGGCGCATTAATCGGATCGGGTTGATATTGACCTTCCCATCGCAGACCGTAATTTAATGTCAAATTCGGACGGATCAACCAACTGTCCTGCACGTAAACTCCCGGCTCTAATTGAACAAATGCCTGCGTACCGGCTTCTTCGACCGTTCGGTTTCCGATTGGTGCAAATTGCAGATAAAGCGCGAGAGCATTGGCATTTACCCCGTTGATATAATCTTGAAAACCCTGAATTGCGCCCTCAATCGTCGGCGCGGCAAAGATATAACGACCGCGGGCAAATCCGATAAATGTTTGGGAAGATTTTGTGCGGTTAATGTCCGCACCAAATTTAATTGTGTGATTTCTTTTGATTACAGTGAAATTATCTGTCAATTGAACTCTCACGTCGTCGGACGGAACGGGCAAAAAGAACGGACGACCGAAACGATATGAAACCGAACCGTCAAAAGTTCCGATAGTCGTATCGGGAAGATCCGGACCGTCGTAAAAACGCGGACGATTTTCTTTTGCATATTGAAAACGAAATTCGTTCAAAAGAGTCGGCGTGATTGTGGTCACAAGCTGCGTAATAAACGAATTTGAATTGTTGGTTTCGCGTCCGTTTGCGCTGGAACCCCACGTCGGAACGTCGAAAGTTCCGTTGACTTGTTCGGCGCGGCTGTAATTGTGGCGAACGGTTAAAAGATTGCTGTTATTGATATTTACATCAACTTTTGCCAGAAAAACATCGGCATCATTGGTTCGCTCGATAATTCTTTCTTCATCCGGAGAATTAAATCGCGTGGCAAAAATATTTACCAGTACCGGATCAATAGAATTCGGCTTTGAACTTCTCCCGTCGTTTCTTTCATAGGCGACGAAGAAAAATGCCTTATCTTTTTTGATCGGTCCGCCGATGTTTCCGCCGAGTTGATAGTTGCGAAAATCTTCAACCGGCAAACCCGCTTCGACGGCATCCGGATTTTGGCTCGAAAGGCTTTGATTTCTGAAAAACAGAAACGTCGAACCGGAAAATGTATTCGTGCCGGATTTTGTCACGGCATTGATAAATCCGCCCGAACTGCGTCCGAATTCAGCCGACGCGCCGACCGGAATAACCTGAAATTCTTGAATTGATTCCAGACTAATCGTAAATGCCGGACGCTGACCGCCCCGCTGTTCGCCAAAAAAAGGATTGTTGGCATCCGCGCCGTCAATCGAAAAATTGTTCTGAATTCCTTTTTGACCATTGATCGTAATTTCGTCGCCGTCGGGACCCTGAACAATCGAAACGCCCGGAGTCAATTGAACGAATTTGCTGAAATCACGGCGGTTAATCGGCAGATTCTCGACCGATCTTTCGTTAATCAAAGTATTTAATTCCGTTCGTCCGACCTCAACTCCTTCGCCTTCCGAAGTAACATTTACAGTGGTTGAAATTGATCCCGTTTTCAATTCCACTTTTAATGTCAGCGTTTGACCGACATTTAAGACAATTTCTTCCAAAATCGTTTGTGCAAAACCCTGCGCTTCGGTAGTCATACGGTATTTCCCGACCGGTAGCAGCGGCGCACTAAAATAACCGTCTGAATTACTCATAAGCATCCGGTTAAATCCTGTTTCGGTATTTTCAATTTTCACGGTTGCGCCCGCTATAAATGCGCCGTTTTGATCAACAACCGTTCCCTGTATTAATCCGGTAGTTGCTTGGGATTGTGCAAATGCCGAAAGACAAAAAATAACTATTGCCGCTGTAATTGCTGAAAAATATAGAAATTTTCTCATCATTGTCTCCTTTTTTTCACTCTTACCGCTAAAAGAAATACTTTTTCTACGAAAGATAATGTTACGCAGAAATTAAATTTAGTTTTAAGAAAATTAACACAAGCTAAAGCCAAAACAAAACCTATCTTTCAAAATTGATATTAAATTTTTATTGTAGATTTTTTTTCTGTAGATAATCCGTAAATTAAAGATTTTACTGAATCGTTTTCACCTTATCTGATCGAGGAGATATTCGTTTCTTCAGTCAAACAACTTTGAAATATTATTTAACCGAAGTCCGTGCAGATTAAAGAATTTTCGTTTCCAGTATTTTATCAATTAGGAGTTACGCAGTTGAACAAAAAAGCAGAATTTACAGGGATGTCAGGATGAATAGGATAGGAAAATCAATGACTAAAAACTTTTCTTATCCCTGTCAATCCTGTTATCCCTGTAAATTTCTTTTTCCAACTGCGTAACTTCTA
>JBBRVS010000012.1:0-45348 GCA_038246645.1 Pyrinomonadales bacterium
CAAATTTTTCGGATGAATTTATCGAAGAATTTTCAAACAAATTAGGACTTGAGTTTGTTTATGACGGCGAAGTCAGAACCGCCTACGGTAGTGGGCGGTTGAACACTGACAGTTCAACTGTCGGGGATAATTTGAACGCCTCAAATTCTAAACTTCAACCATCCGCTACCGCAGATGGTTCTGACAAGTTCACGCCCGAAGATGTTTTCGCTTACGCTTACGCCGTTTTTCACAGCCCGACTTACCGTGTCCGGTATGCCGAATTTTTGAAGATAGATTTTCCGCGTCTGCCGCTGACCACCGACCGCGAACTCTTTCGCAAACTCTGCGCTTCCGGCAATCAATTAGTCCAGGCGCATCTGCTCGAATCCATCGCCGCCCCGCCCGCGTGGAATCTGCAAACCGACGGCACAGCACTATTCCAAAACCACGAAGTCGCCGCCGGATTCCCGAAAAAAGAACTCGCCGAAATAGACGCGCAACGCAAAGGCAAAGTCTATATCAACAAAACAACCTACTTCGCCGAAATCCCCGAAGAAGTCTGGAACTTCCACATCGGCGGCTACCAAGTCTGCCACAAATGGCTCAAAGACCGAAAAACGCGAACCCTATCGGAAGAAGACATCGCGCACTACGGCAAAATCGTTGTCGCTCTCGGCGAGACAATTCGACTGATGGCTGAAATTGACCAAACTATTGAAGAACACGGCGGTTTCCCGCTCGTTGGCAGTCAGGAAAATTGATTACGAGTGATAGTTAAAATTACACCGGAGAATAATTTTTAAAACTCACCAAATCGCGCTTTGACCTTAAAACCGAATACCATTCGCTATTCTCGAATAGCGAATGGTATTGTAATTATATGAGTATGAAATCTCAAGATGTTGTCGTTTTATTGAAGCTCTGCGGATATATATCGTCCGAGCGTCCATCGTATTCAAATATGGCGGATGAACTTGTGATGAGCCAGTCCGAAGTTCACTCGGCGGTCAAACGCTTGAAGCAATCGCGTCTGATACACGGTGCGGAAATGGACGAAAGACCGAATTTAACCGCCATCGAGGAATTTCTTATTCACGGAGTCAAATACGTCTTTCCTGTGATACGCAAAAGTTTGACTCGCGGAATGCCGACTTCTTACGCCGCCGAACCGCTTTCGCATCTTATCCAAGCGGGAAACGAACCCGTGCCGGTCTGGGCAGATGCCAGCGGCACGACGCGCGGTATCGAGATCGTGCCGCTTTACAAAACAGTTCCGGCAGCCGCCAAGCGAGACCCGAAATTATATGAACGCCTTGCTCTGATTGATGCCATCAGAGACGGGCGGGCGCGTGAACGAAATTTGGCTGAACAGGAATTAAAAAAAAGTTTAGGAATAAATGGCTGAATCAAATATCGAAATGCTCTGCATCGCCGTCGAAAATCTCGGCAATCTCAAAGACGAACTCGTATTTGTCGGCGGCTGTATGACCGAACTGCTTATTACCGATGCAGGGGCGGCGGAGCCGAGACGGACGAAAGATGTTGATACGATTGTGGAAGCCGCTTCTTACGCTGAATACAACGCTTTTTCGGAAAAACTGAAAGCGGTCGGATTTCGGGAAGATACGAGTGAAAACGCGCCTCTGTGCCGCTGGATAAAAGAAAGCACGGTGCTTGACGTGATGCCTTTGGACGAGAAAACACTCGGATTTACAAACTCTTGGTATAAATCGGCAATGAAAAATGCCGAAGTTCGTGAAGTTCTTCCGAATCTCACCATAAAAGTTATTTCGCCCGTGTATTTATTGCGCGACAAAAATGGAAGCCTTTGACGGAAGAGGAAACGGCGACTATCTCGGAAGTCACGATCTGGAAGACATCATTGCCATCATTGACGGACGAATCGAGCTAATTGGCGAAATAGAAAATGCCGCAACTGATGTTCGTCTTTATATCGCTGACAAAATAAAAAGCTGGCTTGAAAACGATAAATTTACAGACGCTTTGCCGGGGCATCTCGGCAGTGCGTCTGATCTTAGCCGGTTAGGAATCGTGATGAAACGATTAAAAAAAATTGCCGGTTTGGTAGAAAAGTAAAACCTAAATCGGCGGTTGCTAAATCTGCCACAAATGGCTCAAAGACCGAAAAGCGCGAACACTCTTCGCCGAAGACATCGAACACTACGGCAAAATCATCGGCGCACTTCTTGAAACAAATTTCTGTTGATGGCGGAAATTGACGCGCAGATTGAAAAACACGGCGGTTTTTCGCTTGATTTTGTTTAGAGTTCTACTGAGGCAGAACTCTAAATTTTTTAACTTTCCACTCGATAATTCGGAGCTTCTTTTGTGATAATTACGTCGTGAACGTGCGATTCGCGCAAGCCTGCTGAAGTAATTCGAACGAATCTTGCTTTGGTCTGCATTTCCTCGATATTTTTACAGCCCGTATAACCCATTCCCGAACGCAGTCCGCCGACGAGCTGCGTCACGGTTTCTTCGACCGTTCCTTTATAAGCGACGCGACCTTCGATGCCTTCGGGAACGAATTTCGAATCGGACACCGTGCCTTCCTGCGAATAGCGGTCGGATGAACCTTGCTTCATTGCGCCGATCGAACCCATTCCGCGATAGGTTTTAAAACTTCTGCCCTGAAACAAAATAACTTCGCCCGGAGCTTCGGCAGTTCCGGCAAAAAGCGAACCGATCATTACGCAATCCGCGCCGGTCGCAATCGCTTTGGCAACGTCGCCGGAATATTTCACGCCGCCGTCGGCAATGATCGGAACGCCGCTGCCTTTCGCCGCCTTGACGCATTGATCAATCGCCGTAATCTGCGGAACGCCCGCGCCTGTAACAACACGGGTTGTGCAAATCGAACCAGGACCGATTCCAACTTTGACGGCATCAACTCCGGCATCAATCAAGGCTTTTGTCGCTTCAGCAGTGGCAACATTTCCGGCAATTATTTCAGCATCGGAAAAATGCGCTCTAATTCTTTTAACGGCTTCGATCACACGGGAACTGTGTCCGTGCGCGGTGTCTATGACGATGCAGTCAACTCTGGAATTGATTAGAGCTTGAGCGCGTTCGAAAAAATCTCCGGTTGCGCCGATTGCCGCCGCGACGCGCAATCTGCCTAATTCATCCTTTGCCGCGTTCGGATATTTGATCGCTTTTTGGATGTCTTTGACGGTTATCAATCCTTTGAGAAGTCCTTCATCATCAACGACCAGCAGTTTTTCGATGCGGTGTTTCTGGAGTTTGACCTTTGCTTCGTCGAGCGTCGTGCCGATCGGCACGGTAACGAGCGGTTGTTTGGTCATTACGTCCGACACGGGAATGTCGAAACGCGTTTCAAACCGCAGATCGCGGTTGGTGATGATGCCGACGAGGTGACCGTTTTCGTCTATGACCGGAACGCCGCTGATCTTAAAGCGTTTCATCACTTTCAGGGCATCCGCAACCAGTGCGCTGTTGTGAATCGTCACGGGATCAACGATCATTCCCGATTCGCTGCGTTTTACCTTGTCAACTTCTTCCGCCTGATGCTCGATTGAAAAATTTTTGTGAATTACTCCGATTCCGCCCTGCTGGGCGAGCGCGATTGCCAGAGCCGCTTCAGTGACGGTATCCATCGCCGACGAACAGAGCGGAATTTGCAGACGAATATTTCGGGAAAATTGCGTCGAAGTGTCGGTTTCTACGGGCAGAATTTCCGAATAATCCGGGATTAATAAAACGTCGTCAAAAGTTAAACCTTCTTGAATATTTTCGATTTCCATAATTTTTGAACTATAAATAAAAAAGCCCGCACTTAGCTTGCGGGCGCGATTATCACAGGAGTTGTCGTAAAAAATGTTTTTAATTTCAGCTTATACAAAAGCCACATAAATTTATTGCGTTGCCGTATTAGATGAAATTTGCCCGCTTTGCAAAATTTGTCCGATATTGTCTTTGGTAATAACCAGATCAATTGCCTGACGACTCGGCGTTTCAGGTTCTGACGGCAGAGTAATCGGTTTGCCGTTGATGGTCATTTGAAGATTGTTCGCCTGATATTTTGAATAGCTCAAAAGAGCATTTTCCTTGATGTCGAGCGTCAGAGGCGTTACGGGCGAAACCAGCTGACTTTGCTTTTTGCCGTCCGCCATATAGCTGACGGATGTGTTTTCAGTTACCGCTTTAATCTCTATTTTTATCTCACCCGGCGCAGTAACGGTTTGATTTACATTAGAATTATTAACCGTATTTGAATTGCCCGGCGAATTCGATCCCGAATTATTGGCAGCAGGTGTCGGAGTCGGTGACGCGGAAGAACTGTCACCGTAATAATTGGCAAAAGTATAGGCGCCCCACGAAATCAAACCTAAAATAATGATCGCAAAAATTATTGTAAAAAGATTTGAAGAATTACTTCGATCATCGGTTAAAACTTCGGGACGGTATGTTTTGGGGTCATCACTAACCTGATTATCCTGACTCGCCACCAGACGGGCGTAATCCTGCAAGGCTTCCTGTTCATCAACTCCGACGTATTTTGCATAAGATTTTAGAAAACCTTTGTTAAAAATTCCGCCGGGCAAAGCTCGGTAATCATCTGCTTCGATGCCTTCGAGGTATTGTGAGGAAATTCGGGTTTGTTCCGCAACTTCACTAATGGTGATGCCTCGCGCTTCACGTGCTTGTCGCAGTTTTTCGCCTAATGATTCTGCCATTTGTCTGTTATTTTTACGTCTTTAAACGGTTCTGAAATCCTTATCGGTCTAAGTTTGAAATATATCGCTGTTAAACTACTAATGTCAATTCTTTCAAACTGTTTTATCATCAAAAGTTCCGCGCTTGATTATTTTATAAGGCGCGTGATACGTTTAGGTTTTCTTTTAGTTTTATACTACAATTTTCAATAGTAATTTAAAAAAGTGAGGAATATCGAATGTCTCTCGAAGCACTCGGAATGGTCGAAACAAAGGGTTTTATCGGTGCAGTTGAAGCTGCTGATGCAATGGTCAAAGCCGCGAATGTCGAACTAATCGGCAAAGAATATATCGGTGCGGGTTATGTCACGGTTTTTGTGCGCGGCGATGTCGGCGCGGTCAAAGCCGCAACGGACGCGGGTGCGGCGGCGGCGCGGCGCGTCGGTGAACTGATTTCGGTTCACGTCATTCCGCGTCCGCACGGCGAAGTCGAAAGAGTTCTGCCGAAAGGTGTCGGTTACAGCCCCGACGAAAAAGCTCTGCAGGGCGGCGGTCGCGGACAATTAAGCTCCGGCGATGCGACAAGTTCGGCAAACGACGCAAAACAAGCAAATAAAACCAAGACTAAATAAGTCTGGCGAGTCTGGCGAGTCTAGCGAGTCTAGCGAGTCTAGCGAGTCTGAAAAACATTCGACTCGACAGACTCGACAGATTCGACAGACTCGACAGACTCGACAGACTCGACAGACTCTATGGAAGATAAAGACCTGATTTCACAACAGGAAGCGCGTGATGCGGTGGAATCCGCTCATCTGGCGTGGGCTTCGGTTGCGAAATTCGACCAGACGAAAATTGACCGAATCTGCGAAGCGATGGCAAATGCCGCGCTTCGGGAAGCGGCGCACCTCGGTCAGATGGCGAGCGAGGAAACGGGTTTCGGCAAAGCGGAAGACAAACGCGAGAAAAACCGTTTTGCGGCGGAAGATGTCTGGAATTATTTTCGCAGTTTAAAAACGGTCGGCGTTATTAAGGAAACCGAAAGCATTGTCGAAATCGCCAGCCCGCGCGGAGTTGTCGCGGCGATAATTCCTTCGACGAACCCGACTTCGACAGCAATCTTTAAAATCATCATCGCGACAAAATCGCGCAATACGATTGTGCTTTCGCCGCATCCGGCGGCGGCGCGCAGTATTGCCGAAACCACGCGGATTATGCGCGAAGCCGCTGCCGGAGAAGGACTTCCGCCCGATGCGATTCAATGTTTGACGACTTCGAGCATCGAAGGCACGGAAACTTTGATGAAGCACAAAAAAACGGCGGTAATTTTGGCAACAGGCGGCACGGGACTTGTCCGGGCAGCATATTCTTCGGGCAAACCGGCGTTCGGTGTCGGACCGGGAAATGTTCCGGTTTTTATCGAAAAAACGGCAAATGTCGAAAAAGCGGTCAGAGATATTTTAACAAGTACCTGTTTTGACAACGGCACGATCTGCGCTTCCGAGCAATCGGTCGTCGTTGACGCGCCCGTTGAAGATCAGGTTCGCGAGCAATTCAAAGCGCAGGGCGGACATTTTTTAAATGAAACGGAAGCGGAAAGAGTTGCCTCGGTTTTGCTGACTCCGCAACGCACTTTGAATCCGAAAATCGTCGGGAAATCAGCCGAATATATTGCGAATCTCGCCGGAATCAGCGTTCCGAGCGGAACGCGCTGTTTGCTGGCGAACTGCGGCGGAGTCGGGCGCGATTTTCCCTGGTCAATCGAAAAACTTTCGCCGACGCTGGCATTTTTCGTCGTTGACGGAATCGAACAGGGCGCACAGCGTTGTCTGGAAATTCTGCAATTCGGCGGAATGGGACATACTGCCGGAATGCACAGCTCTTCGAGAGAAGCCGCGATTCGGTACGGCGAACAGATGCCCGCGTCGCGCGTTGTCATAAATTCGCCGACGACGCACGGCGCAATCGGTTTTTCGACCGATCTTGCTCCTTCGATGACTTTAGGCTGCGGTTCGTGGGGCGGAAATGTCACGAGCGACAATATTTCGCCGATTCATCTGATGGACATCAAGCGCGTCGCTTTTGAAACAAAACCGGTTCAAAGTCCGGCGGAAGTTCAAAGTTCAAAGTTTAAAGTTCAAAGTCCGAAAATCAAAGACCGAAATATCAAACGCGAAGAAATCGCGGCGATTGTTGACAGTTTTTTGAGTAAGAAATTAAAGGAAAATTCTAAAGAAGCTGAAAATAAAGAAATCGAAAATCAAAAATCCAAAAGCGAAAATCAAAGTGCTTCGCCCGTGAAAACGATAATTCACGAATTAAAACCGCAAGCACCGGCGGCGAACGGGGCGAAAGCGAAGGCGGTTGATTTTGTCAGTGAGGACGATGTAAAACGTGCCTTTGAAAGCGGCGAGAAAATTTATATTACGGCGAAAACGATTATTACGCCTTCGGCGCGTGATCTGGGGACGGAAAAGGAGATTTTTGCAAAAGTTTAAGGAGAGGCAAAATTCAAATTCTTTATAAATCTTCCCGGAATGACTGCAAGCCTTTCATTTACATCATTTTAAAATGGCTGAAACATTAATTGAAAATCAAGTTTGTGCTACTTGCGGGACGGATGTGCGCCCCGCTGCACTTTTTTGCTATAACTGCGGCGCGGCGGTGGCAGAAAAAATTCCTTCCAATAATCATCAAAAGAAGGAAAAATCATCGAGAAAAACAATTGTCAAGGAAAACGAAAATAACTCTAAGATCGAAAACGATCTGATCAATCAGTCGGAAGAAATCGAAAAAGAAAATGCGTCGTTTGCCGAAACCAAGCCGGAACCAACCGGCAAAGATAATGTTAAGCTGAAATCCGCCGCCGCTCTGCGAAATAAGGCGCGGAGAATAGAGCCGAAAAAGGTTGAAATTATTTGGGAAGAACACGAAAACGCCCCGAATTTATGGTTTATCGGAGTGGCGGTTTTACTGGTAATTTTTACGATTATCATTTATTTTATTGCAATGTCTCTGAAATAAATCTATCAATGCAAAATTGAAAACGGATAACGGAAAATGTATGAAAACTTCTAAATTACGACGGAATCTATAATTTAAGGGAGTTTTTAGGATTTTTAGAATGGGGCAAAACTTTTGGTTATTAGCTTTATAATATGGAAATTGCGGTTCTGATTTTTTTCCTGGCAATTCTCGGCGGTGCGCTGCTGTTGTTTTTGGCGGTTTTGATTTTTGCTTTAAAGCGCAAGAAAAAATAATATTCTGGAAGATAAACATTATGGAAGCACTCGGAATGGTTGAATGTTTCGGTTTGGTAGCGATGATCGAAGCGGCGGATACGATGGTCAAAACGGCGAATGTTCGCCTCGTCGGTTATGAGCGGATAGATGCCGGATTGGTGATTGCGATTGTGCGCGGCGAGGTCGGCGCGGTCAAAGCGGCGGTCGAAGCGGGCGCTGCGGCGGCACGCAAAATCGGAACGGTGACGGCAACCCACGTTATTGCGCGACCGCATTCGGAAGTTGATGAAGGAATTCCGGTTTTGCAGACGGGCGAAACCTTTCGCAAGAAAATTTCCGGTTCGGTCGGCGGTAAAAGTTAAGCAGTAAGGCAAAAGGCAAAAGTAAAAAGGCAAAAGGTAAAAGTAAATAACGGGAGTCAAATTCTTATCTACTTAATTATTAAAAATTTGGATAAAAAAAAGGCGAAATTTGAAATTCGCCTTTTTTAGCTATCCGGTTTTGTTTGAAATTATTGACCTTTGGTTTTTCTCACCGGATTTTGAAAAGCGGGAAGTTCATCATCGGCGACGGCTTTTCTGCCGGAACGCGTCACGGCAATCCGTTTTTGATTGTTCGGTCCGTCGGCGACCGATACTTTGATATTTCTGAAACTTCCGTCCGTTTCGCTGTTGGTCGGAATATAACCGATTGAATACTGCGTTCTGAGTTCGCTGGCGATGTCGCGGGCAATTGTATCGAGTTCGTTCAGATTGTTCGGAAAATAAACCTTTCCGCCTGTTTCGCTGGCTAATCTTTCCAGAAATGCCTTTGCTTTGCCCTGCGGACTTTTGCTGATAAAACCGCCTTCTTTGGAAAGTTCATTAATAAACCCGATGGCGTAAATCTGCACGTCGGATTCGCGCAGAAGTTCATAAAGTTGTTCTTCCTTATAATAACTGTCGCGGTCTTCGCCGTCCGAAACCAGGATCAAGGCGCGGCGTTTGCGGTCATTTTTATCAACTCTATCGTGATTTTCAACTCTTTCGGCGGCAAGGTAAACCGCGTCAACTATCGCCGTTTTGCCGCCCTCGACAAAAAGGTTATCGAGCGAATCAATCAATTCTTCTTTATCGGCAGTAAAATCGCGTTCGATGCTGATTTTATCGCGGCTGACAAAACGGATGATACTGGTTTCATCGTCCAGACGATTCGTATTGATCAGAATCTTTCCGGCTTCGATTACTTTTTCCAGTTGAAACCGCATCGAACCGGAATTATCTATGACGAGAGAATAATTGGTGGGAACTTCTTCCTTGGCAAAAAATTCGATCGGCTGGATGACATTATCCTCGTAAATCCTGAAATCTTGTTGAGCCAGCGTATTAATCGGGCGATTATTACGGTCAATGACGCGGACATTTAAATTGACCACTTCGGCTTTGATAATCAGCGGCTTGTCTTCAATTACCGGCAGCGGCGGCGGTTCGTCGTCGTCAACGGGCGGTGTCGGTGTTGCTGCCTGACGCGTCCGTTGAGTGTTTTGCGCCAGAGTTGTCGAAAAATTAAAGACGACCGAAACCGAAACTAAACAAAACACAACCAGTAAAATAAATAAATTTCTTTTGTTCATCATTCTCCTAATCTACAAAATAGAATTTCTAGCGGTAATTTATTTGCGGAGTGGCATAATAGCCTTCCCGATTTCTAACCGTTAGACGCGGAAGACCGCGCGGAGGTTTGACCTTAACTTTTACTTTTCTATATTCGCCGTTCGGTACGAACCCCTTCGGCGTGTAACCGATGGAATATTGGTGGCGAAGTTCGAGCGCGATGCGTTCAAAAATCTCATCCAGTTCGACATCGGTTTGCGGATAAAACGATTTCCCGCCCGTAATCGAGGTGATTTCATCCAAATATGCTTGTCCCTGCATTCCGTTCAAACTGCCCGAATCTCTGCCGTCCATAATCCCGACGGCATAAACGACGACATCGGTTTCCTTCATCAGACGTTTTACTTCGCCGAAATTATAGCGCGAAGCATTATCTTGTCCGTCGCTGATAATTAAGATAGCTTTTTTCTGACGTGAACCGCGGGTAACGCGTTCGGCACCGAGATACAGAGCATCATAGAGTGCCGTATTGTTTGATGGTTTAACCAAAGTCAGTTTTCGCAAAACGGCATCGCCGTCGCGGGTGCGGTCAAGCAGAAGCTGGGCGCGGCTGTTAAAGGCAATCAGGAAATATTCGTCCGCCGGATGACTTGTGTTGATAAAACGCTCGAGGGCATTTCTCGCCTTGCCGATTTTCTCGCCGCTCATCGAATCGGAAACGTCAAACAAAATACCGATTGAAACGGGCGCGTCGGCATCGCTGAAAAATGTTATTTCCTGTTCTTCCTTTTCATCCCAAATCGTAAAAGCTTCTTTTTTCAAACCCGAAACATAACGTCCGTAAAGATCGGTGACGGTTAAAGTCAGAGTGACAAGGTCGGTTTTGATCTGAACAGGTTTGTTATCTTCTTCGATAACATCTTGATTTTGAGTCGGTTCCGGTGTCGGAGTCGGTTCCGGGGTTTGTGCAGAAATTGTAAATATTCCCAGTAATAACGCTAAAAGACACCACAAATGCGCCACGTAAGAGCGGCGGGTTTTCGGATAATGCTTCACATCCATAAATTCTCCTTTATTTTAATTATATTCTATGTAACGATTTTTATTTCTGCAAGATATTTTTTTCGATGTTATTAAATTAAAATGAGTTGCAACGAGGGGAAAATCTTTTATGTATATTTGGTTAGTGCAACATTTCAACGCCAAATACGTGAAATTAATTGTTGCACCAGGCAATTTTCAATTTGCGTTTTCCGATTGATTAAATATTATTTGTAAAATCTACCTTTTATTTGTTAATTTACATTCACGAAGGTTTTGTATAATCAGGATTATTTCTTAAAAAAAATCGCAAATTGCAAATTTAAAATCGAAAATGTATTATGGCTGAATTTATTTGTCGTTTAGGAACGCCTTCGGGCGATGTGATGACGCGCATTGTTGAAGCAAGCGGCGCGAAGGAAGCGAAATCGCAGCTTGAAAACGAGGGTTTTCGCGTGTTTGCGGTATCTTCGGCGGATAAAGGTTTGTCTGCCGTACTGCATTTGGGCGGCGCAAAAAATAAGGTCAAGCAAAATGATTTTTTGCTTTTCAATCAGCAATTATCGGCTCTGCTTCGCGCCGGTATTCCGGTTTTGCAATCCATCGGACTTTTAAAAACACGCTCGGCTTCATCAAATCTTCGCAATGTTTTGGCGGATGTCGAAGACAAAATCAAAAGCGGCATTCCGCTTTCGGATGCCTTTGAAGCGCAGGGGACTTTTCCGCGAATTTATACGGCTTCGCTTCTCGCCGGTGAACAGAGCGGTTCGCTCGACGAAGTACTGGCGCGGTATGTTGATTATTTAAAGCGCAACGTCGGGATTTCGCGGAAACTGCGCGGTGCTTTGGCATATCCGCTCTTTCTGATGACCGCCGCGATCTTTATGGTCGGGTTTTTAACACTCTACATCGTGCCGAGAATGTCAGACCTTTTTAAAGGTTTAAGCACGAGTCAGGGGCTTCCGACCGTAACCGTTGTCGTGATAACGATTTCGACAACGGTGGCAAATAATATCTGGTGGCTTTTGCCTCTGCTTTTGATTTTAATTTTTGCAATGGTCATTTGGCTCAGATCGCCGAACGGGAAATTGCTGCTTCATAAATTCCTTTTGCGTTTGCCGATTATCGGGGTTTTGATCAAACAGATGACCACCTCGCAACTGGCGCGTTCGCTTTCGACGCTTCTTTCGGGCGGAATTACCGTCCCGGACGCGTGGGATATTTCGTCGCAATCCATCTCGAATCTCGAACTTCGCCGCCGCAGTCAATCGGTTCTGCCGATGATTCGTGAAGGTCGCGGTTTTACCGAAGCTCTGGAAAAAGCCAATTGGATGCCGGAACTCGCGCTTGATATGATCGGAATCGGTGAAAATTCGGGAAGTCTGCGCGAGATGCTCGACGAAGTCGCCAACTTTTACGATGCCGAAGCCGAAGTCCGGCTCGAACAATTAACGAGCTTGCTCGAACCCGTGATTCTGGTTTTTATGGCTGGAATCGTCATTACTATTTTGCTGGCAATTTATCTGCCGATCATTCAAACGATTTCTTCGGGACCGTTTGCCGGGAAAAAATAAAGTACCGCCGCCGGGACGGGCGGCGGTACAATTTGGAAATATGGAAAATCAAACAAATGGAACCAGTGTAATGACTTCCGCTCCGAAAATTGATGTTTCGGAGTTTATGGAAAACGAACCGCCGGAAGTCAAAGAAGCGAAAGAAAAGGCAAAACGCTATCGGATGCAGTATATTGATCTGCTTCCGCCGGATAAGGAATCGCCGATCAGTTATGAAGAACTGGCGGGAATTCCGGTTGAACTGATGCTTCGCAATCAATTCGTGCCGCTCAAACGCGAAGGCAGAAATCTGCACGTCGGGATGGCTGACCCGACCAATCTGGAAGTTTTGGACGAACTCGAAAATGTTCTGAACGTGCGAATCGTGCCGTATGTGGCGACCGCCGGAGCGATTGATGTCGTTTTGCGAAAAGGCGACGCGACGCAGAGAGTTTTGCAGGAAGCCGCTTCGACCTTTAAAATCTCGCTCGTCAAGGAAACCGATCAGGGCGAAGAAGTTCTTGATTTAGACCGCCTCGCCAGTGATTCCGATATGTCGCCGATCATTAAATTGGTTGACACGATCATTTACAACGCCATGGAATCGCGCTCGTCCGATATTCACATCGAAGCCAGCGACCGTGATGTTGCCGTCAAATTCCGCATAGACGGTGCGCTTTATCAAAAGGTTGATCCGATTGATATTGCCTATCATCAAACCTTGATCTCGCGTATCAAAGTAATGAGCGAACTCGACATTGCCGAACGAAGGATTCCGCAGGACGGCAGATTTCGGGTGCGGTACAAGGGCAGAACGGTTGATTTTCGCGTTTCGATTATGCCCGCCGTATTTGGCGAAAATTGCGTTATTCGTATTCTCGATAAAGAACAAATTTCAGAAGAATTCAAAAATTTAAGCCTCGACATTGTCGGTTTTGACGAAGAAGATTTGCGCCGCTTCCGGCTTTATATCAAAGAGCCTTACGGAATGGTTCTGGTAACGGGTCCGACGGGTTCGGGTAAAACGACGACTCTTTACGGTGCGCTCAACGAAATCCGCAATATCGAAGATAAAATCATCACGATTGAAGATCCGGTCGAATATCAACTTCAGGGAATTATGCAAATTCCGGTTAATGAGAAAAAAGGTTTGACGTTTGCCCGCGGTCTTCGCTCGATTCTGCGCCACGATCCCGACAAAATAATGGTCGGCGAAATCCGCGACGAAGAAACCGCGCAGATCGCGATCAACTCCGCTTTGACCGGACACCTTGTTTTTACAACGGTTCACGCCAATAACGTGATTGACGTGATCGGGCGTTTTTTGAATATGAAGGTTGATCTTTATAACTTTGTCGCCTCGCTCAACTGCGTTCTGGCACAAAGACTGGTCAGACTTTTATGCTCGACCTGCAAACGCCAGTATAGACCCGATGCCGAAGAAATTATGCAATCCGGTTTGCGAGCCGAAGAGGTTGCGGATAAGACATTTTTTATGAATGTCGGCTGTGATGCCTGCAATCATACGGGTTATCGCGGCAGAACGGCGATTCACGAACTGCTCGATATGACGGACGCGATCCGTGAAATGATTATTGATCGCCGTCCGGGTTCGGAAATCCGCCGCCAAGCCGAAAAAGACGGTTTGTCGAGTCTGAGAATCGCGGCGGTCAAAAAAGTTTTTGCCGGGCTGACAACCCTGCACGAGATAAATCGCGTCACTTTTGTTGAAGAAATTCGTTAATAACTGATGCCGACGCAAGAAGATAAAGACTGGAGCGCAAGCGTCTCGCTTGCATGACCGCAAAGGGCGAAAAAGCTTGTGCATCAAATAAAATTGATTTTATGCAAACACCGTTCCGCCGCTTGCGCTCCAGTCTTGCGTAACATCAGTTAATAATTTGCATTTTTCGGGGTTTGGGTTGAAAATACCTTTGGAATTTTCCTCCGATATTTTTGGAACTTTACAAAAAAGACGGCGTGTATAGAGTGTCTGATGCAAACATTTCACTTTTTAAGTTGAAAACTTTTCTCAATTTGAAAATTTGTGGTGCGCTCTATGTTGCCAGTATTTTAACGGCTGTTTTATTTCACAAATTGAAATAAAATCAAATTTTTGCCTATTAATTGCCGGAAAAATTCGGTTAAAATTTTTAATAAAATATATGAAAAAATCTGCTTACGTTCGTTTTTCAATTACGATATTTTTACTTCTTTCGATGCTTTCACCGACGGCTGTTTTGGCGAAAGGCGACGGTAAAAAGCTCTTTAAGGAAGGCTTAAAACACGAATACTCGGAAGAATGGGATAAAGCCGTCGAAAAATTTGCGCTGGCAATTATAGACAGTCCGCGCAATCCCGAATACCGGCTTCATTATCAACGGGCACTTTTTTATGCTTCGCAGATGTTTATGAAGGAAGGCAGAATGCAGGCGGAGAATCAGGATTATGCCGGAGCTTACCTTTCCTTTCGCAAAGCCTACGGTTATGATCCGGTCAATGAACTGGCAAAATCCGAGATGGAAAGAATGGTCAGGTTTCAAAAAGAAGTGAACGGCGATGCGCCTGATGATAAAACCGATACAAACGGCGTAAAGTTAGTGCCGACAAGTTATAACGGCGTAAATATACCGCAGGGTTTCGTGATTCCCCAACAACTTGAAATACTGCGCGATGTTCCGTTTCCGAATCCGGTTGACTTGCAATGGCTGATCAAGGAATTGGCAAAAGATTTGGATTTGAATGTTTTATTTGATGTAGGTACTTTTCGTGCAGGAGTTCCGGGACGCAAAGTGAGTATCGAACTTAAAAAAGTCACCGCTGCCAAAGCTCTCGATTATCTGTTTCTGCAGGAAAATCTGTTTTTCCAGAAGGTCGGACCCCGCACGATTCTGGTTGCCGACGGAAACCAGCGGCAAAAATTTCAACAACTTGTTCTCAAAACTTTTTATCTGGCAAACGCCAGCCCGAAGGATGTCGCAAACGTCGTCAAAACCGCGATTCCCGCACAACCCGGCAGAACTCCGACCATCGTTTTAACCGATGATGCAACCAACAGCATCACGATCCGCGATACTTCGGAAAACATTCGTCTGATCGGGAAATTGATCGGTTCTTTAGATAAAGACCGCGCCGAAGTCGTGATGGATGTGGCAATTTATGAGGTTTCAAAAAATGATTTGCTCGAGCTTGGAAATCAAATCGGTTCACGAGCATCTTTGACAAATCTCGGAGGAACGACCAGCGGTGTGGTCGGCTTGGGCGGAAATGACATTTTTTCAACTGTTGGCAGAACAGCAGCAAATGCTTTACCAACCGCTATTGGTGCCGGGATTATTTTGCCCGCCGCAAATTTGGTAGCTTTTCAGAGTAAAACCAATACAAAATTACTTGCTTCAACACAAATCCACGCTTTTAATAATGAAGATTCTTCGGCTCGAATCGGTCAGCGCGTTCCTGTTAGAACCGCACAACTTCTCGGATTCAATAATAATCAGGGCGGAAATCCCCAAGGCGGAATCAATAATGGTGCGGCTGAGGTCATTAATTATGAGCAGATCGGATTAACATTAAAATTCAAACCGCTGGTTTTTCCGAATCAAGATGTTCAGGTAACAATGGAAATCGAATCGAAAGACATTGGTGCCGGACCCGATACTTTCAACCCGATCTTTACCGAACGAACTATCAAGGGAACGGCAAGAGTTCAAAATAATAAAACACTTCTTTTAGCAAGCGTTGCCCAAAATAATGAAACAAATGGACGTTCGGGTTTGCCGCTTCTCGGGTTGATTCCGATCATCGGCAGATTATTTACTGCACCTACAAAAAATAATAATCAAGTTGATATTGTCATTGCCGTAACGCCCCGCGTCATCCGCGCACCGTCAATTTTGCCGGAAGATTTGGAAGAGCGCGAAACGGGTAGTTTGGCGGTTCCGACAACGAGTTCTTTGGAAGCAATGGTTATTCTGGAAGAAGTCGAAGAGCAGCTTGCCGCCGCCCGCCGGCTCGGAAATAATGCGAAAGTACAGCTTACCGACCGTCCGATTGATGAACCTGTTTATGTAAGATCCGATGCTTCGACGACAAATGCAAAAATTGAAAATAAAACCGAAAATCCGGCAGAGAAGCCGCGCATCGAGAAAATTGGCAGTAAGCCCGAACCGTTTCAGCCGAAAATGACGACTGAAGAAAATACCGTTCCGGTTGATGCGGAAGTGAAAACTCTCGAAATAAAACCGATGGCTGAAAATCAGAAAACGGTTGAAACGCCGCCAAATACCAACAGTTCGATAAAAAATATCGCTTTGAAGGAAACTTCCCTAAAATCGAATTTTGTTGATGAAATCAAAACCGAGCCGTTCACATTGCCGGCTAATCCGGTTGCCGAACTCCAGTTTTTACCGGGCATTCGTCAAATGAAAGCCGGTGAAAAAACAAAACTTGCCGTCATTATCCGAAGCTCGAAAGCCTTTAATTCGGCGGTCATCGGTCTGGCTTTTGATGAAACGAAACTGGCAGTTAAAACGGTCGAACTGGGCGAAGTTTTCGGCGAGGCAAATCTTCGCAAACCGGCTGTGCCGTTTATTAATCAAAGCGGAAAAATGTTTGTTACTTTAAGCGTTCCGAATGACGCCGGCGATAATAAATCGGGTGTTTTGGCGTATATCGAAATCGAAGCGTTGGCGGACGGAAAACACGAACTCTCCTTTGTAAGGGAAGCTTTGAGTTTAACTTCGTCAACGGGCGAAAATTTTGCGGTGAAATTTTAATATATGAGTTTAAAGTTCCAAGTTCCAAGTTCCAAGTTTAGCTTTAATCCGACGGATTCATTTTATCGGTTGAAAAGCAAACTCGCGTCAAAATCGGTTTTTATCAAAGGACATAAGACAAAGAATAAAGGACGAAAAGGATTTACGCTGCTCGAACTCGTGATTACCTTAACCGTGCTTTCGATTCTGGTGATGGGAACGATTCCGCTGATGCAGCACGCCAATAAAAGACAGAAGGAATTGCGGTTGCGGGAAACTCTGCGAATGATGCGCGATGCGATTGACGAATTTCACCGCGATACGGTCGGCGCATGTCCGCAAGGCGCGCTCGTGTCGGGAAATCGAGCTGATTTAAGTGGCGGTGCAGCTCCCGCCGATCCGCGAAGCCGCGTTATTGTTGACGATTGCACGATTTTTGATTCGGAAAATCTCGACCGTTATCCGCCGTCTCTCGAATCTCTGGTTGACGGCGTCAAGGTCAAAGCCAGAGGTTTGCCGCCCGGCGCAACCGGCGGCGGTGCTTTTGAAGATACGAACGCGACCGAACTAGCCGAAGTTAAAGAAGTAACAAAAGTTTACTTACGCGAAATGCCGATTGATCCGATGACCGGAGAATCCGATTGGAAACTTCGTTCATCTTATCAAACGGAAGATTCCGGAAGTTGGGACGATGTCAATGTTTTCGATGTCCGCTCGAATTCGGACGAAGAAGCCTTAAACGGGGAGAAATACAGTGATTGGTAGATTTTTAAAAGTTCCAAGTTCCAAGTTCCAAGTTCAAAGTTTTTTGCCGCTCAAAAGACTTGGAACTATTGACGAATCGAAAATCCAAAATCGAAAATCCAAAATCGAGAATGGTTTTTCCTTGCTTGAATTGATGATTGCGATGTTTATTTTGATTATTCTGCTGACGGTGGCAATCCCGACATATCAAAGCAGCGTACTGCACGCCCGCGAAACCGTTTTGAAGGAAAATCTCTGGCAGATGCGTCGTTCGATTGATCAATACGCGACCGACAAAGGCAAATTGCCGCAATCCTTAAATGATCTGGTTGACGGCAGTTATCTGCGCGAAATTCCGGTTGACCCGCTGAATGAAGAAAAAAGAGAATGGACGGAAGTTCAAGGCGAAGACATTTATTCTTCCGACGGAAATCAAGGTTTGAAGGATGTCAAAAGTATGGCGCAAGGCGCAGACAGCACCGGCAAAAATTATTCAGATTATTAATATAGAGTTTGCCGAGTTTTCCGGGTTCCGAGAGTTTTCCGAGTCAATTAATTTGAAAGATTCGGCAAACTCGGCAAACTCGGCAAACTCGGCAAACTCGGTAAACTCTTATGTTAGAAAGTTTAATCCAGGCTAATTTTCCGAAAGCCGCGCTCGGTTTGGAGAAAGAATCAATCACGGCACTCGCCTTGCAGAAGGAAGGCAGAAGTCAATTCGGCATCAAACAAGCCGCGACCATCGAACTTCCCGAACATCTGCTGGTGCCGAGTTTTACCGAAAGAAATATTTCCAGCACCGAAGAAATGCTGGTAATGCTCGATGAAGTTCTCTCGAACGCCGGACTTTTAAAGCAAAAAAGCTGGTCGGTTTCTCTGCCGAGCAATTCGGCGCGAACGGCAATTTTAACACTCGACTCCGAACCGGCTTCAAAGGACGAATTAACGGAAGTTCTCGATTGGAAGGCGGAAAACACATTCGGTATTCCCTCCGGGCAAATGCGGATTTCGCGGCGCAAAATCGCTTCGGATGAAAAAGGAAAATCCCGTTATTTCGCCACCGCCGTCAAGATCAGCGTGATTGATGAATACGAAACGCTTTTCGAACGTCTCGGCTGGAAGGCGGGTTTGATCTTGCCGCGGGCTTTGAGCGAGGCAAAATGGCTGCTCGATAAAAAAACGCAGCGCGATTCGCTGCTGATAAGTTCGCAGGACGAAGGCTTTGTCGCCCTTTTATTGCGCGGCGATGAACCGATGGTCGTCCGCAGCGTAACCTGCACCGAAGAAGAACGGGACGACGAGATTTTCCGGCTTTTAATGTTTTACCGCGACCGTCTCGGCAATGCGGAAAGCGAAACATTTCTGGAAAAAGTTCTCGCCATCGGCAAAAATTTCACATCCGCGCGATTAAAGGAAATTGCCGATGACGCACTGGGGAAAACCTTAAAAATTCTGCGCCCCGAAGATGTCGGTTTAAATATGCCGGTTCAAACGATGAATTTCAGCGAAATCGCCGCGCCGGCAGGACTGGCAAGTCTGGGCTGGAAATAAGCTGAGAATCAATGGATAACGGATAACGGATAATGGATAATTAATGCTACTTTGTCAGATTAAACATCAGCCGCAGATGAACGCGGATGAACGCGGATTTTTCTCAGATTTAAGCAATTTCATTTGATTTATCCGCGTCCATCCGCGAAAATCTGCGGCTGATTTTCGTTGATTTTAAGTTTCAAACTTAATCTGACAAAGTAGAATTAAAGAATTCTTACATTATCCGTTATCCATTTTCCATTTTCCATTGAGTTGCTTTTTTTGTTTTTGGCGTGAAACAAACTATAATTAAATGCCGTATAACATTTGCATCATGATGACAAAAACTGCGATTGCCTTAAATAATGTAAAAAGTTTGACTGACGGAGAGCTGATCGAAAAAGCGATCAGCGGACGCGAAGCCGGTTTTGAAGAACTCGTCCATCGCTATCAACGCCAGATCACAAGCTATATTTACCGGATGTTGAATAATTATGATGCGTCGCTCGACGTAACGCAGGAAGTTTTTATAAAGGTCTATAATTCGCTGGAAAAATACAGTTCCGATTACAAATTCTCGACCTGGCTGTACCGCATTGCGCATAATGCGGCGATTGATTATATGCGCCGAAATTCGGTGTATCAGCAAAGTCTCGATGTCGAAACGCCGGACGGCTCGTATCAACTTCAAATCGAAAGCGGGCAACCGAATCCCGAACAGGAACGCGAACGAAGCGAATGGCGCACGGAAATCGAATCGGTCGTCAAATGTCTGCCGACGGTTTACAGGGAATTGATTCTCCTCAGACACGCCCGGGACTTAAGCTACGACGAGATCGCCGAAGTTACCGGATTGCCGCTCGGCACGGTGAAAAACCGCCTGTTTCGCGCCCGGGAAATGATGCGCGAGATTTTTATCGAACGCGGATTTGACGGAATTTGAACTTTAGAAACCTAAACCGAAAATCAAACGTAAGAATTTATTTGAAAAGGAGATAAATCTATGAATTACGATATGCAAAACCGACCGCCGATGCACTTGCAAACGCAAGATGAAAAACAAATGGGATTGTTTCTGCATCTTTCGCAGTTATTGAATGTTTTAATCCCGTTCGGCGGCGTAATCGCACCGATTGTTCTCTGGCAAATGAAAAAAGATGAAATGCCGGCGTTGGACGCGCACGGCAAAATGATTGTCAATTGGATGATTTCCGGTTTGATTTACGGCGTGGTCAGTTTTATTTTGACCTTTTTTATTATCGGACTTCTGGGATTTCTGGCATTGGCAATTATGGGAATCGTGTATCCGATTATCGGCGGGATCAAGGCAAACAACGGCGAGCTTTGGGAATATCCTTTGACGATTAAATTTTTGAAGTAA
The DNA here is from genome assembly GCA_038246645.1 of Pyrinomonadales bacterium. Lineage (GTDB taxonomy): Bacteria > Acidobacteriota > Blastocatellia > Pyrinomonadales > Pyrinomonadaceae > JAHCHG01. The sequence goes on from JBBRVS010000012.1 coordinate 20,517, forward strand.
TTTGCTGGAAATAAATGAATTTGCAAACCGCTAAACCCCCAACTATTTGTTCGCCTCAACAAATAATCGCCTATATTGACGGCGATCTCTCTCCGCGTGAAGAAATCGTTTTGGAAAAACATCTGGCGGTTTGCAAGTCTTGCGCGGCGGAACTCAACGAACAGAAAAAATTGCTCTGCGCTCTGGATTTTGTTCTCGATGAACACGAAAGAGAATTTGAACTTCCCGAAGATTTTACAAAAGTTATTTTAACGAGTGCCGAAAGCAATGTCAGAGGCTTGCGTCGTCCGCAGGAGCGTTTTAAAGCTCTTTTTGTTTGCGCGGCTCTGTTTTTAATGGTTTTGCTCGGACTCGGCGAGGAAACGGGAAATATCGTCAAAACTTCCGAACAATTTGTCGCCCAGTTTTGGGCAATCGGCGGATTTGCTTTTAATTTAGTTCACGATCTCGCGGTCGGAATCGCGGTAATTCTCAGATCATTAAGCCACCGATTTATTTTTAATTCAGCCGTTTCGCTCTCGGTTTTGCTCGTGTTTTTAATTTTTTCGTCGCTTGTGCTTTCGCGTTTATTTTCAAGAGAATATCATACCCAAAATTAAAAAAAGGCTTAATAAACAGTGGTTCAAACAGGCATTAGAAAACATCTTTTTTTATATCAACAAATTCCGTTCGCACAGATGCTTTCGGGATTTGTTTTTATTTTGCTTGCCTGTTTTTGCGTTTTCGCGCAAACCGACATCACCACGCAGCCCGACGAAAAAACGATCATTGTCAATGATGCTCCCGAAATGGAGGTTTACGCATTCGGCAAAAACGTCATCGTCAAAAAGGAAGCAAAAGGCGTTTTGGTGTTCGGCGGTAATGTGACGATTGAAGGAAAAGTTACGGGCGATGTCGCGGCAATCGGCGGTTCGATCATTCAAACCAAAGACGCCTTTATCGGCGGCGATGTCATCGTTTTCGGCGGCAGCTACCGCCCCGAAAGCGAAACTCCGCTTCGCAATGCAGAAAAGGAAACCGTGATGATCGCGATGTTTGAAGACGAAATCCGCGATTTTACGCAAAATCCGGCACAGATATTTTCACCTTCCTTGACCTGGCAATTTTTCGCCCAACGCCTTATTTCCGTTCTTTTCTGGTTTATTATTTCGATGGCTCTGACGACCATCGCGCCCGGCGCGGTCAGCCGTTCGATTGCCAGATTTCAATTAACGACCTTCAAAATCCTCGGAATCGGCATCGTCGGTTTTATCTTAACGACGATTGCCGTCGTCGGTTCTCTGAGTTTTCTCCCGAATTATATCAGCGCATTGATAATTCCGATGGTGTTTATTTTATTAATGGTTTCATATATTTTCGGACGAGTCGCGCTGCAGGTCAGCATCGGTAAAAAATTGCAGAAAAGATTTCTGCCCGAAGCCAAACAATCGGAAACTCTGGCAATTTTAATCGGCGTTTTAGTTTGGACAATATTTCTCTCGCTACCATACATTTGGCTCTTCGGTTTATTCATTTTATTATCCGCCAGCGTCGGTTTAGTTTTAACGGCGCGGTCGGACGGCGTTTGGAATAAATCTTGAGTTTTTTAAAATAATAGTTGCATAAAAAAAAAGGCTTGCCTTTTTTTTATGCCGTAAATACTGGTGTTTGTAGCAAATCCGACAAATATTGCTTGACAAAATCGAAATATAGGGTATATTTCCCAAAGTTAAATTAAAAATTAAATACACGAGATTTGCTTAATAAAGCTTTATTTCTCTTGTTACAAAAAGATAGATTAGTTTTTCAATGAACTAATTCTTACAGATTTCTGTGCTTTGTGACCAAAGGATAAAGTTGTTCTCTCATTATGAAATTTTTCTGGAGAGAAGTATTAATTGCTCCCATTCTCGCTATCTAAACACTAAAAACAAAAACTAGGAATCTTAACTAGAATCTTTGAGGAGAAATATGAAAATCGATAAAATCTTTAGTCGGCTTTTAGGAAACAGAAGTTTCTTGATCGCGGCTATTTGCATGTTTATGATAACTGCGGCATTTAGTCTGAACGGCTATGCCCAGTCAAATGAGTTAATTCTAAGTGATAGAATTGAAGAACAAAAAGATAATGGGGAAAATGTAATCGAGGGTGAAATTTCATTCAACAACAATTCATTTTCTGAAATAGCACAAGCCGGCAGCTATGTTTTTGCAACGACAACTGCAGGTTCACTAACCGATATGTCAACCGGCACAACCCAGTTGGTCGCCGCTAATGTTGATGATTCTCCGGCTTCACCGTTGACAAACATCGGCTTTGATTTTTATTTTCAGGGAGCGCGCTATTCGCAGTTCTCGGTTAATGCCAACGGCGTGATCAGACTCGGTGCGGTTTCGCAAACCGCTTCACCCTACCAACCGCTTGCTCAAGCAAACAACCCGATCATAACTGCGTACGGCGCGGATCAACGAACTCATACTTCAGGAAAGGTTCATTTCATGGTTACGGGCGCACCCGGAAACCGCGTATTGATTATTGAATGGCTCAATATGCAGTCAAACTTCAATACCGGCGGCACGGCGGATTTAACCTATCAGGCACGTCTATATGAGACATCCGGTGTGATCGAATTCGTTTATGGAAATATGACGATGAGCACTCTCGGTGCGGCTGATGCAAATTCAAATGATCCGCACATCGGTTTTTCGTCAAGCAATACTGCAAACACGGTCGGTTCCGTAACTGCTCCGTATGACGGAACAGTTACGCCGACATTTGACGGTGCTTCAAACGATCCGGTTGAAAATTTATATAATACTGCGGGTCCGATTCCTGTTTTAACCTCAGCGGCTGACGGTGTCAGAAGAACATTCAGCTTTACGCCGCCCGTGCCGAGTGCACCGAGCGGCTTGAATTTTACGGGAGTTTCAGGTTCGGCAATTACACTCAATTGGACGGACAATTCGGCAAATGAAGATTTATTTGCGATTTACCGCTCGACCGACGGTGTCAATTACAGTTATGTAGGAGCGGCGGCGGAAGATGCAACATCATTTAATGATACCGGACTTAATCCCGGAACTAATTATTTTTATCAAGTTTATGCTGTTTCCGAAGGAGCTTTAAGTACTGTTTTATCAGGAAGCCAGGCAACAAACCCGGCAGGCAATGATGCTTGTAACGGTGCCGGCGGCAACTGGAGCGAAACGACGACCTGGGCGGATGGAACTGTTCCGACTTCGACCGACAATGTCGTGATCGGTTCGGGTTGTACCGTAACGGTTGATGTTACGACAGCAGTTGCTTTCAACGTAACGATTGACAGCGGCGGAACCCTTCAATCACCGACGACCGGAGCTGTTACAAGTAACAATCTGACCGTTAGCAGAAGCGTAACCAATAACGGAACACTCGATTTCAGCACCAACGGCAATACCTCCGGTGCGATTCTGACGTTCGGCGCAGGCAGCGATGATGTTACATTCGGCGGTACGGGTGCAACGACAGACGTTAGAAGCATTGTTGTTGCCAAAGGCGCGCGCGCGACAGTCGTTGAATTGACAGCGACAAACTTTACGGTGCAGGGCGTTGATACGGACGCGGCAGGATTCCTGACGCTGACGAGCGGCACCTTCAAGATTTCCGGCTCATTTACCGCAACAAACCGGATATTTACGGTGGCAGGATATTCAATTCCCGCACTTGGCGGATTATGGCTGAACAACCCGAACTTTACGGTTGCAGGACAAAACGGTTCGCCGACCGTAACCGGTCTGCTGCGAATGACGCAGGGAACGCTTAATGTAGGCACTTCGACCGGAAATTCGATGGGCTTTGCCACGGGCAGCGTCATCAATATTGAAGGCGGTGCAGTCAATACTGCAGGCAGGTTCGGTGTAGCAGCATCAACAAACGCTATCAACTATACTCAGTCAAGCGGCACAATTACTGTTCAAACTGTCGGAAATACTTCGACAACTCTTGCCGGGTTTGATATGGGAACTTCGCTTCTCTCCAATATCAATATCAGCGGCGGAACGATTATCGTTCAGATTGCAAATACGGCGGCTTCAGGTCCTAGAGACTACCGAAATCAGGCAGGCGGAGGCATTGCCGGCGTAACGGGCGGCACGCTTCAATTAGGCAACTCGCTTTCGGGCGCCGCTAAGACTTTCATTATGCGCGGTGTTGTTCCGAATCTTGTGGTTGATAACACGAGTGCCGGACATACCGGACAGTGGGATATTACCCTGACAAATTATAACAATATTTCGCTCAATATTACTGTTAATACGGGAGCGACGGTTAATTTTGGTAACGTCCTTTTCTTGTTCGCCGGACAAACATTGACCAATAACGGGACAATGACGCATAACGGCGCGAGTTCCAGATTTATTACATTTAACAGCACCCAAGCCCAAACCTATACGGGAAGCGGAACGGTGACTGCTCCGATGACGAGTTTTGAATTCCAGAGCGATTTAGGATTCACATTTGACCCGTCGGTTTCGACGATTGTCACGAATCGCATCATTAATTTCATTGGAAATGTAATCAATTCTAATAAGCTTACGGTCGGAAACGGCGGTGCGACGACTGCAGTAATACAAATCGGCAACACGACAACGCCGACCGCAGCCGGAACCTTCGACACTCAGGTCGGCTTCAACCCCGGTACGGGCGGAATCAATATAACCTATCTGAGAACAACGCTCTCCAGAACGACTGGCGGCGAAATTCCGGCTACAAGAACGATCAGTAATTTGACGTATGACGACAATGATCCGTCGCATACATTAACAATCGCCGGCGGTGATTTAACTGCTACCGGCGCATTGACACTGACCAACGGTGTCGTCTTAACCGGCGCAAATACGCTGATTCATAACGGAGCGGCAACACGCACGAACGGTTATGTCAACGGCAATCTGAGCCGCAGTTATACTGCGACCGGCGCATATACATATCACGTTGGACAAAACGGTTATTCGCCTGTATTGGCAACCGTTACGGCTTTAGGAACGAATCCGTCGAGTTTGACTGTCCTCCCGGTTGATATAACTCTGCCCGGCTTAACCCCGGCAAATTCGGTTTCGCGTTACTGGAGTTTGACGGAAAACGGCGACTTGACGGCTGATCTGGCGTTCACATATCTGGACGAAGATGTCAACGGCAATGAAGGTGATTACCGTGTCTTTAAACTCGCGGGCGGCGTCCTGACAAATCAATGTTCAGGCGGACCGTGTGTCAATGAAGCAGCTAATACGGCGACCGTAACCGGCATCTCTGATTTCTCGGCTTGGGGAATCGGCGAAGCGGCGGCAGCGGCTTCCGGTGAGCTTGCCTTCGATAGTGCGACCTATTCAGTAAATGAAGACGGTACGACAGCAACCATTACGGTTAACCGCACGGGCGGCAGTGCCAATACCGTAACTGTTGATTATGCAACCGTTGCGGGCGGCACGGCAACCGGCGGCGCGGCTTGCACGGCGGGTGTTGATTACATCAATGCTTCCGGCATTTTAACCTTTACCAACGATGAAACATCGCAAACCTTTACGGTAACGATTTGCGATGATTCCGATGTCGAAGGCAATGAAACCGTTAATCTGGCATTATCAAATCCGACGGGCGGCGCAACAATCGGCGCACAGAATACTGCTGTGTTGACCATCGTTGATGTCGAACTTCCGTCAGGAAACGTCATTGTCAATCCGGGCAATGTTGCTTATATGACGCTCGGCGAAGCGGTTGCGGCAATCAATGCCGGAACGCATACGGGTGCGGTAACGGTTGATATTTTTGCAAATACGACCGAAACCGGTCCGGTTGTCTTAAACGGCAGCGGAGCAGGAGCGGCATCATATACGTCGGTTGTCATCAGCCCGAAGGCTGACGGCGTTATGGTTGCAGGACCTTCCGTGCAGGGACGCGGATTGATCGAACTCAATGGTGCCGATAACGTGACGATTGACGGCGACAATCCGAATACGGCGGGAATCAATCGTAATTTGACGCTGCAAAACACAGCGGCAAATACGACGACATTCACTTCGGTTATCCGAATTGCGACGAACATAACGACCGTCAATAGTGCGGATAACAATATTTTCAGAAATCTGAATGTTGTCGGAAGCTCGACGGGTCGAAACATTGCCACGGCGACAAGCACGACTGCCTCGGAAAATACCACGTTCGGTATCTTTTCGGGTCCGAACGCAACGGGCGATGTTACTGCTCCGAATCCGATCACGTCGGTTCTGACAGGCGTGGCTGCCGGAGCGACGGTGACGAATCTGAATGTAAGTAACAACAGTTTCGCAACAACAGCGCGTGCGGTTTCCATCAACGGTTCGGCGACAAGCGTTCATACCGGACTGCAAATCAGAAACAACTTTATCGGTAATCCGGTTGCCGGTGATGTCAATCAGGTAACGGCTATCGGTATCACGGCGAATGGTGCAACCAATCCTGTAATCGCCGGTAACACTATCTATATTGAAGGTTTTATTCGTTCGAGTGCGGCAACACACGCCATTAATGTCGGTGTTAACAGCACGAATACGACCGGCGCGACGATTGAGAGAAATATGGTCAATCGCGCCCAGAATAATGATCTTCAGACTTGGGCGGCATACGGAATCAACATTGCCGGTATTGCCGCCAGCGCACACACGGTTCGGAACAATTTTGTTTCGGGCGTAATCAATAACCAGACCGGCGGAACAGGCGGGTTCGGTACAACCTTCGGTGCTTATGGTATTCGTGTTGCTTCGGGAACGGGACACCAGATTTATCACAACTCGGTTAATCTTTACGGAATGATGCAGGGCGTGACAAGCACGAATTTGACTGCCTCATTCATGATCGTCGGCACTGGGCAGACCGGACTTGATGTCAGAAACAATATTTTTGTCAATACCATTTCGGGCGGAAACCCGACGGGAACACGAAATGTTGCGATATATGTCCCGACGGGCGGAACGAGTGCAATGAATCTGACATTGAATAATAATGATTACTTTGTTGGTTCTGATGCACTAAACCGTATGGCACAGCGCGGACCAACATTCGGCACAGGTGAATACACGCTTGCCGATTTTGACCCGACTGATACGGCAAATCCGCTCAATTTCCGTAACTACTCCAGCACTTTGTCGGCGGCAGGAACCAATGATAATGCAAGTAAGAAAGTTGATCCGCAGTTCGTATCTAACACAGACTTGCATATTTTACCGACTTCTCAGGTAGAAAGCGGAGGTGTCAATGTCGGCGTAACCGACGACATTGATGGCGATATGCGTCCGGCTGCTCCCGACATCGGGGCGGATGAAATCTCTGTTGCCGGTCCGGGAATCGTTCAATTCAGCACGACTAACTTCAGCGGAAGCGAGGGAACGACTGCCACAATTAACGTGATTCGCTCGGCTGGAACCGACGGAACTGTCGGCGTTACTGCCACAATTACGGACGGAACCGCAACCGGCGGCGCGGCATGCACGGCGGGTGTGGATTATATCAATCCGGGCGTGCAGGTGTTGAGCTTCGGTAATGGCGTATCACTTCAATCGTTTACGATTGATTTGTGTACCGATGCGCTTCTCGAAGCGGGTGAAACGGTGAATTTAACACTGTCGAATCCGACCGGCGGAACCACGATCGGTACAAATAATCCGGCGACGCTGACAATTGTTGACGTTCCGCCGCCGTTTACGGGAACGATCAATGTCGGTACGGGAGAAACCATTACCTCGTTGACCAATCCGGGCGGTGTCTTCCAGGCGATCAACGGTGCTGGATTAAGCGGCAACTTAACGGTTAATATCACGTCGGATCTGACGGCTGAAACCGGCACAGTCGCGCTCAATCAATTTACTGAAACGGGCGCGGGCGGTTATACATTGACGTTTAAACCGAGCGGCGCGGCGCGTACCATTTCGGGTTCGACGGCGGCAACTGCCGGTTTAATCAAATTGTCCGGCGCGGACCGAGTCATATTCGACGGTTCGCTTAACGGCGGCACGGATCGCAGCCTGACCATTAATCAAACGGGACCGGGCGCGATTATCTGGATCGCCACCGACGGGGCGAACGGATCGAATAATGACACGGTGAAAAACACCATCTTACTCGGTGCGGGAACTTCCCAAGGTGTTATCGCCGGAAGCGGCACGACGCTCGGCGGTGCGGGAACTGCTCCGCAAAACAACAATACGATTCAGAACAATAATGTTCGGGCTGTTCAAAATGCGGCGTTTATCAGCGGTATTGCGGCGACCGATATGAACTGGACGATTGTTGATAACGAAGTAGGTTCGACGGTTGATGCGGAAAAACTGATTTTCAGAGGTTTTATTCTCATCAACTCGACGAATATGACGGTCAGCCGAAATAAAATCATCGGTGTCAGATCACAAGCCGCTTCGACGGCGACGATGAGCGGTATTCAGGTTGCCGGCACGATCAGCAGCGGACAGATCACCCGCAACGAAATCAGAGATATTAAGCAAATCAACCCGACGGGTTTTGGAAGTAACGGTATTTTCTCGAGCGCTACATCCACCACCTCGAATCTGTTGATTGCCAATAACTTTGTTTCCGATGTCGCATCGCAAGGCGCAACCGGCGTGTTGGCGACCAATAACGGTTATGGTATCGCAATCGCCTCAGGCGGCGGTTACAACATTTACTATAACTCGGTAAATATGAACACCGATCAGGTTAATGCGGCAAGCACGACCGCCGCGTTAAATATCACGGTGGCGGTTACGACGGCGGGTTCGATTGATCTGAGAAATAATATTCTGGTCAACACGCAAACCGTCGGAACACGCTACGCCGTAATTGATAACTCGACGCAAGGCGCAGCCGTCTTCTCGACGATCAATTACAATGATTACTTCGCCCAAAACGTCGGCTTCCTGACGACACCGAGAACGACGCTTGCCGATTGGCAGACAGCAACCGGACAAGATGCGAATTCGTTGGCAGTTAATCCGTTATTCGTTTCGGCAACCGATTTGCATCTGCAAGCCGGAAGCCCGGTGATTAACGCGGGAACTCCGATTGCGGGAATCACGACTGATATTGACGGCGAAACGCGTTCGGCAACTACGCCGGATATCGGTGCTGATGAATTTGTCGCTCCGGTACAACCCGGAACACTTCAATTCAGTTCGGCAACCTATACGGTCGCTGAAGCCGGTGGAACTGTAACGTTGACTGTTACCCGCACGGGCGGCAGCGATGGAGCAGTAACGGCTGATTACACACTCGGCGGCGGCACGGCAACCGGCGGCGCAGCTTGCGGCGGCTCGGTTGATTATGTCAATACCGGCGGCACGGTTTCATTTGCCGATGGCGAAACAAGCAAGACGTTTGATGTAACCATCTGTAATGATGCCGCTTTTGAAGGCAACGAAACATTTAATGCGACGCTTTCAAATGCGACCGGCGGAGCAACTATCGGAACGCCGAATCCGGCAACCGTTACGATTACCGACGATGATCCGGCTCCGGGAACTATTACAGTCAATGACGTTCGCGTCTTTGAAGGCAATAGCGGAACGGTCAATGCGGTGTTCACTTTAACGTATGTCGGAACATCTCCGGGAACCGCTTCTGTTCAATATGCTACGGCAAACGGAACGGCAACGGCAGGAGTTGATTATGTAGCTACCAGCGGAACCGTTAATTTCGGTCTTACGCTTGGCAACGGACCGCAGACGGTTGAGCGAACGGTGACGGTTGCAGTCATCGGCGATACCGTCAAGGAAGCCAATGAAACATTCTTCCTTAACCTTAGTAATGCCGTAAATGCATCAATTAGCGATGGTCAGGGTGTCGGAATTATTATTGACAAAGATCGCTCGTATATCAGCGATTTTGACAATGATAAGGTGAGCGATTACACCGTTTATCGTCCGGGCACGAATGTTTGGTATGTCTTGCAGAGCACCAATGGTATTCCGAAGCTGACCACGCTCGGATCAAGCGGCGACATCGCCGTTCCGGGAGATTATGATGGCGACGGAATTGCGGATGTTGCGGTATTCAGACCGTCAGAAGGCACTTGGTATATTCTCCAAAGCATGGGTAAAGCCTTGAGAATTGCCAACTGGGGAACCAACGGTGATATACCCGTTCAGGGTGATTACGACGGCGACGGTAAAACCGATTTGGCTGTCTTCAGACCTTCGAACGGAACCTGGTATATTTTCCGAAGTTCGGATGAAACGGCAACCATATCACAATTCGGTCTGGGAACAGATATTCCGGTAACCGGCGATTTCGATGGTGATTTCAAAAATGATTTGACTGTATTCCGTGGTGGAACTTGGTACACATTCCAGAGTTCGACCAACAGTGTCAGTATCGTTAATTGGGGATCAGCTTCCGATAAACCTGTTGCCAACGATTACGATGGTGATGGTTCAGTAGATCACGCAATTTACCGCAACGGAGAATGGTGGATTTTACCGAGTCTCTCCGACAATTTCTATGTGGTGAATTTCGGACTCTCGACCGATATTCCAACACCGGCAGATTTTGACGGCGACGGAACAACGGATGTCGCGGTCTTCAGACCTTCATCAGGTGATTGGTATGTTTTGAGGAGTTCCGATAGTGCTTTAACCGGCATTAATTGGGGAATTGCCGGGGATGTTCCGGCTCCGACAGCGTATATGCCACAGCCATAAACTATTAACTGCTCGAGTTTTATCGGAATTTATTTGATAAAACTCGAGCCTTAAACCAAAAAGCCTTTTCCAATTTTTGGAAAAGGCTTTTTTATTTTAAATAAATATTTCGGAAGCGGTATTAATTAACATCAGTATTGGATAAGCCGTTGAAAACGGCGGCATTATTCCCCGCTTCGCCGCCCATAACGCCGGTTATGGAAAGATTCGTCATTAAAGTTTAAGCTCTCGAAGAGAGCGACATAATCAATATGCCGCCGATTTCATCGGCTTATTTCATCTTTCTTATCCAATACTGATGTTAATTAGTAATCCGTAAATTAAATTTTAAGGCGTATGAAAAAGTTTGGAGTCTCTGCTTTAGCAGGCAACCGGGCATCGAAGCGCGGCGGAAAAAGCGGTGTAAACGCGAAACTCCGAACACTCGAAAATTTAGTTTCCAGAGTGCTTAATTTTTAACAAAAAAAACAGAAAATCTCTTCCGGCTTCTGTCAAATATATTTAAGAAGCTGTTTGAACACTCCGATTAGTTAAGATTTGTCAAAATAGTGCCGACAAAGCCTGTGAAACCGACGTTATTATTCCCCGCTTCGCTGCCCACGATGCCAATTGTGAGGCAATTGGCAAACATTTGATAAAGTCATTGAAAATGGCGACATATCGGTATGTCGCAGTTATTCAACCGCTTAAAAAATATATTTGTAAGCAGGTGAGCAAAAGTTTTAAGATATTATGAAAATTCTAAAAATTCCTGTAAACATCAAATTTAAGAGAATTTAAGAGTTTTCTGACATTATCCATTATCCATTATCCATTTTTAATTTTCCATTGGTGCGTAACTTTCCCCATAACTGGCATTATGGGTGGCGAAGCGGGGAATAATGTTGCCGTCTTCGACGGCTTGGCGTATCAAATCAACACATTTTCAGAGTTTTAAAGAAAAAAAACGGAAACGAACTAGTTTAAGGTTCGTTTCCGCAATATTCAAAGGAGAAAAATTATGAAGTATGAGATGGAAAAAAAAATGTTATTTCGACAGATCGTTGACGTGCGAGGTCAGGCGTGATTTATGACGCGCTGCCGTGTTTTTGTGCAAAACACCTTTATTTACCGATTTATCAATCAAAGCAATCGTCGGTTTAAGGAGTTCCAAACTTTGGTCTTTATCCTGGGCTGCCAGAGCGGTTCGCAATTTTTTGATTTGCGTTCGCAGACTGCTTCTGTTGGATTTGTTGACAGCGGTTCTTTTGGCAGTTTGCCTGACGCGCTTTTCGGCTGATTTATGATTTGGCATTCAAACTCTCCGTAATTTTGTATAAATAATAACGTGAAAACTTTCTCGATCAGAGAAACTACAAAGTATAAATGTTGAAAAAATGGATGTCAAGCGTTGGTCTTTAGTTTTCATATTTGGATGCGAAAGTGTGCATTAAATCTACACAAAGCACAAAAATCGGCGGATAAACAATAAATTCGGGTTTCAAAGTCGGCGAAAAAACAGAAGGAATCGAAGCATTTATGACCAGTTCAAAATAATTACCGATCACCATACCGAGTCCCAGACTCAGGAAAAATCCGATAACCAAAAAGGCGATCGCCGTAACTTTCGTATAAGGTTTTTCTTCCGGTTCGTTTTCGTCAAGAATCGAATCGTGAATATCTTCGGAGCTGTAAGTATAGCGTTCAAAACCGGCTTTAAGCCGTTTAACTAGATGAATACAGCCGATGACGAACAGCGAAAAAAGGATGATTTTGCCGATGATCGGCGAATTTGTCCAAAATGCCGGCTTGAAAATGGCGACAAAGGCGGTCGAAACAAAAAGCGCGACGGTCGGGAAGATCACCTTTTGCAGAGCCATTGATTCGCGCCGTTCGTCGGCGATCATCCGGTCAATAATCTCGTTATAACGGCGCTCATAAACCATCTGCCGCCAGCGTCGGGCGTGCAGATTTTCCGAAGAAAGCACCGAACCGTTCTCATCGCGGTATTTTGCCTGAAGCAGCTGGCGGTCGTAATCGGCGCGCTTTTGCGGATTTCCCAGAATTTTGTAGGCTTTTGTGATCTGCGAAAATTCCTGCGAAGAAGTGTCGGTCGTGACGTTGATATCGGGATGGATTTTTCGAGCCAGACGACGATACGCCGATTTTATCTCGGCTCTCGATGCCTTCGGTGATACTTTCAGAACTTTGTAGTAATTCACCATCGCAAAAAATAGGGAAGAGTTGATTTTGGTTTTTAGAAAAACCATCCAAAAGACAAGAGGAATTATAACACGAATTTAACAAAGAACGGAAAAAAGCCCGAAAAAAATATACGGGCTTTGCAAAGTTTGCGTAACAATTTAATCGAGATCGTCAATTTGCAAACTGATCGGTTCTGCGCCGGAGATTTTCACCGCGTCAATCACTTTGGCGACGCTGCCGTAATCAATCGAACGCGGGGCTTTGATAAAGACGGTTTTTTGAACTTTTTGCGCGTCGCTCAAATCATTGTTAAATTCCTTTTCCGGCGCAAAATTCCGGTTTTCGAGTCTTTGCTGAAAAATCCCGGCAAGTTTCTTCGTCAAATTTTCCCGATCCTGCACCGAAGCCGAAGCATCTTCCCGGTTTAATTTTAGCGAAAAATCTCTGTTCAGGGTTACAACCAAAGTATCGGAATGTGAAGGAATATTTTCCTGCGTTGTCGGCTCGCTTGCCTGAGTGCGGTAGCACGAATAAGCCGTTATTATTGAATTTTTCAATTACAAAGCGGACTCCGTTACTCACGCAACGGTGCAAGCGAGCCGCTTGCGCTCCAGTCATTTAATGTCAAAGTGTATCGAGAAATCAGACACCGCAAAAATAAAATTGTTCCCGAAAATTAAAATTAAAATTCGCCATAAATAGCAGAAAGCAATGCTTTTGCTTTTAACAGAGATTCCTCAAATTCGTTGTCCGGTTCGCTGTCAATGACGATTCCGCCGCCGACATTGAAAACCGCTTCGCCATTTCTGATAACCATCGTCCGAATTGCGACGCTCAGATCAAACGCGTCTTGAATTTTGAATTTTGAACCTTGAACCGAGTAACCGATCGCGCCCATCGAAAGACCTCTGTCGGCGGTTTCAATCTGGTCAATAATCCGCATCGTGCTGATTTTCGGTGCGCCGGTGATCGAACCGCACGGGAAAACGGCTTTGATGATTTCGCCGAAATTTAAATTCTCGCGCAATTCGCCGCGAACGGTTGAAACCAGATGAAAAAGCGTCGGGTGAATTTCCAAATCGCAAAGTTTTTCGACCAAGACGCTGCCGAATTTGCAGATTCTGCCGAGATCATTCCGAAGCAAGTCAACGATCATCACATTTTCGGCGCGGTCTTTTTCGCTCGTTAAAAGCTCGTTTTTCAAATCCAAATCTTCTGCAAAGTTTTTTCCGCGCGGACGAGTTCCTTTGATCGGTGATGCGGAAATATTTGAACTGTTTACTTTGAAAAACCTTTCGGGTGAAATTGAAACGACGAAATCATCGGTTCGTTTGATAAATGCGGAAAACGGCGCGGGATGCGATTTTCTCAGGCGCGAAAAAATCATCTGCGGCGAAAGATTTTCCGGCAGACGGGCGCGGATTTGCTGCGTCAGATTTGTTTGATAAGTGTCGCCTTTTTTGATAAATTCCCGGATTTTTTCAACCGTTTCGATATAAGCTGGGCGGGTGAAATTTGAAGAAACTTTAGATTTTTCCGTTAATTCACCGGCAAAATCCGCAGGTTGATTAAATAAAATTTCTTCAATTTCATCAAAACACTTTTCATTTCCAGTTAAAAAAGTCTTTTTTAAATTGTAATCGTGAACAACCAGACAATCGAAACGGGCAAGAAAAATATCGGGTTCGGGTAAGGTTTCAAACTGTTTCGGACGCGGCTCGATTTTTTCGAGTTTCAAACCAAAATCGTAGGAAATCGTAAAGATCGAGGCAAAATCCGGGTTTGAAAGTTTTTCGTTGAATAATTTTAGAGTCTTTTCGGGATTTTCATCGGTAATTTCAAAAACTTCGAGCGGACGGATTCCGGCGATCAAAAGATGCGACTGGAGATAACCGACACCGCAGCTGTCCAAAAAGCAAACCTGTTCGCTCTCTGAAATTTTGAGCAGAGATTTTACCAGTTGATCGGCTGAAATTCGGAGTTCGCGCATTTAAGTTAATAATTGTCCACGCTCGTTTCACGAAGGGAACACGAAGGTTTTTTTCTTTATGGTACCGGATTGAATCTTTTGGGCGACTCAAATTAGAACATTTGTTAATTGGTTTTTTTCCTTCGTGAAAACTTCGTGGATTATTTCTTTATATCAAATCACAAATTAGCGCGATTGAAAACAGTCAAATTTGAAAATTTGATTCAGAAATTTTCCGATTTCGTGTTAATCTGTTTGAATCTAAAATAACAAACACTTCAAAACCTAAAATATGGCAACAGATCAAATTGATAAATCTTCTTTGATTCGTGGACTCGGACTGATCGCGGCGATTTCGATCATCGTCGGAAACGTCGTCGGAACGGGCGTTTTCTTAAAGGCAAGAGTAATGACGTGCAATCTCGGTTCACCCGAATGGGTAATAATCGCGTGGGTTGCAGCGGGGATTTTGTCGCTTGCCGGCGCGTTGACCTACGCCGAACTTTCCGCGATGAAGCCGCAAGCCGGCGGCGAATATATTTTTCTGCGCGACGCTTACGGGCGCGTCTGGAGTTTTCTCTACGGCTGGATGCAGATGTTTATTGCCAAAACCGGTTCGCAGGCGGCGGTCGCGGTCGCGTTTGCGATATTTTTAAACGATTTGGTCGGACGTAAATTAGCACAAACTTTTTTCAGAATAAATGTTCTGACTCAACCTTTTGAAATAAATACAATTAAATTACCGGAATTGGTCGGCGACGAGAAAATGCCGGAATTCTTTGTCGAACTATTAAGCAGAACGGCGTTTTCTTATGAACTGACTTCGCTTCAGATCGTTGCGGTGATGCTGATCGTTATCATCACGACGATAAATTGCGCATCGGTTTCAATCGGCGGACAAATTGCGACGTTTTTCACGGTAATCAAAATCGCACTCGTTTTATTCGTCGGTTTGGGCGCGTTCTTTCTGGCAGACGGAAGTTTTTCGCATCTCGGAATGGTGAACGACGGCGGAACTTGCGAAAACGTCGCCAATATCGAAAGATACGGTTCGGTCGAATTTAATTTTATCGCCGGATTCAGCGCGGCGATGCTCGGCGCTCTGTGGGGTTACGACGGCTGGAATAATCTGACACTGGTTGCCGGAGAAGTGAAAAATCCGCAAAAAAATATACCGATTGCCTTAATCGGCGGCACGATTTTTATTATTCTGTTGTATGTTTTTATCCATTTCGCTTATTTTTATGTTTTAACGCCGACCGAAATTGCCAGCGTTTCGACAAATTCTTCGGTTGCCAGGGAAGTCGCCTTCCGTTTTTTCGGTGCGGGCGTTTTGGCTCTGATGGCGGCGGGTTTGATGGCTTCATCGGTCGGCACGCTGCACACTTCGATTTTAACGGGCGCACGAGTGCCGTATGCGATGGCGAAAGACGGCATAATGTTTCAAACGCTCGGCAAACTCTCGGCAACCAGAGTTCCGGTCGGAGCTCTGATCGTGCAGGGAATTTGGGCGTGTCTGCTGGCTCTTTCCGGTTCGTTCGACACTCTGACAAATTATGTCGTTTTCGGTTCGTGGATTTTCTACACGGTCGTGACATTTTCGATCTTCGTTTTCCGCCGTAAATACCCGGACGCCGAACGACCTTATAAAGCGTTCGGCTATCCGGTCGTTCCCGTCTTGTTTATTATCGCGGCAAGCGGTTTGCTGATAAATACTTTATATTACAGCCCGCTTCAATCATTTATCGGAATCTTCTTGATTCTTTTAGGTTTGCCCGTCTATTATTATTTGACCAATCGAAGGGTTGAAGCAAAAAATGAAGAATAATTTGAAATTTGAAATTTGAAATTTGAAATCTGAAATCACATAAAATATGGCAATTGACCGAAGAAGCGGAGACGACCGCCGCGATGATCAGCGATACAGCACAAAAATCGAGATCGAATGGGAAGGCTTGATCGGCAGAAAACGCGGCACGATCAGCGATATTAGCGAAACGGGCTGTTTTATAATGTGTTCCGGCGAGGTCGAAGACGGCGAAAATGTGAAAATATTTTTCCCGCTCAGCGGCGGAATGAAGGTTCAATTCTGGGGCGAAGTCGTCAATCATTTTCTCGAAATCGGTTTCGCTGTCCGTTTTATCGAACTGAGCGCAGCACAGAAAGATTTTCTCGAAAAATTTGTGAATACCTTGAAAAGTCAGTAGCGGTTGCGTAAGCAAATGCGTTTTTTGTTGCTCACGCAACCGCTACTGACAGTTCCCAATTATTTCTACTTTGTCAGATTAAAAATTAGCCGCGGATGAACGCTGATGAACGCTGATTTTTAATCTGACAAAGTAGAATTTTAAATCCTTCAAACTATCTAACGCTTCCAGAGCAATTTCACGATCATCGAAATGATATTTTTCGTTGCCGATGATCTGGTAATTTTCGTGTCCTTTTCCGGCAATAATTACGACATCGTCCGGTTTGGCTTTTTCGATTGCCTGCTGAATCGCGTCGCGGCGGTCGGGAATGATTAAATACGGGCAATCGGTGTTTTTCAAACCGGCTTCGATTTGCGAAATAATTTTCAGAGGGTCTTCGGTGCGCGGATTATCCGATGTAACGATCACCAGATCGCTCAGTCTGCCGGCGACTTCGCCCATCGGAATGCGTTTGGTTTTGTCGCGGTCGCCGCCGCAGCCGAAAACCGTGATGATTCTGCCGCTTGTCAGTTCGCGGGCGGTTTTCAAAGTGTTCAAAAGCGCGTCGTCCGAATGCGCGTAATCAACGACGACCGCAAAATTCCCGCTGTGCGGCACGCGCTCGAATCTGCCGGGCGCACCGATGCAGGTTTTTAAACCCGCAACGATTTTATCCAGATCGTAACCGAGTTCGAGCGCGGTTGCTGTTGCCGAAAGCATATTATAAACGTGCGGTTTGCCGACGAGCGGCGATTCGATCTTTCTGTTTCCGTGCGGCGTTTTCAGATCGAATGAAGTTCCTTTCATTAGTGACACTTCGATGTTTTCCGCCGTTAAATCAGCGTCGCCCGTTTGCGAAAAGGTTATGACCTTTTGCCCGTTTTGCTGTAGTTCATTCGCGAGTTTTACGCCCCACGCGTCATCAATATTTATTACGTTCGACGCGGGCTTTTCGCCGAGTCTGCCGTCAAAGAGAGCCTTTTTCGCATCGAAATAATTTTCCATCGTCCGGTGATAATCCAGATGATCTCTCGTCAAATTCGTAAACACTCCGACCTTGAAATGCAGAGCGTCGCAGCGGTTCAGATGAATTGCCTGTGAAGAAGTTTCCATCACCGCCATTTTGCAGCCGGCTTCGACCGCTTCGCGCAAAAATCTCTGCGTATCGGACGCTTCCGGCGTTGTTCTGACGGCGGGTTCGCTTCTGTCGCCGATACGGTATTCGACCGTTGTCAGCATCGCGCTTTTTTCGCCGTTGGCGGTCGCGAGCGCGAAAAGCAGATAAGTCGTCGTCGTTTTGCCGTTCGTTCCGGTAATCCCGACGAGCTTTAATTTTTCCGACGGATTTCCATTGATGATCGCGGCGGCGTTGGCGAGTGCTTTGCGGGCATTTTCAACCTGAAGCCACGCGCCGCGGAAGTTTTCGGGAACTTCGAGTTGTGAAATCACGCCGACCGCGCCGCGCCGCATAACGTCCTCGACAAAATTATGTCCGTCGAGCGTTAAACCCTGAATCGCCGCAAAAAGCGCGCCTTTTCCGGCTTGCCTCGAATCGTGCGTGACGTCCGTTACAAGTGTTTCCGCCTCGCCGAAAAGTTTCGCGTCCAGGTTTTCCGAAATTTCTTTGATTGTCGCGCCTTTAAAAGTCAAAATAATTATTCCCTCAGATTTAAGATTGATAAATGACGTTTGAGATTATACGATAATAAATATATTTGCACGAATTTTCATTTGCAGGACACGGAGAAATTATGAAATGGCTTAAGTTTTTGCTGATACTCGTCGCGCTCGGTGTCGGTGCGTATTTATTGTTCTGGCTGATCGGCGTTATTTACGGTCTTTTATTTTATATCGTCGGAATCGGTCTGCTCGCCCTCGGCGGAGCGGTCGGTTATAAAGTATTTTTGAGCGGCGACACCGAAGACGAAAAACCGCAACTCGAAGAAAAGCGACCGATCGGGATTTCGGAATTTGACGAAACCGACCGCGCCCTCGATGAATTAAGGCGCAAATATCTGCCGGAAGAGAAAAAATAAATAAAATTGAAAACGGAAAATGAAAAACAGAAAAGTTGTTTGACTTAAAACGACACTTTACTGAGCCTCGCCTCGCTAGACATTATCCGCTCTTTTAGCTAAATTCAGATTTGGCTGTTTTACAATCGAGAGTTTTAAAAATAAATCGGCTGAGGTGGCGTAATTGGTAGCCGCGCTGGTCTTAGGAGCCAGTGCCGAAAGGCGTGCGAGTTCGAGTCTCGCCCTCAGCACCATAACTTTTTTTACTTTAATTGATTTTTATAAACAACCTGAATTTCTTGCCGCAACATCTATAGTTTTGTCAAGAAAGACTCTTTCCCCAATCAAATCAATAATTTGTAGAGGAGATATAATCAAAATGAAAAAATTAGCTTTGGCTTTTGCCATCTTCGGAGCAATCTTTGTATTCGGAACGTCGGAAAATGTTAACGCCCAGACGATGACCTGGCGCGGAACGGTTGATGATGTCGTGGAAGTTACGATTCGCGGCAGACGAGCCGATACGGAAACGGTCAGCGGACGCCAGTATCGCGATGGACGAGCGCGTTTTCAGGGACGCGGCGGACGCGGCAGCCGCGATAACGGACGCGCTCGGGTTAGCAAAAATGAAGGTCGCGGCAAAGTTCGCGTTGTTCAACAGCCGAGCCGACGCAATAATTATACGACCATTATCAGAATAGATGATTCGAAGGGCGGTGCCGACCGATATAATTTTACCGTTGAATGGGATGATTAAAAATCAATCAAAATAAGTTAAAATAGCAGGTTTTCAGTTTTGCCTAACCTGCTATTTTTTTTTGTTTCCCGAACATCTGATTTTTAATTAAAAACCTTGAATGTTTTGCCGAAAACTCTCAATTCGACATTTTTTGCCAAGTTGGTTATTCTTTTCTTGAGAGATTTAACAAGAATTTTTGAACAAAAAAATCAAATAAAACTTAAAAAATATAATGAAAACAGAATTAGTCGAAGTATCTCCGACGCAAAGAGAAATTAAAATCGAAATCGAACCCGAAGAAGTCAGAGCGGTTTATAATAAGGTCAGCCAAAAATACGCGAAATCGGCGCAAGTTCCCGGATTTCGCAAAGGTAATGCACCCGTTGATGTTGTGCGGATGCGGTATAAACAAGAAATCCGGCAAGACGTTCTGCAGGAATTGCTCGCGCCGAAAGTAACGGAAGCGATTCAGCAGCACGAATTAACGCCGCTGGTCGAACCGCAGCTTCATCTGGATAATGCCGAAAATGTTAAATTAAACGGCTCGGAACCGGTAATGCTGCACGTCCACGTTGAAGTTATGCCGGAAATTCCTACGCCGGAATACAAGGGGCTGGAAATTACGCGCCGCCCGAAACCCGTCGAAGACGGCGAAATCGAATCAATAATTGACGAACGCCGCCAGGAATTTGCTTCGCTGATTCCGGTCGAAGATCGCGCTTCCGAAGAAGGCGACACGATTCTGGTTGATCTGGAAGGCATTTTCGCAGGTGACCCGAATGCCGAACCGATTTCGGCGGAAAATCTCGAAATCAAACTCGGCGATGAAGGAATCGAAAAATCTTTTACCGAAAATCTTATCGGTCTGAAAGAAGATAATGTCAAGGAATTTACGATTGACTATCCGCAGGAATTTTCTTCGCCCGCTTTAGCCGGAAAAACCTTGAATTACAAGGCGGTCGTCAAATCGGTCGGTAAACTGGAACTGCCTGAAATGGACGACGAATGGGCGCAGAGTCTGGATCAGGGCTTTGACTCAATGAACGATCTGCGCGAAAAACTGCGTGCCGATCTGGAACAGGTCGCTTTTACCGAAGCCGACAATCGCGTGCGCAATGAGCTGATCGCCAAACTTGTCGAAACGCATCCGTTCGAAGTTCCGAACGCGCTGATCGATATGCAGGCGCGGAATCTTTTAAATAATTTCGGACAGGATCTGGCGCAGCGCGGAGTTGATTTGAGCAAGGTCGAGAAGGACTTTATCGAAATGGCTTACACGCAAATGCGCGGACAAGCCGAGCGCGATGTGCGCGGCGCGATTTTATTGGAAAAAGTTGCGGAACTTGAAAATGCCGAGGTTTCGAGCGAAGAAATCGCCGCCGAAATCGAGCAGATGGCAAATTATTATCAGGTTTCGCCCGAAGAAATTCGCACTTCTTTAAGTCAACAGGAAGGCGGCGAAGCCAATATTGCCAATAGTTTGCGAACAAGAAAAGCAGTCGAGGCTTTGGTCGCCAATGCAAAAATTGCCGACGGTGAATGGATTGACGAAACAAACGCACCGGTCGCAGTTGAAGCCGAAAAAGACGCTGAAGCGGAAGAAAAACCGAAAAAGAAGACGGCGAAAGCCGAAAAGAAACCGAAAGCTGAAAAAGCCGAAAAAGAAGAACCGAAAAAGGAAACCAAGAAAAAAGCGGCTAAAAAAGATTAAGTGTTCAGAGTAACGGCTTCAGCCGTGAAAATATCGCAGAAATCACGGCTGAAGCCTTTACTCCAAACAAAAATTTACCCTGAGAGTTTGCAATTTGGAAGATAAAATGTAAAATCTAAAATCATCTGACACAGCTGTTATTTCAACAGTTTATCTCCAAAAAGTTAAAGTAGTTCTTAAACGCAGATTCTCTATTTCAGACAAACTTTAGAAAAAAGAGGAAAGATTATGGCTTTAGTTCCAATGGTTGTCGAACAAACTTCGCGCGGCGAGCGTGCCTTCGACATTTATTCGCGTTTATTAAAAGACAGTATTATTTTTATCGGTACGCCGATTGACGATATGATCGCCAATTTGATCGTCGCCCAGCTTCTCTTTCTGGAAGCCGAAGACCCGGAACGCGACATCAATTTGTATATCAATTCGCCCGGCGGTTCGATCACTGCCGGGATGGCGGTCTACGACACGATGCAGTTTATCAAAAACGATGTCACGACCATTTGTATCGGACAATGCGCCTCGATGGGGGCTTTGCTCTTGACGGCGGGCGCAAAAGGCAAACGCTTTGCTCTGCCGCATTCACGCGTGCTGATTCATCAGCCGTCGGGCGGTGCTTCGGGGCAGGAAACCGATGTGCGGATTATGGCGCAGGAAATTTTGCGGATGCGCGAGATGACCTCGCGGATTATCGCCCATCATTCGGGACAAACCTACGATCAGGTCGAACTCGACGTTGAACGCGACCGCATTATGTCCGCCGCGCAAGCCAAGGATTACGGCTTGATTGACGAAGTAATCGAACACAGAGATAAATAGTTAAGAGTTTACAGGGTTTGCCGGGGTTGCCGAGTTGTTAATTAATAAGACAAACTCGGCAAACCCTGTAAACTCGACAAACTCGGCAAACTTAAAATATGGCTTTAAGACGATCAGAAGAAATTTTGCGCTGTTCATTTTGCGGGAAATCGCAGAACGAAGTTAAGAAATTGATTGCCGGACCGAGTGTCTATATCTGCAATGAATGTATAGACATCTGCAACGAAATTATCAATGACGACGAACAGGCGGAAGCGGCGACAATTCGCACATCTCTGCCGAAACCGCACGAAATCAAGGCGTTTTTAGACGAATACGTGATCGGGCAGGACGAAAGTAAAAAACGCCTGTCGGTCGCCGTTTATCAGCATTACAAACGCATCGAGATGGCAAAACGCCGCTCGGACATCGAACTGCAAAAATCTAATATTCTTCTGATCGGTCCGACCGGAACGGGAAAAACTCTGCTCGCGCAAACCTTGGCGAGAGTTTTGAGCGTTCCTTTCTGCATCGTTGACGCGACGACTCTGACCGAAGCCGGATATGTCGGCGAAGATGTTGAAAATATCATTCTGCGCCTTCTGCAATCGGCGGACGGCGATGTCGAACTGGCGCAACAGGGAATTATCTATATTGACGAAATTGATAAAATCTGCCGCAAAGACGACAATCCTTCGATCACGCGGGACGTTTCGGGCGAAGGTGTCCAACAAGCACTACTTAAAATTTTAGAAGGAACGGTTGCCAATGTGCCGACGCAGGGCGGGCGCAAACATCCGCAGCAGGAATTTTGCCCGGTTGACACAACCAATATTCTGTTCATCTGCGGCGGCGCATTTATCGGTTTGGACCGGGTTGTCGAAAAGCGTTTCCGCAATAAATCGCTCGGTTTTCAGGCGGAGATCAAAGCCAGCAAAGACCGGCAAGCCGAAGCGTATGAAAAACTCGAACCCGAAGATTTGATCCATTACGGTCTGATTCCGGAATTTGTCGGAAGACTTCCCGTTCTCGGAGTTTTAAATGAACTCGACGAAGCGGCACTCGTGCAAATTCTGACCGAACCGAAAAACGCGCTACTCAAACAATACCAGCGCAAATTCGAGTTTGATAATGTTCGCCTGAAATTTACCGACGACGCGATCAAAGCGGTTGCCGGACTGGCGCAAAAGCGAAAAGTCGGCGCACGCGGTTTGATGATGATTATGGAAGAAGTTCTGCTGCATTATATGTATGATCTGCCGTCGCAAAAGAAAATCAAGGAATTGACGATCACCAAGGATATGATCGAGAAAAAAGCCACCACCGCGCTCGAAGTCGTTCGCGAACTGGACGAAGCGGCTTAAGCAATTTTTAATTTATTGTTAAATAAGGAAAAGGTTATAAGAGAATTCTCTTGTAACCTTTTTTTAGCTAAGAAACTGTTTGAAAACTCGAAAAAGTCGCTGAAAGCGACAAATAGTGGCTTTCAGCCGCCGGACGAGAATCGCTGGGTTGATTGCAAGTCGTTCAATCGCTCGCTGTCAGTGAGCAACATTCGGCGGATTTTGTGCGACACTTTCAGCGTCGGAAGGCTTTATCCATCAAATACCCGGCGATTCTCGCCAGGCTATAATGTCAGTCATCTTCGATGACAAAAACAACAATTTCGAGTTTTCAAACAGCTTCTGAGAGAAGTTTGACAAAAATACAGGCTGAAAGTATCTAATACCGAGTTGCACGAAAAAAAAATAATAGTTAAGCAAGCTACTCCCAAGACCGCAGTTTTCGATTTTATCAAACACACGCTCTCAATTTTGTATTAATAAAATTTTATAAAAACTAAAATAGAAGAAAAAATTTTGACTTTTGAAATCAATTACGCTAATTTTCTCAAAACTGAAAAATTTAATTTTTTCCACTTTTCACTTTCTACCCACGAAGGTAAAGATAAATAGATTAAAAAACTGAAAATTTAAAGAGTGATTTTAAGGCTTATCACACCTGTATTTAAAATGAAAATCAAAAAAATTAATTACTGTATTATCATTTTGCTTGCGGTTTTTATTGGTTCAGCAGTCAACGCGCTGGCACAAATGCCGACACCTATTCCGACCCTTGTTCCCACTATACAGGGAGAGTACCATATATACCGAGTTGGATTGCAAGAGATGATTTTGGAAGGTTTCCGAAAACATGGACTGATCCTTGGTATTGGCTTTGGCATAATGATGATAGTGGGGGGCTCATCCGCGTTCACTCTCAAACATATAATATCGGAACAATGCAATCGGGCAGTTGCTATTCCGGTTGGTGCCAGAGGTAGTATCAAAAGTTGTGGAAATGGAAAAAAGATAAAATAATAGCGTATCCTTGTTTTGATCAAAAAACATTACAGGCAAGCAGCCTATAAAGGAGATACGCTATGAATCAAAATTACACTAAAAGTAAGAAAAATTACAACGATAATCTGTTCTTTGATAATGATCTTTATGAAAATGAAGCCGAACTGCCGCAATTTAATTTGGAGAAATTAGCCCGGGCAGCCGCTCA
>JBBRVS010000013.1:0-45127 GCA_038246645.1 Pyrinomonadales bacterium
ATGGAATTAGTAGCGTTGCCGTGCTTGGTATTCTCAAACGTCGGGGAATCAAAGTCAGAAGTCAGCAACTTGCTCAAAGAAAGCATAGTCTTTGGCATCCGGCATTTGATAAATTGACTCCGCAAGCAATGTATTGGAGTAATGCCTCAACTATAAGTTATGGAACTACTTCTTTGTTCATTTAAAACCCGTAAGTCTTTTATTTTCAATCAAGGCGTTTTATTGAAAAAACATCTGTAACTTTTTATTGAGGCATTACGTATTGGATTGGTTTCATCTTTGCAGACGGAACTATTATTAAACGTAGCGGAAGTCCAGAAATTGCTATTGTGCTGTCCGAATTGGATAAATCCCATTTGAGCAAGTTCAAAAGATTTCTTAAGGCAGGTCATAAATTGATTAAGGTCAACAACCAAAACAACGGCAGTTATGCCTATACAGATACTTATAGATTTTGTGTAAGGTCGGAGAATCTTGCTAATAAACTTGAAGAATATGGTTGGAAAAATAAACTTAATCATAAAGCTATTGAGCAACTTAAATTCTCTACTGACTTTTGGCGTGGTGTCATTGACGGGGACGGCGTTGTTACTAATCTTTCTGGAAACCGTTCGCATCAACCGCGCCTTGAACTTGTCGGCGGTTTTGAATTGCTTGGTCAGTTTGTTGATTTTGTAAAGCATATTTGTCCTAATTCAAATGTTAGCGTCAAACCGCATAAATCAATTTTTAGAGTCAATTTGTCCTGCAATACAGCATTTCAAGTTATCAAGGCGTTATATTCTAATTCAGATATTTCTTTAGAAAGAAAACAAAACGCCGCTATAAACATTCTGACTTTGGGATTACAAAGTCTAGGTAATCAATCCTTAGAAGCCGCCACCAAACTTTGTTTGGTGGTGGAGTAATCACTAAGAGTAATGACGAAAATCAGCGAACAGGAATTTGCCCGAATCTGTGCAGGGATTTACGAAGACCGTGAGATTATCCGAAAACATAATCCGATCGGAACGCCGGATGAGATTTTGCTCTGGATGCTTTTAAGCTGTCTGGTCAGCTATCTGAATCTATCCGACCTTGAAACGCCTTGTTTTACGGGAAAACCGACGGCAGAAACTTATCGCGACGCAATTCTTTTCATTTTGAAGGATAGAAAAACGCAAAAATTCGACGCGGAATCGTATTTGAAGAAATTGACGGAATAGAAGATTATCAAAATTTTTACGATCACACTTTTTCGATAATTCGTTTGTGGTATCATTAATAAAATTTAAAAAACATAAGGGAGAAACTATGCGGAAAATTTTACTTCTTATCGCAATTATGAGCCTTTGTGCGGCGAATTCATCGGCACATATTTCGTTGATCAAAGGACATAACGAAAACCGGCAGGACGTTCAATTCAGAACCGAAAAAGTTGCGGGAAATGTCTATGCGCTTTTCGGTCAAGGCGGAAATATCGGTGTTTCCTACGGCGCGGACGGACTTTTGACGATTGATACGCAGTTTGAAAATATCGCGCAAAACATTAAAGCCGAACTGAAAAAACTCGGTACGGACAAGCCGAAATTTACGTTTAATACGCATTGGCACGGCGATCACACGGGCGGAAATATCGTTTTCGGACAGGATGCGACGATCATCGCGCATTCAAACGTCAGAAACCGGCTTTTAAGCACGACCGACCGCGACGGCAAACCGCGCACGCCGACCGCCAAAATCGCGCTTCCGATGATTACTTACGACGAAGGTTTATCGGTTCATTTTAACGGCGAAGAGATCAAAGCGGTTCATTTTCCGAAAGGTCATACGGACGGCGACACGGTGATTTTCTTTACGGGTTCGAATGTCGTTCACCTGGGCGATGATTTCTTTGTCGGACGTTTTCCGTTCGTTGATTTGGGAAGCGGCGGAAGCGTCGAAGGTCTGGTTAAAAACATCGGCGATTTGATTCAGATGATTCCGTCCGACGCGAAAATCATTCCCGGACACGGCGCGGTTTCGACGATTGACGATTTGAAAAATTATCATCAAATGCTGATCGAAACGACGTTGATTGTCAGAAAATCAATGAAGGAAGGAAAATCGCTCGACGAGATCAAAAAGACGGGCTTTCCCGCTCAATACAAGGAAGCCGGTTCGGGTTTTATCAAAACCGATTCGTGGATCGAAACGATTTATAAAAGCTATTCGATGAATATGATGGAAGTCAAAAAATCCTAAAAATCTCCGTACCGCCGACCGTCCCGGCGGCTGTCGTGGCAGCGTCTCCGCTGGCACGTATTAAATGTTTAGAAACGTAAGATGTGAGTGCGAGACGCACTCACGACAGACGGCGAGATGCCGGCGTTACGTATTTAAAATTCAAAAAGCCGTGAGTTAATCTGTTCTCACGGCTTTTCTTATCTTGCAAAAATTCAAATAAAAACTAGTTGGGCATAACAACCGTGTCAATGACGTGAACGACACCGTTTGACTGCATCACATTGGCGGTCGTAACGGTTGATTTTCCGCCTTTTTCGTCCATCAGAACAACTGATGTGCCTTCCAGCATCGCCGTCAGGGTTCCGCCTGAAACGGTTTTGAATTCGGCTTTACCGTTGCCTTTTTTGATCGCCTTCATAATTTTCTTGGCATCATATTTTCCGGCAACAACGTGATATGTCAAAATCTTTGTTAAAGTCGCTTTGTTTTCCGGTTTTACCAGAGTGCCAACGGTTCCTTCGGGAAGTTTGCCGAAAGCCGCATCATCCGGCGCGAAAACCGTGAAAGGTCCTTTGCCGGAAAGCGTTTCAACCAAACCGGCAGCTTTGACCGCTGCAACCAATGTCGTCAAGTTATCAGCCGCCGAAGCATTTTCAACGATAGTTTTCGTTTTCATCATCGCCGCACCGCCAACCATCGGATTATCCATTTTCTGCGCCGAAGCCTCACCGATTCCGAATGTAAAAGTTAATGCCAATGCAAAAACCGCAAATAATAATTTTTTCATAATATCCATTGTTCACTCCTAAAATTTTTAATTTTTCTTGAAGGATAAAATCTTATTTGTTTCAAATTTACAAAGTAAGTTTTTGTCCGTTGTGTATGGTTTCGGCGAGCTTTAATAAACAGATTCAAAAAAATAAAAAAATTATACAAAATTTTTATTTGTGGGATTTTATTTATTTAATCTTTGAAATTATCGGCGGATTTAATGTCGTCCAAGAAAGATTCTATTGAGCTTGAAGGGCTGTTATTTTAAGGTGAAGAGTGAAAAAAAAAAACGCCGCCGGACTATTGGCTCTGACGGCGTTCGGTTAAATAAATTTTCTCGTAACTTATCAAAGTTTTAAGCGACGGTAATTTCTTTGGTCAAATAAACATCCTGAATCGCGTTTAATAACTTAACGCCTTCAGCGGTCGGGCGTTGAAAGGCTTTTCTGCCGGAGATCAAACCCATTCCGCCGCCGCGTTTGTTGATGACCGCCGTACGAACCGCGCCTGCCAAATCGGATTCGCCTTTTGATTCACCGCCCGAATTAATCAAGCCGGCGCGTCCCATATAGCAATTGGCGACCTGATAACGCACCAGATCAATCGGATTATCCGAGGTCAGTTCGCTGTAAACCTTCGGATTCGTTTTGCCGTAACTGCTTTCCATATTCAGGGCGTTATAGCCGCCGTTGTTGGTCGGAAGTTTTTGTTTGATGATGTCGGCTTGAATCGTTACGCCGAGGTGATTTGCCTGTCCGGTCAGATCGGCGGAAGCGTGATAATCGGTGTCTTTGGTCTTAAATTGCGGATTTCTTAAGTAACACCAGAGAATCGTCGCCATTCCGAGTTCGTGCGCGTGGGCAAAGGCTTCGGCAATTTCCGAAATCTGCCGCGTTGATTCGTCCGAACCGAAATAGACGGTCGCGCCGACGGCAATCGCGCCCATATCGCGGCATTGATTGATGTTTCCGAATAAAACCTGATCGTATTTATTCGGATAGGTTAAAAGTTCGTTGTGATTGATCTTGACGACAAACGGAATTTTATGCGCGTATTTTCGCGCGACGATGCCGAGTGCGCCGTAGGTCGAAGCGACCGCGTTACAGCCGCCTTCGATGGCGAGTTCGACGATATTTTTCGGATCGAAAAGTTTCGGATTCGGCGCGAAAGACGCGCCCGCCGAATGTTCGATGCCCTGATCAACCGGCAAAATCGAAAGATAACCCGTGCCGCGCAGCCGTCCGTTATCAAATAAAGTTTGAATCGAACGCAAAACCGACGGACTGCGATCTGAATCCATCCAGACGCGGTCAACGAAGTCTGCGCCGGGAATATGCAAGTTTTCTTTGGAAATCGTCGTTGATTGATGGTTTAAAAGAGTTTCGGCATCATCGCCTAAAAGCTCTTGTATCTTACTGAAATCACTAGCCATTTATGTTCTCCTGATTAGATTTTTTTTATAAATGCAAAAAGTTTGTGTCGAATTATAGCATAAAATTTTGAGACGATTCAGGAGAGGTTAAAGAATCGGCAGTTTTTTACGATCAATTAAAATTTTGCCGCAAATGTTTTGTTTGAAGCCGTGTTTGGCGTTTTAATAAATTGTTAAATTTTAAAATATTCTTGCTTTAATCGGGTTTTTCGATATAAACTGCTTCCATCTATTCGGTTAATGAGTTAAGTTTAATTATTGTATTCTCTGAACACATACAATTGTTCCGTTGAAATTAATCCGCTCTACTGCGGTAAAAACTAAAAAAAATGAGGTATTAAATTATGTTTTTCTCCTTCGGAAAGCGATTTGTCCGGCTTTCCTTTTGCTTATTGACACTCCTTTCTTCTGCGGCGTTTGCCCAGACTCAATGGCGACCTGTTTCTCCCGGCGAACTCCAGATGAAAACTCCGCTCGTCGAGCCTGATGCCGATGCCGAAGCGATTTTTTGGGAAGTTCGTCTGGATGATAAAAAAAGAACGCAGCTAACGTATAACCATTATGTTCGCGTAAAAATTTTCACCGAGCGCGGACGCGAGCGTTTCAGTAAATTCGATATTCCTTTTCAAAAGGGAAAGAAGGTTGAAAATGTCGCCGCGAGAGTTATCAAAGCGGACGGTTCGATCGTCGAACTTCAGCCGAGTGATATTTTTGAACGCGATATTGTGACGGTCAGAAAAATAAAGATCAAAGCTAAATCTTTCGCCGTTCCGGGAATCGAACCGGGTGCGATCGTCGAATATCAGTATGATGAAGTTATCAAAGGTGATTCGGTCAGTGGTGAGCGGCTGATTTTCCAGCGCGATATTCCGATGCAGAAGGTTACGTATTACGTCCGTCCATATGCGGGAACTGATCTGAAATATAACTTTTACAATATGCCCGAAACGCGCTTTACGGAAGATAAAAAAAATAAAGGCTTTTGGGTAGTAACAATGAATAATGTTCCTTCGCTGAAGGAAGAGCCGTATATGCCGCCCGATGACGAGGTAAAACGCTGGGTTTATTTACAGTATCAAAATTTCGGCTCGATTTTTCAATGGAATTTTTTAAGTACCGGATATGCCGGATTTCTCAAAAAGGTTTCAAAACCGAATAAGGAAATAAAACAAAAAGTCGCCGAACTTACTGCCGGTGTTTCTTCGGATGAAGAAAAGCTGCGAAGAATTTATGATTTTACGCAAAAGCAGATCAAGAATGTTAGTTTTGACCGTTCGATCAGTGAAGAACAGCGCGAAAATGTCAAGATCAAAGATGCCGATGATGTCCTGAAAAACAGAATGGGAAATTCTACGTTTATTGATCTGCTTTTTGCCTCGCTGGCAAGAGCCGCTGATTTTGAGGTCAATATCGTTTTGTCCGGCGACCGCAGCGACAATTTCTTTAATCCCGATAAATATCCTTTTCAGTCATTTGTTCATATGGCGTGTATTGCCGTAAAGATTAACGATGAATGGAAGTTCTATAATCCGGGAACTCCATACTTACCTTTCGGCAAATTGGTCTGGTATGAAGAAGATACGAAGGCGATGCTGATCGGCGACGGCGGCTTTATCTGGAAAACGACTCCGCTGACCGCGCATACCGATTCACCCGCTAAGAGAACCGGTAAATTCAAGCTGTCGGAAGACGGAACGCTCGAAGGAACGGCGCGGATCGAATATGACGGGCATCAAGCCATCACCCGCCGCCGCGACGGTTATATGGATTCGCCGAATAAACGCGAAGAGGATTTCAAGGAAGAACTTCAAAAACGCGTCAGCACGGCGGAAATTTCTGCTATTTCGGTTGAAAACTTTGAAGATATTTCAAAGCCTTTGGCTTATTCATTCAAAGTTCGTATTCCGAATTACGCGCAAAAAACAGGCAAACGGATGTTTTTCCAACCCGGATTTTTTGAATACGGTTCGAATCCTATATTTTCCGCGTCCACGCGCACCCACGACATATATTTTCCGTATCCGTGGTCTGAAAAAGATGAGATCGAAATTGAATTGCCGAAGGGATTTGAACTTGAAAGTGCCGAAAGTCCGGCTGAATTGACCGATACGAATAAAATCAGCGAATTAAAGGTTAAGATGAGTATTGATAAGGAAAAAAATAACTTGATATACAAACGCGATTTTTATTTCGGCGGCGGAAAATACATTCTTTTCCCGGCTACGTCATATCAGCCCCTTAAGAGTTTGTTCGATTCATTTCACGCATCCGATTCTCATCCGCTGACACTAAGACAGCAGTAATCTTTTTTCACAGTCGAAGCCTCAAATATATATTTGAGGCTCGGCTGCCTTCAGGAGTTTTTATGAAATTATTCTCTCGTATATCTTTTACAATTTGTTTTCTTTTTATTGTTTCAACTAATATTTTTGCCGGTGAAACGCCGCCGCCATGGTTGCGGCAAGCGGCTTCGGCTCAAGTTCCGGCGTATGAAAAAGACGTTCCGGCAGTCGTTCTGCTCGACGAACAGCAGATTACGCTCGGCACCGACGGCAAACTCGTGACTGTTTCAAATTTTGCCGTAAAAATTCTTTTACGCGAAGGCAAAGGGCTGGCAGTTGCCCGCGCCCTCTATCTCGTAAGTGCGGGAAATGTCCGCGAAATCGAAGGTTGGCTGATTCGTCCGAACGGAACATCGAGCAATTACGACAAAAAATCCGTGATGGATATAATCTCCGACCCTGACGATATTTATAATGAATACCGGATGAAAGTTATAGACGCTTCACGAGAAGCCGATACGGGTTTTGTTTTCGGTTATACGGTTGTTTCCGAGGAGCGTCCGCTTTTTTATCACGATACCTGGGCTTTTCAAAGCCGTCTGCCGACTTTGATGTCGCGCTACACGCTGAATCTGCCGTCCGGCTGGAAGGCATTCAGCAAAACATTCAATGCGGCGGAAGTAAAACCGCAGGTCACCGGAACGAGTTATTCATGGGAACTTCGCAATCTCGCGCCGATTCCGCCCGAACCGATGAGCCCTTCGATCAGAAATCTCGCGCCGCGCATTGCCGTCAATTATTCGCCCGACGATAAAACTCAATCGGTCAATAAGGCATTCAGTAATTGGATTGAAGTTTCGCAATGGGCAACCGGGCTTTACGATCCTCAGGTCATCATCAATGATGAGGTTGCTTCTAAAACGCAGGAACTGGTTGCCGGAGCAAAAACCGAACTTGAAAAGATTCGGGCAATTGCCCATTTCGTTCAAAATTTGCAGTATATCTCGATTGACATCGGAGTCGGACACGGCAACGGTTATCGTCCGCGACCTTCGACCACCGTCTTAAGCCGCGGTTACGGTGATTGCAAAGACAAAGCCAACTTGATGCGGACGATGCTCAGGATTTTAAAGATCGAAGCCTATCCGGTGGCGATTTTTTCCGGTGATCCGACCTTCGTGCGCGAAGAATGGGCTTCGCCCGATCAATTTAATCACTGCATCATTGCCGTCAAAGTCGGCGACGAAACCAATGCTGCGACGGTAATTAATCACGCCAAACTCGGACGGCTTTTGATTTTCGATGCGACCGACCCGCATACATCGGTCGGCGATTTGCCCGATTATCTGCAGGGAAGTTTTGCGCTGATCATCGCCGGAGAAAACGGCGGTTTGGCAAAAATGCCGGTTACTCCGCCGGAAACCGATCTTTTGCAAAGAAACATCGAAGTCAGCTTAACAGCGGAAGGCGAAGTAAAAGGCACAATTCGTGAACAGGCAAACGGTCAAACTTCGACGACGTTTCGCCGCGAAATTCGTGAACTTTCCGCGCCCGATTATAAGAAGGCTCTGGAAGGCTGGCTGACACGCGGCTCGACCGGCGCACAGCTTATAAAGTTTTCGCATACCGACAAAAAAGCCGATTCCGGTTTTGATCTGGATGTCGAATTTTCTGCACCGCGTTACGGTCAACTGATGCAGAATCGTCTGCTCATTTTTAAGCCGGTCATCGTCGGCAGAAGAAATGCTGTCTTTTTGACGGACGCTAAACGCACTCATCCGGTAATGCTTAACTCGCAATCAATGAAAGAAACGGTTGTTTTCACTCTGCCGCAAGACTTTACGGTTGACGAAATGCCGGATGCGGTCAAATTAGAAACACCATTCGGAACTTACACGACCAGCTACAATGTCAAAGAGGGCAAACTCGTTTTTACACGGTCGCTGATAATGACGCGGTCAATCGTTCCGGTTGACAAATATGCGGAAGTGCGCGATTTTTATTCAAAAATCCGCGATGCCGAACAATCACCGGTTGTTCTTTTGCGAAAATAGATTTTTACTCGAAATCTTTCCGAAATTTGAGCGGTTTTTTGACCGCTCTTTTTTTATACGATTCTGACTTGTTCCGACCTTAATAAACCAATTTAATCGGTTCTGGTATTATTTCAAAATAAAACACACTTATAAAACAAAAAAGCGGAGCGTAAAAAAAACCTCGCTTTTTTTGGTTGTCTGTAATTTTTTTGCAACTTTTCAGACTTTTCAATCTACTTATTTACTTACATATTTTCAGACTTTTCAATCTACTTATTTACTTACATACTAACAAATTAGCAGTGCATTTAACTGAAATTTAGGATGAGTAAATTATGTTAAAGACGAATATGGCTGTAATGTTTTTAATTTCAAAGGAAAATATGAACCGATTTTTTATTTTAATTCTTACCTTGTTTTTACTCGCGTTCGCGGCTTTTGCACAGGCAACCGGAGGAACTCTGCGCGGACAGGTCAAGGATATTGCCGGCGCAGTAATTGTCGGCGCGACCGTTACTTTGATTGGTGAAGATAAACAAATTCGCCCGACGCAGACGAATCAGTCGGGCGAGTTTAGATTTACAAATTTACCTGTCGGAAATTATACCGTCAGGGCGGAAAATGCCGGATTTTCGCTGTTTGAAAACACGGAAATCGCAGTTTCGGCGGGACAAAATGCGCTGCTTGAAATTATTTTGAATGTGGCTGGAGTTGAAACGGAAGTGGTAGTTTCGGATGAAAATTCGGTCAGCACCGCGCCGGAAGAAAATGCCGGTGCGATTGTCTTAAATGAACAGGACATCAAGGCTTTGCCGGACGATGAAGACGATCTGGAAGCGGCTCTACAGGCTCTTGCCGGACCTTCCGCCGGACCGGAAGGCGGCGGAATTTATATTGACGGTTTTTCCGGCGGAAGTCTGCCGCCGCGTGATACGATTCGGGAAATTCGCATCAATTCAAACCCGTTTTCATCCGAATACGACCGTTTGGGATTCGGCAGAATCGAGATTTTGACCAAACCCGGAACCGACAGATTTCGCGGCGAACTCGAATTCGAGTTTGAAGACGAAGCCTTAAATTCGCGAAATCCGTTCGTGCCGGAACGCTCGCCGTTTCAAAACCGCGAATTCGAAGCGCAATTCGGCGGTCCGCTGATTAAAGGCAGAGCCTCGTATTTTCTGAATTTCGGTTACGGAGAAACGGATAACAATACGCTGATCAATGCGCTGGTGCTTGATCCGAATTTGAATGTCGTGCCTTTTCAGCAGGGAATCGTCGCGCCGTCCGACGAATTTGAAATAAATCCGCGTCTCGATTTTCAGATCAATGAAAATAATACGTTGGTTGTTCGATATGAATTTGAACGCGAAAACTCGGAAAATGACGGTTTGGGCGGTTTTGATCTGCTTTCGCGGGCATTTAACCGGCGCGGAAACGAGGATGTCTTGCGTATCACCGAAACTGCCGTGATTAATCCGAAAACCATCAACGAGATGCGCTTTCAATACATTCGCCGCCGCAATTCCGAGACGAGCGAAGACAATTCCCCGACGATTCGCGTCAATGACGCTTTCACTTCGGGCGGTGCGAATATCGGTCTGGCGTTTTCAAATGAAGACCAACTCGAATTTCAAAATTACACGTCATTTATTTTCGCCCGTCATTCGCTCAAAATCGGTGCGCGGCTGCGTTATATCAAACTGCTCGATTCTTCGCCGGGCAATTTTGCCGGAACTTTTACTTTTACGAGTCTCGAACAATACCGCAATACGATCTTAGGAAATGATATTCCGACGCAATTTTCAATCGCCGGCGGCAACCCCGAAGCCGGAGTTTCGCAGACGGACATCGGCGTTTTCGTGCAGGACGATTGGCGCGTCAATCCTTCGCTAACGCTTTCATTCGGTCTGCGCTATGAAAATCAGTCGAATATCTCCAGCGATTTGAATTTCGCGCCGCGTTTCGGTTTTGCGTATTCACCCGGCGCGAGCGGACAAAATTCGCCGAAAACGGTTTTTCGCGGCGGTTTCGGCATTTTTTTCAGCCGTTTCGGTGAAAGTTTAACTCTTCAGGCGCGGAGATTTAACGGCATTAATCAGCAGAGATTTATCGTAACCGATCCCGATATTCTGGACGATATAATCTTTACGCAAGGCGGCGTTTCAAATATTCCGACGGTTGAAGAACTTTCCGCTTTTGCCCGGGAACAAACGACGCGTATCGTTTCGCCCGATCTAAACACGCCTTACACGGCGCAATTTGCCTTCAGCGTCGAACGCCAACTGCCGTTTAACACGACCTTTTCGGCAACCTACATCAACGCGCAAACCTATCGCCTTTTGCGTTCGCGCAATATTAATGCACCGCTCGGCGGCGTTCAGCCGTTTCCGGGCGAAGGCAATATTTTTCAATACGAATCAACCGGACGGTTCAGTCAAAATCAGCTTTTGCTTAATATGCGAACACGCATCAGAGACGTTTCGATTTTTGCCAATTATTCTTTGAATTATGCAAAAAGCGACACCGACGGCGCGGGAACTTTTCCGGTCAATCAATACGATTTGAGCGGTGAATTCGGCAGATCATCGCTCGATACGCGGCATCGTTTTGTCATCGGCAGCGGTTTCGATGTTCCGTGGGACATCAGCGTCCGACCGTTTATCATCATTCGTTCCGGCTCGCCGTTTAACATCACGACCGGCGAAGATACGAACGATGACACGCTTTTTAACGAACGCCCGACTTTTGCCCGACTCGCTTCGCGGTGTAATGAAGTAGGCTTAAACGGAGATTTTTGCGACTTTTCGGACGTTTCGGATCTAAATCAAATAATCCCGCGAAATTACGGCACGGGACCCGAATTTTTCAACGTCAATTTGAGAATGAGCAAATCCTTCGGCTTCGGCACCAGAGGCGATAATAATTCTGCCGGAAGCGGCGGCGGCGGCGGTAATCGCGGCGGCAATGATGAAGAAAGCCGGTATAATCTGGAATTTACCGTGCAATTTCGCAATCTTTTCAACCGCACGAATCTCGGAAATCCGGTCGGAAATCTGCGTTCGCCGTTTTTCGGTCAATCAATTTCGACCGCCGGCGGTTTCGGATTCGGCGGCGGCGGTTCGGGAGTCGGAAACAGACGCGTCGAACTCGAAGTCGAATTCGAGTTTTAAAACAAAGTCAGTAGCGTCGGCGCAAACGAAGTCAGTAGCGTCGGCGTAAGCCGCGATGCGTAAAATCCTAAGACATCGGCTCACGCCGACGCTACTGACTTCCAATCGGTTCTTCTTCTTCGAGCGTCATTTCCGAAATTTTTCCTTCGTCACTTACAACAAAACGCCACAGGAAAAGCCGTTTCGGAGTTTCGGTTTTATAACGATAAACCGTTTTGCCGTCGGAAGTTTCGTCGCCGACAAAATCTAATTTTTTGATCTTTCCGAAACTTGAAATGCGTTTGTTTTCATTTTTAGCGCGTTCGGTCGAAAGAGTTTTGATTAAATTTTCCGTCAAAATTTCCGAATTTAATTTATTCAGCAAAGCTTCTTCGAGCGCAGTTGCCGTCAATTTTGAAACTTTTTCATCGG
This sequence comes from Pyrinomonadales bacterium, assembly GCA_038246645.1. Taxonomy (GTDB): domain Bacteria; phylum Acidobacteriota; class Blastocatellia; order Pyrinomonadales; family Pyrinomonadaceae; genus JAHCHG01. The sequence goes on from JBBRVS010000013.1 coordinate 12,308, forward strand.
TTTCCTTCTGATTTTTTAAGGCTTTCAGTGAGATCGAAGGAATATAAATTTTCGCAATTCCGCGCGCTATCGCACTTCCCGCGCCCGGAGTTCCCAGATTCGTCAAAACGATCACGTCCAGATCGGCATCGGTGTAGCGCGACAGATTTGCGGTAAAACCGGCGGTTTGTCCGCCGTGGCTCAAAAGCCGCTGACCGCGAAATTCTGCGATATTCCAGCCTAAACCATAAAAACTTTCCTTGCCGCTTGTCAGTGTAAAAGGTTTCCATATTTCATTTTTGCTCGCCGCCGTCAGCAAAGTTTCGTCGCGCAGAGCAATGTCCCATTTGGCTAAATCCGTAATGGTCGAAACGATCGCGCCCGCGCTGAAAAGATCGGTCAATTCATAATCGCGCCCGACGAATCTGCCGTTTTCCCATTCATAACCCGTCGCGCGGTTTTTGATAATGAATTGCGGATCGCGGTCGGCGGTCGAATTCATCTTTAGCGGTGCAAAAATCCGCGTCCGAAGAAATTCCCAGTAAGTTTGTCCCGACGCGGTTTCGATAATATAACCTAAAAGCGAATAACCGCTGTTGCTGTATCGGTAAGCCGAACCCGGCGCAAAATCGAGCGGTTGCGGGCTTAATTCTTTGATAAAACCACCCAATTTATATCTTTTTGAAAGCTCGAAACCGCCGAGACTCGTGTAACTTTTTACTCCCGAAGTATGCGTCAGAAGATGCCGAACCGTCACCTCTTTCCACGCATCAGGCGGGTGCGGCAGATATTTCGAGATTTTTTCGTCCAAATTTATCTTGCCGTCTTCGACCAGAAGCATCACGGCGGCGGCGGTGATTTGTTTGGAAACCGAGCCGATCTCGAAAACCGTTTCGGTCGTGGCAGGCGCATTAAATTCGATGCTTGCCACGCCGTAACCGTTTGTTTTAATCACTTTACCATTTTTGACGACGGCAATTGCCGCGCCCGGAATATTCCGTTCGGCAAGCTGTGCGCGGACATATTTATCAACCGCATCATCGGCGCGGGTGGAAATTGTTAAAAGCAAAAAAAGAAATACGGCGAAAAATCTCGAAAATTTAGTATTCATAAAATTTAAGATGTGAAAGACAAAGTTAAGCACCAATGGATAAGGGCAGCATTAACGGATAATTGATAACGGATAATTGATAATGCGAATCAAGAGTAAAATTAAATGTAATAAAATAGGTCTTTCTTTGCGAACTTTGCGCCTGACTCCAGCGTTCTTTGCGGTAAAATGTTTTTTCTTTAACCGCAAAGAACGCGCACGTTTTACGCAAAGTTCGCCAAGGTTTTATCATTTTCTACTCTTGATTCGCATTGATAATTAAAGAATTCTTACGTTATCCGTTATCCATCAGGTTGAATCTGAAAGTTACCGAGAGTTTTTTGAATTTTTATAATGTTCTAAAACTTCTTCTTAGCTACTGATGAAATTTTTACGCGGAATGCTTGGCAAAGTCAAGAAAACACTTCGGCGCAAAACTTTATTTTCCGGTTTAGACAAGCAGAATTATTCGCGGCAGTTTTACGCGTAATGAAAATGCTTCCATAATAAAAAGCTATTTCGAAACTACAAAATCATCGTTAGGCGGTCAATAGTGCCGTGCCGTGAATAGAAAAACGCGGAAAAAGAAAATTGTATTTCAATTATTATCAAACAATGCACGGCACTATTGACCGCCGAATCTTTTATCTATCGGGCAACCGCGGTCAAAGACCGCCTGCTTAACGGTTATATTGATTTTTGGGATAGATTTTAATAATCCGAAACAAAAAAAATTATTAAACCTTGAATATCTTTCTGTCGTATAAGCCGAAAGAAATACACAAAATTCAATAATATACGAAAATTTAGCAAAGTAGAGTTTACTTAAAATTTAATGAAATCAAACTATTTCGGAAAGGCTTTTGCCATTCTTTTGTTGGCAATTCCTAATTTCAGCAATGCTCAAACCATATCTTTTATAAACAATCCGTCTGCCGCGATTGTTCAAAAATCCGCTCAAAACAGTTCAATCATCGAAGAGAGAAATGTCCGCGCACATCTGGAATTTCTGGCAAGCGATGCGATGCAGGGACGCGGCAGCGGAACGCAGTTCGAATTGATTACGGCGCATTATCTCGCGTCGCAGATGCGTCAATTTAATATCGAAGCCGCCGGAAACAGCGCGGCTTCGGGTAATGAAGCGTATATTCAAACCGTCAATATCACGCGCCATACTTTTTCCGCGCCGCCGAAACTCGGTTACGGCGAGACGGTTTTGGAACACGGCAAGGAAATGCTCGTTCTTCGCATCGGTTCGGCAAATACGAGCGGCGTTTTGCAGAAAATATCTTTAAGCGAAAAACCGAAATCCGGCGCGGTTTCGTATATAAAGCTTCAGCCAAGCGACGATCCGCAGCAATTGATGCAGAATTTGCGTAGCTTAACCGAAAGCGGCGCATCAGCGATCATTATCGAAGAAACTCCGCAATGGCGGGCGCAATGGAATGCTATTGCCGCGCGGCAACTTTCATTTACGACATTTCTTAAAACAGCCGAAAAAAGTGCCGCGCTGATCGTCGTCGGCAAAGACGCGGCAGCCGCGCTCGACAAAATGCCGGACGGAACGAATATCGAAATCAAAGGCGAATTAAGTAAGCCGGAAACTCGTCAGACCTGGAATGCCGTCGGCAAAATTACCGGAACGGATGCAAAACTCTCCGCGGAAGTAATTCTTTTAAGCGCCCATCTCGATCACATCGGCGTCAGAGAAAATGCGCCCGGCGACGACAAAATTTTTAACGGCGCGGACGATGACGCTTCGGGCTGTGTCGCGGTTCTGGAACTCGCCAGAGTTTTGGCAAACGGGAATAAACCGAAGCGCACCGTTTATTTTGCATTTTACGGCAGCGAAGAAGCGGGCGGTTTCGGCTCGCGTTACTTTGTTGACAATTTAGCATTTCCGAAGGAAAATTTGATTGCCAATCTGCAATTTGAAATGCTCGGTCGCCCGGACTCAAAAGTCGGCGCGGACGAACTCTGGCTGACGGGTTATGACCGCTCGGACCTTGGCGCGCAGCTTGGAAGGCGCGGTGCGAAATTGGTCAACGATCCGCATCCGACGGAAAATTTCTTCCAGCGTTCGGATAACTATACTTTAGCGCGGCAGGGAATTATCGCGCACACGGTTTCGAGTTTCGGTCTGCACACCGATTATCACCGCGCCAGCGACGAAATAGAAACGATTGATTTCGGACATCTGACGCGTTCGATCAATTCGATGATCAAACCCGTCGAATGGTTAGTGAATTCAAATTTTAAGCCCGTTTGGTTTGAAGGTAAAAAGCCCTAAAATCAGCGCAGGTATTTTGCGTGCAATAAAAATTTTCTTTAACTTTTATTTTTTAATTATCCACAGATGAACACAGATAAACATAGATTTTTAAGAAAATTTAAAGTCAAAAAATATCTGTGTCCATCTGTGTTTATCTGTGGATAAATTTTGCCATTTAATTTGATCGTAATTTTCGCGCGACTCGCGCTCAGCGCAGGCAAGGTGTCTGCGCTCCAATTTTAATTTCAGGAGACAAATCTCGATGAAAAAACTTGTTTGGACTTCATTAATAACAATAATTTTAAGCGTTGCGGCTTTTGCCCAAAGCGAAAAACCGACGCTTTTTCGCCAACCGGCGATCAGCAAAACCGAAATTGTTTTCTCCTACGCGGGCGATCTGTGGACAGTTTCGCGCAGCGGCGGCGATGCCAGACGGTTAACAACCGGAATCGGGATTGAAACCAATCCGTATTTTTCGCCCGCTGGAAACTTTATTGCTTTTACGGGCGAATATGACGGAAACACGGACGTTTACATTGTTCCTTCGACCGGCGGAGTGCCATTGCGTCTGACGTATCATCCCGCGCTCGATGAAGTTTCGGGCTGGACACCGGACGGCAGAAACGTGCTTTTTTCTTCGACGCGCAACAGCAGTTCAACTTTTTCGCGCCTTTATACAATGCCGGTTGACGGCAAAGGTTTGCCTCTGGAGATTCCGCTGCCGATGGCAACTCGCGGCTGGCTTTCGCCGGATGGAAACTTTGTCGCCTACGAACCGCTTTCGCAGTGGCAGGAAGATTGGAAATATTACAAAGGCGGGCAAACTCAGCCGATCTGGATTGCCAGACTTTCCGATTCGACCGTCGAAAAAATTCCGCGCGAAAATTCCAACGATAAATGCGCGATGTGGATCGGCGACAAGATTTACTTTTTGTCCGACCGCAACGGCGGCAGAGTTTCGCTTTTTGTCTTTGACACGAAATCGAAACAGGTCGAACAGGTTATTGAAAATAACGGCTTGGATATAAAATACGCTTCATCCGGCGGCGGCGCGATCGTCTATGAACAATTCGGCGCGATCTATACGCTCGACGCGGGTTCGAAAAGTCCGAAAAAAGTAAATATCCGCGTTGCCGGAGATTTTCCCGGCGTGCGTCCGCGTTTTGAAAGAGTCGGTGGCAGAATTTCAGGCGTATCACTTTCACCAACCGGAGTTCGCGCCGTTTTCGAAGCCCGCGGCGAGATCATTTCCGCGCCTGCCGATAAAGGAAATGCGCGGAATTTGACGAATACGACCAACGTGATGGAACGCGATCCGGCATGGTCGCCCGACGGCAAATGGATCGCTTATTTCTCGGATGAATCCGGCGAATATGCGCTGCACTTACGCGATCAGACTGGAATGGGCGAAGTCAAAAAAATCAGAATCGGAAGCGGTGCGCCGGGATTTTTCGGCTCGCCTGTCTGGTCGCCCGACAGCAAGAAAATCGCCTATAACGATCAAACCATCAGCCTCTGGTATGTTGACATCGAAAGCGGCAAAAACACGAAGGTTGACCAAAATACATACGGTGATTTCGGCGATGTTTTAACACCGAGCTGGTCGCCGGACAGCCGCTGGCTGACATATCCGAAACAACTGGATAATCGTCTGCGCTCGGTCTTTCTGTATTCGCTCGACAAAAATCAGGTCAGTCAAATCACCGACGGTCTCGGCGATGCGCGGCACACGGTTTTTGACAAAAGCGGCAAATACATCTTTTTTACGGCAAGCACGAATATCGGTCCGACGATAAGTTTTGCCGATCTTTCCGGCATCGGACATCAAACTTCGCGTAATGTTTATGCGGTTGTTTTGCGAAACGATATTCCTTCGCCGCTCGCGCCGGAGAGCGACGAAGAAAAACTCCAACCGGAACAAAAGAATGTGCCGCCCGTCGTGATGCCTTCCGCTTCACCGACTCCGGCAGCGACTCCGGCAGCGATTCCGGCGGAAACTCCGACCGAAAAACCTGCCGAACCAACGCCGACTCCGGCAGCGACTGCGCCGAAAAAAGAACCCGAACCGACGCGGATTGATTTAGAAGAAATAGATCAGCGCGTCATTTCGATCTCGCAGATTCCGGCGCGGAACTTCAACGGTCTTTATGCCGGAAAACCCGGAAATATTTATATTACAGAGATTCCGCAAGTTCAAACTCCGGGCGCATTCGGTATGACTCTGCACAAATTCGATCTGGAAAAACGAAAACTCGATGAAGTAAAAGCGGGCATCAATGTTTTCCGAATTTCGGAAAACGGCGAAAAAATGCTTTTTCTGCAAGGTCCCGCTTGGAATCTCGTTTCGACGACCATTCCGGCGCGTCCCGGCGAAGGCATCGTCAAAACGGCGGAAATGGAAGTTTATGTTGATCCGCGCAGTGAGTGGAAACAGATGTTTAATGAAGTCTGGCGCGGTCAGCGTGATTTCTTTTACGACCCGAATCTGCACGGATTAGACATCGAAAAAGCGAAAAAATTATACGCGCCGTATTTGGAAGCCGTCGTTCACCGCGACGATCTGAATTATCTGTTCCGCGAAATGCTCAATCAAATCTCGGTCGGACATATGTTCATCCGCGGCGGCGAACAGCCGCGACCGGATTCTGTTTCGGTCGGCTTGCTCGGCGCGGATTACAGAATCGAAAACAACCGCTATCGTTTTGCCCGCGTTTATAACGGCGAAAACTGGAATCCGCAGCTTCGCGCACCGCTGACCGCGCCGGGCGTAAACGTCCGGGCAGGCGAATATTTAATTTCCGTGGGTGGTCGCGAAATTACCGCTGCCGATAATGTTTACAGCTTTTTCCAAAGTACTGCCGGAAAACAGATCGTTATCAAAGTCGGTTCAAACGCCGACGGCAAAAATGCGCGTGAGATCACGGTCGTGCCGATTCCGTCTGAAAACGGTTTGCGAAACTTAGCCTGGATCGAAGACAACCGCCGAACGGTTGACCGGTTGAGTGGCGGACGGCTCGGCTACGTTTATATTCCGAACACGGGCGGCGGCGGTTATACGAGTTTTAACCGCTATTTCTTCGCGCAAACCAATAAACACGGCGCGGTCATTGACGAACGCTTCAACGGCGGCGGTTTACTGGCGGATTATGTCGTCGAATATCTAAAACGCTCCCAACTTGCGCGAATCGCCTTTCGCGACGGCAAGGACTGGAATGTTCCGGCGGGCGCGATCTATGGTCCGAAAGCGATGCTGATTAATGAACTTGCCGGTTCGGGCGGCGATGCGATGCCGTGGTTTTTCAAAAAACTGGAAGTCGGCGTGTTGGTTGGAAAAAGAACCTGGGGCGGCTTGGTGAGAGCTTCGGGACCGCCCGCGCTGATGGACGGCGGCGGCGTAACTGCGCCGAACGGTGCGGTTTACGGGCTTGACGGCGAATGGGAAGTGGAAAACGCCGGCGTTGCGCCCGATATCGAGGTCGAGTACGATCCGGCGATGTGGCGGCAGGGACGCGACGCGCAGCTCGAAAAAGCCGTCGAATGGCTTTTGGAAGAACTCAAGAAAAATCCGCCGAAGGAATACAAACGCCCGGATTATCCGAATTATCATAAAGGAACGGGACTGGGCAGACAGTAGCGATCTTGGATTTTAGATTGCGGATTTTGGATTTTGGATTTTTAGAAGCCGTTTTCAAATTGAATTAATGATTAAAAGTCAGACGTAAACTATTAACTGTTCACTATCAACTATTCACTATTTTTCAGTAAATAAAGAGTTGTTTTCTTGCAAATTAGTTGAAAGTTGATAATTGACAGTTGAAAGATTTGTTAAATTTTTCTTCAAAATTCTAGTTTGAACACAACTTCTTAAAAGTAATCGGAACAGGAAAACTGATGAAAAAAATAACTTTGATTTTGTTGATAATAATTATCGCATCTGTCGTTAATTACGCACAAACGAGCGATAAACCGATGCTTTTTCGCCAGCCGACGATGAACAAAACTCACATCGTTTTTGTTTTCGCGGGCGATTTATGGAAAGTTTCGCGTGAGGGCGGCGTTGCCGAACGGCTGACGAGCAATTCGGGAAACGAAGGAAACCCGAAGTTTTCGCCGGACGGAAACTTTATTGCTTTTACGGGCGAATATGACGGAAATGTTGATGCATACATTATTCCCGCGACGGGCGGCGAACCGCGGCGGATTACGTATCATCCCGGAAATGACGCGGTTATCGGCTGGACACCGGATAACAATTCAATCGTTTTTCTCTCAACAAGAGCAACCGGAATGCCCGTTCCGAAAATGTATGCAATGAACGCGAGCGGTGAAGGTCTGCCGCGCGAACTCCCGTTTCCGATGGCTGGCGGCGGCGCGTCATTTTCGCCCGACGGTTCGCGGCTGGCGTATATGCCGCTGGCTCCGGCTTTTGCCCAATGGAAAAAATACCGCGGCGGGCGCACGACGAAAATTTGGATCGGAAATCTGAACGATTCGAGCGTCGAAGAAATTCCGCGTCAGAATTCCAATGATTTTACGCCGATCTGGATGGGCGATAAAATTTATTTTCTCTCCGACCGCAACGGGAAAAACGTCACGCTTTATTCTTTTGACACAAAAACGAAAAAGGTTTCGGAAGAAGTCGCTAATTCGGGATTCGATCTGAAAACCATTTCGGAAGCACCGGACGGCATTGTCTATGAACAATTCGGTTCGATCAATGTTTATAATCCAAGCTCGCGCAAAGCAAGTAAAGTAAATATCAGCGTCAGCGGTGATTTTCCGCAGGTTCGCCCGCGGTATGAACGCGTCGCCCAGAGTGTTGCGAATGTTGCCATTTCGCCGACCGGCGCACGCGCCGTTTTTGAAGCCCGCGGTGAGATCATCAGCGTTCCGGTCGAAAAAGGAAATGCGCGAAATTTAACGAATACTTCGGGCGTTGCCGAACGCGATCCGGCGTGGTCGCCCGACGGCAGATGGATCGCGTATTTTTCGGACGAATCGGGCGAATATGCCCTGCATCTGCGCGATCAGACGGGAATGGGCGAAGTCAGAAAAATCTCTCTGGGCAATCCTTCGTCGTACTTTTATTCGCCGAAATTCTCGCCCGACAGTAAAAAGATTCTGTTCACGGATAAGCGTCTGCATATCTGGTATCTTGATTTGGAGAAAAAAACTCCGGTCAAAGTTGATACGAATACCTTTGAAAATCCGTTTCCGGTTCTTGACCCGAACTGGTCGCCGGACAGCAATTGGATCGTTTATACCAAACAATTAAAAAATCGCCTGTGCGCTGTTCATACGTTTTCGATTGAAAGCGGAAAAACGACACAAATTACCGATGGTTTGTCGGACGCGCGTTACGCGGCTTTTGACCGAAACGGAAAATATATCTATTTTACCGCCAGCACTGACAACGGTCCGACGACCGGCTGGCTCGATATGTCGAGTTTTCCGTTTCAAACGACGCGCAGCGTTTATGCGGTTGTTTTAAGTAAAACCGAGCCTTCGCCGCTCGTCCCGGAAAGCGATGAAGAAAAAATTGCGGACGCAACTGCCGAAAAACCGAAAGTTCCGCCCGGCAAGCCCGAACCCGTCAAAGTTACGATTGATTTTGAACAAATCGGTCAAAGAATTGTCGCGCTTCCGGTTCCGGCGCGAGATTATCAGGGACTTGTTCCGGGCAGAGCGGGATCATTTTTCCTTGCCGAAAATGTTCCGACATCCGGCACGGCGGCGACTCCGAATTTCGGTGCGGCGGTTCATCGTTTCGATCTGGATAAACGAAAAGCGGAAAAAGTTTTGGACGGCGTAACGGTGTTTGACGTTTCCGCGAACGGTGAAAAAATGCTTTTCGGACAATTTCCCGGACGTTTTACAATCGCTTCGACCTTTATGCCGATGAAACCCGGCGAAGGCGTTCTGCGCGTCGCCGAGATGGAAGTCGCGGTTGATCCGCGGGCTGAATGGCAGCAGATGTATAAGGAAGCGTGGCGCGTTCAGCGTGATTTTTTCTATGATCCGGGCTTTCACGGCTTAAATCTGAAAGCGGCGGAAGAGCGTTATCGCCCGTTTCTTGAAGGAATTGCGACACGCGGTGATCTGAATTATCTTTTTCAGGAAATGCTCGGAAATATGACGGTCGGGCATCACAATGCCGGCGGCGGAGATCTCCCGCAGCCGACGCGCTACACGGGCGGCTTGCTCGGCGCGGATTACCGAATCGAAAACGGTCGCTATCGTTTCGGCAAAATATATAACGGCGAAAACTGGAATCCGGGACTTTTTGCGCCGCTGACGCAGCCGGGCGTAAATGTCAAAGAAGGTGAATACTTAATCGCCGTCAATGGTCGCGAAGTTAGAGCAAACGACAATATTCATTCGTTTTTTCAGCAAACCGCCGGAAAACAAATTTTAATAAAAGTCAGCGCCAGCCCCGACGGCAAAGATGCGCGGGAAATTACGGTCGTTCCGGTTGGGAACGAAGGCGGATTGCGAAATCTGGCGTGGATCGAAGGAAACCGCCGGAAAGTTTCCGAACTCAGCGGCGGACGGCTCGCCTACGTTTATCTGCCGAACACGGGCGGCGCGGGTTATACGAATTTTAACCGCTATTATTTCGCGCAGATTGATAAACAGGGCGCGGTCATTGACGAACGCTTTAACGGCGGCGGCAGCGCGGCGGATTATATCATTGATTATATGCGCCGACCTTTGATGAATTATTGGTCAACGCGCGAAGGCGAAGATTTTACCACGCCGGTCAGTTCGATCTACGGACCGAAAACGATGATTATCAATGAATATGCCGGTTCGGGCGGCGATCTGATGCCGTGGTTATTTAAAAAAGCCAATATTGGAAGTCTCGTCGGCAAACGCACCTGGGGCGGACTTGTCGGAATTTACACTTATCCGGTTTTGATTGACGGCGGACAAGTAACCGCGCCGCGTGTCGCCTTCAGAAATGAAAAAGGCGAACTCGATATTGAAAACAAAGGAGTTGCGCCCGATCTCGAAGTTGATCTCGATCCGCAAATGTGGCGTGCCGGGCGCGATGTTCAGCTGGAAAAAGCGGTTGAAGTAACACTTGCCGAGCTAAACCGCAATCCGCAGAAAAAACCGGCAAACGGCGCATTTCCGAATTATCAAAAACCGTAAAAGGCATTGCTTTTCGGCGATGAAAAGTAATGTTTCGGTAAAAAGTTACAGACAAAGTTTGCAGCTAAAAGAGCGGTGGCAGAGCCGACCTTCCCAACCTGTTATTATTTTTAACTTGTCTTGACAAACTTTATCTTGCAATGAAGATGGAGTTTTACAAATCAAGTTAAAGCAGATTTCAGGTCTGGAAGGTCGGCTCTGCCACCGCTCTTTGTTAAAGCACAAATACCTTAGCATTTTATTCGGAATAATAATCAACCAAAAAAATGTTGACTATTATTTAATTCAAGTGTTTAATGTAGTTGGACTGTCGGTTTTTTCTGTTTTAAGAACTTTTCTTCGCTTGATCTTCTTCAATGATTCTCAATAAAAAAAAACTAGCATCGGTACTGTTTTTTTATTTATATTTTGCTTTATTCAGTTGCCTGACTTTATTCGGTCAGTATCGTTTTGATACCTGGACGACGGATACCGGTCTGCCGCAGAACGGTATCCGTCGGATTACGCAAACGCCGGACGGTTATCTGTGGTTTACGACCTTTGACGGTTTGGTCAGATTCGACGGCGTACGTTTTACAACCTTCAATAAAAGCAACACGAAAGGCATTATCAATAACCGCTTTACCGAGATTTATTCCGATACGGACGGAACTGTTTTTGCCGCGACGATGGAAGGCGGCGTTTTAACCGTTTACCGCAAGGGATCTTTTTCTTCGTTTACTTCCGAACAAACCCCCGGTCAGTATATTAAAAAGATCAAACCCGACAGCGAAGGCAAAATACGTTTTTTGGCGGAAAATGACGACCGCGAAACGGAAAGCTGGTATTATCTGGAAAATAATCAGTTTGTTCTCAGCGAGAAACGAAATAAAGACCGCAATACAATCGAATATCGCGGAAAATCCGGCACGCGCTGGACGGTTTCGCCGACTGAAATAATCGAAAACCGGAACGGAAATCGGATAGTTCATTCCTATCAAATAAAAGGTTTTAAATTTATACAGGAAGTTTTTGAAGACAGTAAAGGCAGCCTTTGGATCGGCGGAGTTAATTTATTTCTGTTGGAAAACGGAAAGATCAAAAAGTTCGCCGAAAAGGAAGGTTTTCCGGTAAATGCCGATTTTCATTCATTTTGGGAAGAATCCGACGGCAGCGTCTGGTTTGCCAACGGCGGCAGATTAGCTCCGGGCGCGGGACTCGTCCGCTATCGAGACGAACGCTTTTCAATTTTCGGAACGGAATCGGGGCTTTCCGATACGAGTGTTTTCGATGTTTTCAAAGACCGCGAGGAAACGATCTGGCTGGCAACAAATAAGGGGCTGAACAGATTAAAAAAGAAAATAATCAATGCCTACTCTGTCAAGGACGGGCTGGACAATACGGAAGCTTATCCGATTTACCGCGACAGCAAAGACAATATCTGGGTCGGGACGATCAAGGGACTCAATCTTTACCGCGACGGAAAATTCGAACGCGTATTGCTTCAGCCTTCCCGTCAGGATGTTCCGAAGCACACCATCTGGAGAAACGGCGAGGTTTCGGTGCAATCGCTGATGGAAGATAGGCACGGAAAAATGTGGATCGGTGTTGCGGGCGGTGTTTTTGTTGCCGACAACGGCAAGACCGAAATGCTGAAACAGAGCGAAGCGCATCACGTTTCGGCAATTCTGGAAGATAAAAACGGAAAGGTTTGGGTAACGAGCGATAAAGGAATCTTGCTTTTTCAGGATTATCAATTAAAGACCGCCTATACGATTAAAGACGGTTTGCCGCACGACTTTATGACCGTAATTCACGAAGATTCGCGCGGACGGCTGTGGTTCGGCGGAATGGGCGGTTTGTCGGAATTTAAAGACGGTAAATTCATCAATCACACAAAAAACGAAGGATTAACGGGAAATTATGTCCGTTCGATTTACGAGGACGCTCAGGGAACGCTCTGGATCGGAACATATGATGAGGGTTTGAGCCGTTTCAAAAACGGAAGTTTTGTAAATTTCAAAACGGAAGACGGTTTATTTAACAACGGAGTTTTTGCCATTCAGGAAGACAGATCGGGATATTTCTGGATCAGCTCGAATCGCGGGATTTATCGGGTTAAACGGCAGGACTTAAACGATTTTGCCGAAGGAAAAATCGAGAAAATAAACAGCGTCGGATACGGCAAAGAAGACGGAATGCTCAATAGTGAATGCAACGGCGGCAGACAGCCCGCCAGCATTCAGGATAAAGACGGGAAATTCTGGTTTCCGACGCAGGACGGCGTGATCGTGATTGATTCCGAATTAGAAAGCGAAAATTCTCTGCCGCCTTCGGTCGTGATCGAATCGGTGACGGTCGAACGCAAACAGATTGATTTTCGGGGCGGAATAACCATCGAACCGGGACAAAAAAATATCGAGATCAGTTATACGGGATTGAGTTTAATCAAATCCGGACAAATAAAATTCAAATATAAACTCGAAGGACACGATCCGGATTGGATTGATGCCGGAACGAAGCGCACCGCTTATTATTCGTATCTTCCGCCCGGACATTACAAGTTTTTGGTCAAAGCGGCAAACAGTAATGCGGTTTGGAATGAAACCGGCGCAAATATCGAATTAGAACTCAAACCGTTTTTTTACCAAACGAAATCATTCTATCTGATATGCGTCCTCGGCGCGGTATTATTGTTTTTCGTAATCTGGATGATCAGCGTTCAACAACTGAGATCGCGTGAAAGGCTTTTGACGCGGCTGGTTACCGAAAAAACGCGCGAACTCAAAAAAGCCAATGAAAATCTGCTGCATCTGGCAAATCACGACGCTTTGACGCAAATTGCCAACCGCCGCTGTTTTGAAGAATTTTTATCGAATGAATGGAATCGCGCCGTTCGCGCTAAGAGCGAGATTTCCATAATTCTCCTGGATATTGACCATTTTAAGCTTTTTAATGACACCTACGGGCATCAATCCGGCGACGAATGCCTGAGAAGAGTTGCCGCCGCTTTGACGGAAACGATAAATCGCCCGACCGACCTGGTCGCCCGATTCGGCGGCGAAGAATTTGCCCTTATTTTAGGCGGAACTGATGCGGAAGGGGCTTTTAATATCGCGGAACAATCACTGGAAAATATCCGAAAGCTGGAAATCTTGCACAGCACATCTTACACATCCAATCATTTAACGGTCAGCCTCGGCGTGGCAACCGTTTTGGCAGCCTTTAATACCAACGAAGCCGATTTAATCAACGCCGCCGACAAAGCGATGTACCAAGCTAAAGAACTGGGGCGCAATCGCATTTTTACTTTTGATTATCATACGCAGCCTCCGAAAAATGCCGATATTATCAATCAGGATCATATTCTTATAAATTAAAAGGTTTCGTGCAAATAAAAATTAAACTCTGTATTCTCTTCATATATGTTCACTACAAAAATTGAAGAGGTTTTAAGCCGCGTCGAAGAAATCGATCCGGTCGAATACGGAAAAACCAGAAACTTTCTCGGCGGCGCGGTTTCGCGCCTTTCGCCGTATATCAGCCGCGGCGTGATTTCGCCGAAATACATTCTGGATGGGGTTTTGCGGCGCGGTTTCAAATTTTATCAATATGAAAGATTCGCCCAGGAACTGGCGTGGCGCGAGTATTTTCAAAACGTCTGGCTGGCGGCAGGCAGTGAGATTGACGATGATTTAAAACAACCGCAGGAAGAAGTTGAAAATTCGCTGATGCCGCAGGCTTTAATCAATGCCGCAACCGGAATCGAAGCCGTTGATCAAGGCGTAAAAGATTTATATGGAACGGGTTACGTCCACAATCACGTGCGAATGTATATCGCTTCGATTGCCTGTAATATCGGAAAAAGTCATTGGCGCGTTCCGGCGCAATGGATGTATTTTTATCTTCTGGATGCCGATTGGGCGAGCAACGCGCTCAGCTGGCAATGGACTGCCGGCACGTTCAGCACGAAAAAATACTACGCCAATCAGGAAAACGTCAATAAATACTGCGCGACAGATCAGAAGGATACTTTTCTCGACATTGCGTACGAAGACTTGCCCGAACTGCCGATTCCCGAAGTCTTAAAGGAAACCGAAAATCCCATTCTAAAAACGGATTTGCCGCCAAAGACCGCGGTTGAAATTGATGAGTCTCTGCCGACGCTTGTATATAATTTCTATAATCTCGATCCTTTCTGGAAATCCGACATCAAAGCCAACCGCATTTTACTGCTCGAGCCAACGCATTTTGAAAAATATCCGGTTTCGCCCGAAACGATAGATTTTATTTTGAATCTGGCAAAAAATATTACAGAAATTCAAATCTATTCGGGCGAATTCGGCGAATTGGTTAGTGAGTATAATTTGTCCGACATTTATTTCAAAGAACATCCGACGAGCGCGCATTACAAAGGAACTGAAGAGGCGCGGGAATGGATGTTTCCCGAAATCAAGGGCTATTATCCGTCATTTTTCGGCTATTGGAGAAAATGCGAAAAACTGTTAAAAGCGCGAAAATAAGCACCAATGCAAAATGGAGAATGAATAATGGATAATAGAAGAAAAATCTTAGAGAGTTTCAATTTCGATAGTTAAAGAAACCTTTTAGAATTTTTCATTTGAAGAGAAGAAACCATTCATCCTTCATCATTTACCAGTAAAAAGTCGGATCTTAAAACTTTTTCGTAACGGCTTAATTGTTTATGAAACATTTTACAAAAACCGATATAAATGAACTCACTCAGCGAAAAAGAGCGAATTTGATAAATTCGGTCATCGGTTATAAACCGGCGAATCTGATCGGGACGATTTCTGCCGCGAAACGGACGAATCTGGCGATTTTCAGTTCGGTCGTGCATATCGGCGCAAATCCGCCGCTGCTCGGATTCATTATGCGTCCGGCGGGTGGGGTCGAGCGGCATACTTACGAAAACATTATAGAAACAGGCGTTTATACGATCAATCACGTTCACGAATCTTTTGTTGAAAAAGCGCATTATACGTCAGCGAAATTTGACCGCGAAGTTTCAGAATTTACAGTTTGTAAATTGACCGAAGAATATCTCGAACATTTTGCCGCGCCTTTTGTTCGGGAAAGCAAAATCAAAATCGGACTGAAATTTGCCGAAGAAATACCGATCCGGTTAAACGACACGATTTTGATAATCGGCGAAATCGAGCATCTTATTTTACCTGAAAACTCTTTACCGGAAACCGGAAATGTTGATTTGAATATAGTTGAAGACATTTGTATTTCAGGACTCGATACTTATCATCAAGTAAGAAAACTTGAAACTTTTCCGTATGCAAAACCGGATAATCTGCCGGATTTTGGATAATGAAAAACGTCAAAAAACAAAATTTGCCGACCAAAATTTGCCAAACGTGCGAAAAGCCGTTCGTGTGGCGAAAAAAATGGGAAAAAGTTTGGACCGAAGTAAAATTTTGCAGCGATAAATGCCGTGCAAATAAGAGAAAAATCAGGTAGTGCTAAAAATGTCATGCTTTATAAGAATTGTCATCAACTAATTTTTGTGTGAAAAATGGATGTCATAAAACGTTGAACAGGCTGTTAGCCTGTTCAAACAGACTAACAGTCTGTTTGACAAATTCCGTCATCGGCAATTCATATAAAATTTATCAGCATTACATTTTTAGCACTATCAAAAATCAGTTTAAGCAAATAAACTTTTGCGAGGAAATTATGAAAAAACTGTCAGCTTTTTTATTTATATTAGCTTTCGTTGTCAATTCCTTCGGCAACACTGCCGAATTTGAAAAAATCCTTGAATCTTATAAAAAAGACAAAAATTTCAACGGCACAATTATCATCGCAACTGATGGGAAACTTGACTTTATCGGCGGAGTCGGTTTAGCTGACAGACAATCCGGCAGCAAGATCACGCCGCAATCAAAATTTAAGATTGCTTCGATCACCAAAACTTTTACCGCCGTTTTGACGCTAAAACTTTACGAACTGGGAAAACTCGACCTCAATGCCACAATTGGCAAATATTTTCCCGAATATCAGGGAATCGGCAAAGATAAGGTCACTATTCACCAGCTTTTAACTTATTCATCAGGTATTTCCAACGAAGGCGAAAAAACAGGAATGCTTTCTTATAAATCACCGCTCAGTTTGGATGAATATATTGCCAAATATTGTTCGGGAAACTTGGAATTTGAAGCAGGTTCAAAAAGCGTTTATGCCAATACCGAATACATTGTTTTAGGCAAAATTATTGAAAAAGTAACGGGTAAAACATTTGCTAAAGCCTTGCAGGATGACATTTTATCACCGCTCAAGATGAAAAACTCGGGAATGGCAAATTCTAAAAAACCTGTGGTAGGTTTGGTCAAAAGCTATACACAAAATGAAACGAGTGAGGAATTTGAAGTTGATGAACCGTATTTAATCGAAAATTATTTTGCGTCGGGAGCGATGTATTCAACGGTCGAAGATTTATTAAAATTTGATAGGGCAATTTTCAATTCAAAACTTTTACAACCCAAAACTACCGAATTGATACTGAAAATTCATCCCGATCTGGGCAATGTCGCATATGGTTTTTGGGGTTCGGACGGCTTTGGAAATTTTACCGAAAAATTCTACTATCGCCCCGGCGGAATTCTCGGTTCAACTGCCAATTGGATTCACACGACCAAAAATAAAAAAACGATTATCGTGATGAGTAATACCAATGCTACGAATTTATTTGAACTATCGGAAAATTTTTATCTGGCAAGTGTCGGTAAAAATTAATTCAAGATTTTAACTATGATAACAATAATCGGAGCCGGAATTGCGGGTTTGACCTGTGCAAAATATTTAAAGGATAAAGGCATCGAAGTTCTGATTTTAGAAGCGTCGGAGGCGGTCGGCGGGCGTGTGCGAACGGATATAGTCAAAGGATTTAAGCTGGACAGAGGTTTTCAGGTGTTTTTAACCTCTTATCCGGAAGCCGAAAAACTGTTGAATTATAATGATTTACGATTTAGACTTTTACCGTCGGGAGCAAGAATCAGAAGCGGCAGCGACTTTTTTGTAATGCCGAATCCGCTCAAAAATATTTTGACGGCACCGGAAGCCTTGTTTTCTCCGGCGGGCAGTTTGTTCGATAAAATCAAGATTCTGCAGCTCAATTTAGAAACGCGAAATGCCGCCGAGCCAAACTCATCAAATCAAAGCCCGGACGAAGAAACTATGTCATTTTTGAAATATTACGGTTATTCCGACACGATCATCAATCGGTTTTTCGTTCCATTTTTCCGGGGTGTTTTTCTCGAAAAAGAACTCAAAACAAATTCGAGCTTTTTCAAATTTTTATACAGTATGTTTGCCAAAGGCGATGTCGTCGTTCCCGAAAACGGAATGCAGGCGATTCCCGAACAAATCGCTTCGCAACTTTCGCCGAATCAACTTCGGCTCAATACGCCGGTTAAAAAAATTGCCGGCAAAACCGTTTATCTTGAAAATGGCGAAACTGTCGAAGCCGAAAAAATAGTGATTGCGACTGATGCCAACACAGCCGCCAAATTGCTTGGAGAAGAATCGAAAGTTGAATTTAATGGAACAACTTGTCTGTATTTCGAGAGTGATAAATCGTTAAAATTAAGCGGCGAACCTTATTTGATAATCAATTCAAACGAAAATGAATTGATTGACCATATTTTGCCGATTTCCGGCGTTGCGGCGAATTATGCACCCGCCGGAAAAACTCTGATTTCGGTTAATATTGTTGGAACTAAAGAATTTTCAGAGAGAAATGTGCAAGCTGAATTAGTCAAGTGGTTTGGAACTGAAAACGATTGGCGACACTTGAGAACTTATCGAATTCCCGAAGCCCTGCCGCAGTTTTTTCAAGATTCGGCAAGTGAAAACAACCTGAAAATAAGTGATTTCATCTATCGCTGCGGAGATTACACGGCGTATCCTTCGCTTAATGCCGCGATGAAAACAGGACGCGAAGTTGCCGAAATGCTGGCTGAATGAAAATATTCAAATTAATCAACTAACACCGCCGAAACAAAACTTGGCTTGAATTCTAAAATGGAGATTGATTTTTTCAATTCGCGGAGTCTTATCGTTTTTATCTGCATTTTGCAGGGCGTGATCTTTGCCGGACTTCTGCTTTTTCGCCGCTTTAAATCCGGCAAAAAGGCTGATTTTTGGTTGGCGGTTTTACTTCTGGTAATTTGTTCGAGTTTGATAACGCCCTTCATCGGCTTTGCAAATGTTTATGATCTAAATCAGTGGCTGACTTTTTTCCCGTTCAATATCGCCTACGCGTCCGGCGTATGTATCTGGTTTTATTTACAAAAAGAAAGAGGTAAAATGAAATATACAGTTATTACGATGTTTTTAAGCATTTTAATTTTAGCGATTCCGGCGAAAAGTCAGACATTTTTTCAAAAGATCGCGGGCAATTGGGAAGGAACGCTCGAATATCTCGATTATTCGGAAAATAAGCGCGTTAAACTAAAAACTTATTTGACCGTCACGCCGTCGAACAATGGAAATTCTGCCGAGATTCTAACCGTTTATGATGACTTCGGCAGAATTATTAAAGACAAAGAAACATATAAAATCGATCCCGGAGCAAAAACTTATTCAGCGGGCGATTTTCAATACAAGATAGATTCGTTTGAAGATGGAAAGATCGTTCTTCTCGGAAGCGGACAAGACGGAGAAAAAGTTGAACCGATCCGCGAAACGATAACTTTTACTAAAGATTCGCTGGAATTTTTGAAAGAAACCCGCACGCCCTGGCAATTTCGCAATCAGATGACCTTCAACCGAACGAATGAAAATATCTTAGCAAAGAAAACATTTTCACCACTGCAATTAAAAGAAGATTTCGATATTTTCAAAAGAACCTTAAAGGCGATTCATCCGGGCATTTACCGGTATCAAACAAAAGAAAGTTTGGAAAAATTGTTTGTCGAATACGAAGCAAAACTAAAACAACCAATGTCCGAAGGTGAATTTTTCAAACTGATCTCGCAACTGACAAATCAAATCTATTGCGGACACACTTTTGCCAATCCGTACAATCAAGACAGCCTCGTTCGCGAAAGACTTTTTAACGGTAAAAATTATCTGCCGTTTTATTTTCAAATAATTGACGGGAAAATAATTGTGACGGAAAACGCTTCGAACCGCGACCTGACAAAAGGCAGCGAGATAAAAAAGATCAACGGCGTGGCGGCACAAACGATTATCGAAAAACTTCTGACAGTAACGAAAGGCGATGGTAAAAATACGCTTGATCATCGGCTTCAGTCAATCGCATTAACACGCTTTGAAGCGGAAAGATATGCGCTTTTTGATTGGTTTTTTCCACTTTTCTTTCCGTTGGAAGATCAAGAATTTAAGATCGAAGCAATAGATTTTCAAACAAAAAAAGCCGTTAAGTTTCAAGTTCCGGCAATTACAAAAGCCGAACGCACGGCGGAAATGACCAAAAAATACGGACCTTCGCCGACTTACGATGACGGATGGAAATTTGAAATTCGAGAAAATTCAACGGGTTATTTGAAAATTGACAATTCGATAACGTGGCGGCTTAAAACGGTTAAATTCAAAGAGTTTCTGGCAAACTCCTTTGCCGAACTGCGGGCGAAAAACATCAGAAATCTGGTAATTGATCTGCGCGGAAACGGCGGCGGCGACACGGATGTCGGGTTTGAACTGGCAAGATATTTGGCGAAAAAAGATTTGCCCGAATATATTAAAGGCAAAAGATATATACGCAGCGTCGCACCGCAAAAAGATCTGGCGAAATATCTCGACACCTACAGCGACGAGTTGAAATTTGCGATTGAAAACGGTCTTCCGCAAGCAAGTTATAAAAAAGCCGAAGGAGATTATTACGAAATTTTGCCGGATGAAAACACGACAAATCATCCGCAGATCAAACCTTTTGCCAATAATTTTCCCGGCAAAACTTTTATAATTGCCGATTCAAGCAACGCCTCGGCGACGTTTCAATTTTTGAATTACGTCCGGAAAAACAAACTCGCAGCAATCTTCGGACAAGCCACCGGCGGGAATCAACAGGGAATCAACGGCGGAAACTATTTCTTTTTGAGATTGCCGAATTCAAAGGTCGAGATTGATATTCCTGTTTTCTTTTTAGCTCCGCTGACACCGGAAAAAGACGAAAGTATTGTTCCCGATATTCCGGTCAAAAAAGATCCTAAAGATGTCGGTGAGAATTTTGACCGGGAATTTGGAACGATTTCAAAAATTTTGCAATGATCGAGCTTTACAATTAATCTAAAAGAGTCAAAAGGATTTGAATTGCTTTGGTTCAAAGCCCGGATGAATTGAAAAATCAATCGTGATCTCGTAAATAATGCGTCAAAAAAAGAAACAATATCTGCCGGTAAAAGCAAAATTGCACCCGCGCAACAAGCATCACGGGCGGTATGATTTCACGGAATTGATTAATGTTTGCCCGGAACTCGCTGATTTTGCCGCGCCGAATATCTACGGCGAAGAATCCATTGATTTTGCCGATCCGAACGCCGTCAAAATTCTCAACAAAGCGTTGCTGAAACATTTCTACGGTATTGATTTTTGGGAAATTCCCGATAATTATTTATGTCCGCCGATTCCCGGCAGAGCCGATTATATTCATTACATCGCCGATCTTCTGGCGGCAAAAAACGACGGACGCGTTCCGACCGGAAAGCAGATAAGATGTCTCGACATCGGAATCGGTGCAAATTGCGTTTATCCGATTATCGGAAATAAAGAATACGGCTGGTCTTTTGTCGGCTCGGACATTGATCCGGTCTCGATTGCATCTGCCAATAAAATTATTGAAAGCGATGCGCTTTTACAAACCGTCGCCGAATGCCGTCTGCAAAAAAGTGCGAACTATATTTTTCGCGGGATTATTCAAACAGGCGAACTTTTTGATCTTTCGATCTGCAATCCGCCGTTTTATGCTTCGCCGGATGAAGCACGGCAGCGAACGCTCAAAAAATTGTCGAACTTGAATAATAAAAAAATAATGAAACCGGTCAGAAATTTCGGCGGACAAAACCGTGAAATCTGGTGCGAGGGCGGCGAAGAAAAATTTATCGAAAATATGATCGGCGAAAGCGCGGAGTTTAAGAATTCCTGCTTCTGGTTTTCGACGCTGGTTTCAAAACAATCGAATCTTAAAAGCATTTACGCCGGGCTCAAATTTGCCGGAGCCTTTGAAGTAGAAACAATTCCGATGGGACAAGGGAATAAGATCAGCCGTCTGGTCGCCTGGACTTTTCTTGAAGAAAAACAGCAAAAAGACTGGAAAAATTCAAGATGGCTGAGCGAAAATTGATTTTTATATTCCGCAGCAACCGTTGTGACCGAAATTTTTTTTTATAAAGTAAATTGTTCAGGTAAAATTACTGCAAAATAATTTGCCTCTAAAAGACATAATCGGCTAGACTTTATCTTTTATGAGTTTTGCAAATTTAGCCAGAATTTTGACCGATGCGGGACGCGAATTTTATCGTCGCGGCTGGGTTTTCGGTACGAGCGGCAATTTCAGCGCAAAGGTTTCCGCCAATCCTCTGCAAATCTGCATCACTTCAAGCGGCAATGACAAGGGAAATCTCGACGAAACGAACTTTCTGGAAATTGACGATAATGCCGACGTTCTCCAGGGATTCGGTGCGCCTTCCGCCGAAACTCTGCTGCATTTAACGATTTATCGCCTCAAACCGAAAACCGGCGCGGTTCTGCACACGCATTCGGTTTGGGGAACGATTTTGTCCGATGCTTTTTATGCTGACGGCGCAATCGAAATCGAAGGCTACGAAATGCTCAAAGGTCTGGCAGGCGTGAAAACTCATAAACACCGCGAAAAAGTTCCCGTCATCGAAAATTCGCAGGATTACATCGCGCTGGCGCACGTCATCGAAAACGTCATTCGCGAAAACCCTGAAATTCACGGCATATTTTTGCGCCGCCACGGACTTTATACGTGGGGCAAAAGCATCGCGGAAGCCCGCCGGCACATCGAAATCTTTGAGTTTTTATTTGAGGTTTTGGGCAGAAGTTTAAAGTAAATATAGGATTTGAGAAATATGTTTTTTTCATACCAAAGATTAGTTTTAATATTCGCCGGAGTTATTGCTTTACTTTATTTTTCAAACATTGAAATCTACGGGCAGGAAAAAATTACTCAAAATCAAGACAGTCAAATAAAAGCCATAATCAGCCAACTTTATCAAAATCATTGGTTCGGAGCAGAAATTATTGGCGAAAGCCCGACTCAATGGGAGTTCGGTTTAACAGAACCGATGAAAAAGATTCTTGAAATAGGAAATCCGGCGCAAAAGGTTTTGCTTGAAAACATCAATGAGGAAAATATCAAAGATCAGGTGATTTTTTTGCTCGGCGGTGTCGGAGATGAAAAAGCTGTTGAACCGATAATTACAGCGATGATTCCAAAGTCAGAATTGAATAAAAATCTGTTTGCGAAAAAAATAAATCGAAGCGCAAATCTTGCTCTAACAAATATTACTGTAGCTGATGTAATCTGGCATCACGGCGGCGGAATAGTTGTGGAAAGATGTCAAGAGAACGCAAAAGAATGCTGGAAAAACTGGTGGAAACAGAATAAAAAATCGTTTACCGTAAAAGGCATTACGCAGAGCCGGAGATATTCAAATTATCCGAATTATGGAATTTACGGAAATGTAAATTAAAATTTATGGCAATTGTAAATATACCTGATAAAAATACGACGTTGCGCGAATTTGATGAGATTAAACAATATCTCGAAAAAATCGGCATTGATTACGAAAGATGGCAGGCAAGTTATGATATTTCGCCCGATGCTTCGGATGAAGAAATATTGCAGGCTTACAGTGCGGAGATCGAAAAGCTGAAATTAAAAGGCGGTTACGCGGCGGCGGATGTGATAAATATCGTGCCGACCACGCCGAATTTAAGCGAAATGCTCGATAAATTTAAACGCGAGCATTGGCACGATGAAGACGAAATTCGTTTTATTGTAAAAGGACGCGGAGTCTTTCACCTCGCGCCCGAAGGCGGCGAAGTCGTTTCAATCGAAATGGAAGCCGGAGATTTGATCCGCGTGCCGAAAGGAACTCTTCACTGGTTTAATTTATGCAATGATAAAACCGTCCGCGCCATTCGCCTTTTTCAAAATCCTGCGGGCTGGACTCCGTTTTATACCGAAAGCGGAACGGACAAAAAATATTAGCCGCTTTATTTCGGCGTTTCATATATCGCATCAAATTCCTAAACCGCTAAATACGCGAAAAACGCTAAAAATTTATGTTGATTTATTTTAGCGTTTTTCGCGTCTTTAGCGGTTAAATTTTATTATGATCGAAGCAATTCTTCTCGACATCGAAGGCACGACCACGCCGCTTGATTTTGTTCACAAAACGCTTTTTCCGTTTGCGAAAAATAGAATCAGCGATTTTGTCGAGCAAAATTTTGCTGAAATTCAAGAAGAGATCGCCGCGCTTAAAAGTGAATATAAAAAGGATTTTACCAATCAAATTTACGGCAGAAATTTTGATGAAAACTCACCCGAATCAATTGCCGAATATCTGAAATTCTTGATCGAAACCGACCGCAAATCAACACCGCTTAAATCTCTGCAGGGAAAAATCTGGAAAGAAGGCTACGAATCGGGCGAACTGAAATCGGAAATTTACGAAGATGTCCCGCGCGCCTTCGAGCGTTGGAAGGCGGAAGGAAAAACAATCGCCATTTATTCTTCGGGCAGCGTTCTGGCGCAGAAACTGCTTTTTAAATATACTGACAAGGGCGATCTAACTCTTTTTATTTCAGCGTATTTCGACACGAATGTTGGCGGAAAACGCGAGGTTGAAAGTTACCGGCGAATTGCCCGCGAAAAAAGTTTTCCACCTGTGGAAAACTTTCTATTTATATCAGATCTCGCGCAAGAATTAGACGCGGCAAAAAAGGCGGGTTTTCAAACAATTCTTATCAAGCGTGAAGGAAATGCACCGGTTGATGAGGCAACCGAAAATCATTTAATAATCAGAAGTTTCGATGAGATCGTTTGATTTTTAATAAATCGCCCGAAATTTTAGGAACGCAATTTTATCCCTGCGGATCCGACATAGAAAAGCCGCCATAATTGGCGAAAACCTTAACACCGCCGCTCACGTTCTGAGATTTCTGATATTTGCACTCGTGAAAATTAAAATAGAAAGTATTCCTAAGATTGTCGCCATCGCGTATTTGAATTCTCATATCCAGATAGAAAGATTCGTCCGACTTGAGTGCCGTAAATAATGTTTTTGGAATATTCTTGTTCGGCACCCATATAAAATGAAATGGCGCAGGTTTTTTTATTTTCTTAAAAACTTCACCGATATTAGTTATAATGCCAGGGTCAACCTTTGTTTTTCCTGATATTTCGTTATGAAAATCGCCCAGCGAAATTATATCTATAACCTTTGTATCACTAGCCATTGCATACGCATACATTTTAATCTTACTCATTTGTTTGCTCCTTTTACTATAAAAAATCAATCTTTAAAGTCGGCATACTTTTTAACAATCTATGAACGACTTTATCCGTCATTTTGATAAGACTATTCCAAAAAAACATTTCACAAATTTTTTCTAATAATTCTGAACAATTATTTTATAAGAAGTTTCGCCATATTCCGGCTCGCGTCGCGTATTAGAATTTGAATCAGAGACTATTTGAATGATTTTTAGTAAAATGGAATAAATATTGGGCAAAAAGATTATTTTAAAATTTATGGAAAACAACAATTTAGAAACGGCAACGCTCGGCGGCGGTTGCTTTTGGTGTACGGAAGCGGTTTTTGATAACGTAACGGGCGTTGAGGATGTCGTGTCGGGCTACGCCGGCGGGCAAACCGAAAATCCGACTTATCAGGAAGTTTGCTCGGAAACGACCGGACACGCCGAAGTCGTGCAAATAAAATTCGATCCGAACGAGATTTCATATAAGGAAATTCTGGAAATATTTTTCGGAACGCACGATCCGACGACCTTAAACAGACAGGGAAATGATGTCGGCTCATCATACCGTTCGGCGGTTTTTTTTCATTCGCCCGAACAAAAAGCGGCGGCGGAAGAAGTTGTCAAAGAATTGACCGAAGAAGACGTTTTCGGCAAGCCCGTAGTTACGGAAATAACCGAATTTACAAACTTTTATCCGGCGGAAGATTATCATCAGAATTACTTTGAAAAAAATCCGAATCAGCCGTATTGCGCGGCGGTCGTCGCGCCGAAGGTCGGTAAATTCCGGCAAAAATTCGCACACCGATTAAAGTAACGCCGCCCGTCCCGGCGGCTGTCGTGGCAGCGTTTCGCTGCCACGTATTCAAACTTTAAATACAGGTAAATTTTTAAGGTCATCACAAGAAAACGTGAGTGCGAGACGCACTCACGACAGCCAGCGAGACGAGCGGCGGTACTTTTTATTTAGAAACCTTTTTCAGCTCGCTCCGTAAAAAAAGCATATCAATTTCCGAATTTCAAACCTGAAAGGAGAATTTATATGCGATTTTTACGGTTTTTTTTCTATTCATTTTTCGCGCTGTTTTTTGTTTTTTCAAACACAAATTTTGCTCAGACTAATCAAAAATATCTGCTCGTCTTAAATAAAAACGATTCAAATCTAACGATTCTCGATCCGTCGGATTTAAAGATTTTAGGCACGGTTGCGGTCGGCGCGTCGCCCCACGAGGTCGTTGCTTCGGCGGACGGCAAACTCGCTTTTGTTGCTAATTACGGCGACGCACAAACGCCGGGAAGTTCGCTGTCCGTCATTGATCTGGCAACAAAAAAAGAACTGCGGCGCGTTGATCTCTCGCCTTTGACACGTCCGCACGGAATCATCGAGATCGGCGGGAAAATTTATTTTACGGCGGAAACGAATCGCGCCATCGCCCGTTTTGATCCGGCGACGAATAAGGTTGATTGGATGATGGGAACAGGACAAAATCTCTCGCATATGGTCGTCGGCTCATTGGATCAAAAGCGTCTTTACACGGCGAATATCGGTTCGGATTCGGTAACGATGTTCGAATTTGCCAATGTTCCGCCCGCGCAGTCGCAAATTACAAATATTTCTGTCGGCAAACAGCCGGAAGCGATTGATCTTTCGCCGGACGGCAAGGAAATTTGGGTCGGCTTAAATGCCGAAGGCGCGATTGATATTGTTGATACGACAACCAAAAAATTCAAGGAAAAGATCAAGCTCGGCGCGCGTCCCTACCGCGTCAAATTTACGCCCGACGGCACGCACGTTTATTCGACACTTCCCGACACGAAAGAGCTCGTCGTCACGGATGCGGCAACGCGCAAGGAAGTTCGGCGGATAAAACTCGAAAGCGTGCCGCTCGGAATCGTCTTTTCAAAGGATTCGAAATTCGCTTTTGTTACGGCGGTTCAGGAAGATTTTGTTTTGAAAATTGATCTGGAAAAAGCCGAGGTCGTCGGAAAAATGGCAACCGGAAAAGTGCCGGACGGCGTTACTCTGGTCGGAATGTGAGAAACATTTTTCAAAACCAAACAGCCGCAAAAAAGCACAGAATTCACAAATATAAAAATAACAAACTTTTACGAATTTTGTGCCTTTTTGCGGCTAAAAAACAGAAATTACTTTACTTGTCTTCCGGCAGCTCCTTCGTGTTTCCGCGTTCGAGTTTGGCAAATTTTCCTGTTGCCAGCCATTCGGGCATTTTTTCCATTTCGGAAATCCGCCAGCCTAAAACGCCCATCACTTCGGCGACGGTTTCCGCGCCTTCCCAAACCCAATTTTCCTGCACAGTATCGCCGGGCTGATGATAATTGACCTTTTCCCATTCCTTCATACGCTTTATTGCTGCCGGCATATCATCCGGCGCACCCATCAACATCAGCGCGGGAACGCCGCGTTCGACGAATGAATAATGATCCGAACGATAGAAGATTTTTTCGTCCGGCACCGGATCGGGAACTAATTTTATACCTAAAGAAGTTGAAACTTCTTCCAACATCGCGCCCAGGCTGGAATGCTCCGCGCCGTAACCGACCATGGTTT
Organism: Pyrinomonadales bacterium; assembly: GCA_038246645.1. Taxonomy (GTDB): domain Bacteria; phylum Acidobacteriota; class Blastocatellia; order Pyrinomonadales; family Pyrinomonadaceae; genus JAHCHG01. Next base: position 39,854 of record JBBRVS010000013.1, read on the forward strand.
TAACGGGCGCGTAAACTTCCGTGCCGACTCCGTCCAGATTCAAATTCGCGGCAACTTTTTTAATGTCCCAAGTGGGTTTTTTCGCCCAGTATTTCGAGCCGTAAAGCCCGTATTCTTCGCCGGTTACAGCAATAAAGATCATCGAGCGTTTCGGTTTCATTTTTGAATAAGCTTCCGCCACGGCGAGCATTTCGGCAGTTCCGAGCGCATTGTCCGCCGCGCCGTAATAAATTTTATCGCCTTCTTTGCCGTAAGCATCGTAGTGCGCCGAAAAAAGTACGGCTTCTTCCTTTAATTTCGGGTCTGAACCTTCGATATATCCGGCGACATTGCTCGAAGTGCCTTTCACGGATTTATATTTGGCAACCAGTTTGGCTTTTTGATTGAGTTTGAAGGGCTTGAAATCATTGCTTTCGGCTTGTGTCAGCGCATCTTTTAGAGTTACGTCCGATTTAGCAAAGAGTTTTTCCGCCGCTTTTTCGCCGACATAAACAAACGGCGGAACGAACGGCGGATAGCCTTCTTCGTCAGGCATGGCGATCTGGCGGCGGCTGAAATAGCTGATCAGCTCGTCCGGCGGATTGTCTTCGCGTCCGTGTCCGATATAGACGATTGCCGCCGCGCCCTGCCGGATAAGTCCGCCGACAAAAAGCATCTGGGCATCCTGAGCTTTCCAGGCATCTTTCGGGATATTGACAGGCGGACCTTCGAGCATTACGACGACCTTTCCGCGCACGTCAATTCCCTTGAGATCATTGCGTTTGATCGAATCGGCAACGATTCCGTAAGCGACAAAAACCATATCGCCGCTGATGTCTTTATTGCCGTTATTCATCGGCAGAATTCCGAAATCGGTTCCGTGCTGCAATTTTTCTTCACCGATCTGAAATGATGTTTCGGGCGCGGCGACGGTTTCCTTAAATTCGACTTTTTGCAGATAAGAATCTTTATCGCCGAGCGGTTTCAGACCGAGTTTTTTGAAGCGGTCGGCAATCCAGTTTGCCGCTCTATCGCCGCCGGGCTGCATCGTGCCGCGTCCTTCCATTTCCTTTGAAGAGAGCGCGACGGTCGCGTCTTTAATTGAGGCGACCGTAATTTTATCAATAATTTCCTTTTCGGTGGCGGAAAGCGCAGAAACCGGTGCGGGCGCGACCGCCTGAGCAAATGTTTGCCCGAAAAGCATTAAACCGATCAGCACAGCGGTCAGAGATTTTTGCCACTCAGCCGCAGGTTTTTTATAGTTCATAAATTTTAAATTATTTCCTCGAAAAAAATTTGGGGTTTTGCAATTAAAATAGATTCACTTAAAAGCCGAACGGTTGTCAAACAAAAAAGCCTTTCAAAATTGTACCGCCGTCCGTCCCGGCGGCTGTCTTGGCGGTATCTTGCCGCCATCTGTGTTTAAATATTCTAGAAATTAGACGAAAACCGGAGTGCGGGACGCACTCCGCGACAGCCGCCGGGACGGACGGCGGTACTTTTGATTTAAAAAATCACCTCCGGCGGATATTCGGGAATCGGCTCGGGCGGTGTTTCGATGGGTTCCGGTTCGGGAAGCGGATCGGTTACGGGATACGGAGTCGGTTCATCCGGCGGTGTCGGCGTGGGCGGTTCATTCGGCTCGTTCGGTTTATCCGGTTCTTTGATGGGTTCAGGGTTGTCTTGTTCTAAATTGTATCGGTCATTCATAATTTTCTCCTATAAATTTCAGAGGGATTTGGAAAAAACTCGAAAATGGTAAATTGTCGCGTTTTTTTCTGTTTCAGATATTCAATCGTCGCATTCAACTGACTTTGCCGGATAAAGAGGAAACTAAAGATAGCTTCTTCTTTTCCGGTTGCGAAAAGAAAATACTATTTCGCCGAAGACTTCTAAGTTATTTAACAACAGCTCCCGTTTCAGCTTTTTTCTCAGGCACGGTCCAGAAATAAATGGTTGCGCCGTCAACCGTCATAGTTTCGTCAGGTTGCCAATCGTCCATATCAAAAGCGTGCGAAACGATACGTGTTCCGGGTTTCAGATTGAGCAATTGAGGACGCAGTTTTAGATTAATTTCAGGCAATAAATACAGCGTAATAACCGTCGCTTTGCTGAAATCTTGTTTAAATAAATCGCCTTCGATAAATTTTACTTTGCTCGTTACATTAGCTTTTTTCGCATTTTCATTAGCTTCCTTGATGCGTTCGGGATCAATGTCAATGCCGGTGCCGGTTGCGCCGTAGTCTTTGGCGGCGGTAATGACGATGCGTCCGTCGCCGCAGCCGAGATCATAAACGACATCGCCTTTGGTAACTTTTGCCATTTTCAGCATTGCATCAACAACCGTTTGATTGGTCGGCACATACGGCACATCGAGTTTGGGCGGTGTATATGTCGAATCTTGCGCCGCAACAAACATTGCCGCACACAGTATTAAAGAAACTATTGCGAATAAATTTTTAATTTTTCTCATCTTTTTTACCTCACTTCAAATAAGAAAATCGGCGGACGCGAAATTTCACCTCCGCATCAAAAATCGGCTATTCCTTCTTTTCGGGAACACGCCAAAAATAAACATAGTGCTTCGTTCCGTTGATATCCATCGTTTTCGATTGTTCCGGCTTCCAATCGCCCATATCATAATTATGCGAAACAATGCGCGTTCCGGGTTTCATAGCAAGAATTTTAGGACGCAGTTTCAGATTAACGTCCGGCAGTAAATACAACGTAACTACGGTCGCTTCACTAAAATCCTGTTCAAAAATATCGCCTTCGATAAATTTCACTTTGTCGGTAACTTTTGATTTTGTCGCATTTTCGTTGGCTTCCTTGACGCGTTCGGGATTGAGATCAATTCCCACGCCGCGCGTGCCGAACCGTGTCGCGGCGGTGATCGGAATACGTCCGTCGCCCGAACCCAAATCATATAAAACATCCGTGCCTTTGACCTCAGCCATTTTCAGCATTTCGTCAACGATTGATTGGTGCGTCGGAACATACGGCACATCGAGTTCACGCGGCACGACCTCATCCACCATTGCCGCCTGTGTCGGCGTCGCATTTGCTCCGGAATTTGCCCCGGTATTGACATTTGTATTAGCCGCATTCTTATTGTTTGCGGGACTTGTATTTGAAGTTGCGCTATCGCAAGCGAAACTGAAAACTGCAATTAATATCAGCCAAATTTTATATGGTTGAAACTTCTTCATCCTTATCTCTCCTAATTTTATTTGCCTGCATATAACTTTCGATATACGGCAGAGCGGCAAGCAGTAACGCTCCGACCAGTAAAACGCCAACGCCGACAAATGCACCGAAACCCGTATAAGCCAGACTCGAATAAAGCAGATACGTGCTTGTCAGGCAAAAAACAAGTGGTGTCAGCGGATACAACGGGACGCGGAAAGGTCGTTTTACATCAGGTTCTTTCCATCTTAAAACAAACAGCGAGATTCCGACCAGTAAAAAGAAAACCCAGAAGATCGGCGCGGTATAATCAACAATCGTGCTGATGCCTTCGCGCGTCCACATTCCGAGTCCGACCAGTGCCAGAGCGATTACGCCCTGCACGATAAACGCATTAATGGGCGCATCGGCGCGGTCATTCCATTTGCCGAGCGGCGCGAAAACCGGAAAATCTCTGCCGAGCGCGTAATTTGTTCGCGCTCCCGTAAAGATTGTTGCATTTGCCGATGTCAGCGCGGCAATCGCCACCATCAGACCGATCAGCCATGCCGCGCTTTCGCCGAAGGTCAGGCGCATCACATCGCTGGCAACCGCCGTAGAGGCGGCAACGCCGCTCAAGCCGAGGACGTTTAAATAAGCCAGATTGATCAAAATGTAAAGTGTGGTGATAATAATGATGCCGATGATTAAGGCTTTGGCAATCTTTTTGCTTCCGCCTTTCATTTCCGAAGAAATATAAGCGGCTTCATTCCATCCACCAAAGGTCAGCAGAACAAAAACCATCGCCATCCCGATTGCCGCGGCAGTACCGGAATCTGCGGCGGAAGTTGCGGCGGTTGCTGTTTCAGCCACCTGCGCCGGAGCAAAGAAAAATCCGGCAATAATAATTGTTAAAATTCCTAAAACTTCCAATCCCGTCAGAACTTTTTGAACGCCTGCGCCGAATTGAATACCGATGATATTGATAATCGTCAGTACCGAAATAATCAATGCGGCATAAATCATCGGGGAAAATTCGCCCAGACTGTAAAACTGCGTCGCATAATCACCGAAAATAAAGGCAAGAATTGCTACCGCACCGGTTTGGATAACGCTCATTCGCGCCCAGGCAAAAAGAAAGGCAAGCTTATTGCCGAAGGCGCGTTTGAGAAAAGTATAATCGCCGCCCGCGCTCGGAAATGCTGTGGCAAGTTCGGCGTAGCACAGCACCCCGACGAGCGAAACCAGACCGCCGAGAACCCAAACGGACAAAAACATCGTGCTGCTCGTGCTGTTTCCGGCAACAAGCGACGGAAAACTGAAAATCCCCGCACCGATGACGATTCCGACGACCAAAGCAATCGCATCAATCATACTCAAAGCCGGTTTCGGTTCACCGTTTGCCGGTGTATCTGAAGTTTCCAAAGACCTGTTTTCCTCATTCTCGGGTTGTGTTGATGAAACCGTATCCTTCATTCAAGTTTTCCTTATTTTCAAGATTCAACTGGTTTTTCGCCTTTAATCATCGTATAAATTCGATACTGTTTTTAACGGCAAACTCGAATACTACAAAATATGTATTCTCTATAAATAGCAAAAACAGCACGCAACCGGCACGAAAATATATGTTTAATTGGATTATAAATAACTCCGAATAAAATTACATCCTTTTAAAAAGCTTTTGACAGCTTTCGCTTTTCAAAAGTATTTTGAATATGTAACTGATGTTACGCAGATTCAATTGTTTAGCCTCGTTGACGAGGCTTTCCGCGCCGGCGCGGCTGTTAGCCACGTCCATTTATGGCGGGGTCCGCAACGGAACTATCATAGAGCGCGTTTTAACGTGCTTGGTGCTTTATTTGGTTTAAGCCGTAGAATAGGACGTTATAAACGCCCTTTAGAAAAATTGTAACTGCTGACCACGCCATCAATAGCGTGGCTAACCGCCGCCTTTGGCGGAAAGCCCGATCAATCGGGCTGAAATTCCTGAGATGCGTAACATCAGTATGTAATAAAATCGTTCACAATAAATTGTTTTGAGATAAATCGAGCACAATCAATGCCAAAAGTCTTATTTGCAGACAATAAAGGGCGAAAGACATCTTAAATGAACGAAATGAAAAAATTAAA
>JBBRVS010000014.1:0-44869 GCA_038246645.1 Pyrinomonadales bacterium
CGTGTTAAAACAGAAAGGACGTCAAAACACCCTTTTGAAACTCATCAACAATCTGACCGCGTTCATTTTTGGACGCGGCTAAATTTCCGCCAAGCGCGGAAAAGCCCGATGAATCGGGCTAAAATTGTTTTTGCGTAACATCAGTTAATAAAAATATTCCTGTCGATTCTTAATAACTTCCCGCAACGATATTCGATTTTACGCCGCTTGCTTCCTGCGCGATTTTTACGCCGACCGATGCGCCGATTCTGGTCGCACCGGCTTCGAACATTTTTCGCGCGTCTTCGATTCCTTTCACACCGCCGGACGCTTTTACGCCGAGCGATTTCCCGACCGTTCGGCGCATCAGATTGACATCTTCAACGGTCGCGCCGCCTTTGGCAAATCCGGTCGAAGTTTTGACAAAATCCGCGCCCGCGTTTTTTGAAGCGAGACACGCCCGAACCTTTTCTTCATCTGTCAGCAGCGCGGTTTCGATAATTACTTTGCACAAAATCCCGTTTTCGTGCGCCGCTTCCGCGACGGCGCGAATATCGTCTTCGACGGCGCAATCATCGCCCGATTTTAACGCGCCGATGTTAATGACCATATCAACTTCCCGCGCACCGTTAAAAATCGCGCGGCGCGTTTCATACGCCTTCACGTCCGGCAAAGTCGCCCCCAAAGGAAAACCGATCACCGTGCAGACCGGAACATTCGAGCCTTTCAAAAATTCCGCCGCGCGTTTGACCCAAACCGGATTAACGCACACGGAAGCAAAACCGAACTCGACCGCTTCCTTGCAAAGTTTTTTGATGTCGGATTCCGACGCTTCCGGCTTTAAAAGCGTGTGATCTATCAGACTCGCCCAATCGTGCGCCGTCGCCGTTTCGCCCAAAACAATTCCGATCCGCGACGCGCCCGCATCAACGATTCGCTCGACATCGGCGCGGCAAAACGACGGACAATAATCATCGTCAATCCGCGACAAAACCAAATCCGTGATCTGCTCGACAAGTTTTTCGTAATTTCCGTTTGTTAAATTCATCTGTCCTTTGTCCTTTGTCCTTTGTCCTTTGTCCTTTGCCCTTTGAAGTCATTCCTTTTAAAAAAGCAAAGGACAAAGGACTAAAGACAAAGGACTATATGATTTTCCACTCCTTCAAAACATCCATCAAACCCGGCAGATTTTCCTGCCACAACCAATCAACTGTAAACCAAAGACCTTTGATTACGCGGCATTCAAAAATGCCTTCTGATGAAGGATAGCGAAGTTTATATTTGCCGTCTTCTTCCAAATTGTAAAAAATCGCCGTTCGCGTGCGGTAATCAATGATCCAATATTCTTTGACTCCGGCTTTTTCGTATTCTTCAAATTTATCCTGCGTATCTCTGGCAAGACTTTCGGGCGAAACAATTTCGATTATCAAATCCGCCGTGCCGTCAACATATTGCTTTTCAAGCCGAAACAGATTTTCGTCGGAAACAAACATAATATCCGGCTGTCTGCCCGACGGGCGAAAATCCATTTTTAACTGAAACGGTGCTGGAATTACTTCACCCATTTCTTTAGATTCCACCCAAGCCTGCAAAATTGATGTTAGAAATCTTGATAATTGTTGATGTCTTAAACTCGGATTACTCATTTTCACAACCTCGCCGTCAATCCATTCAAACCAGCCCTCTTCGCCGTTCCATTCCAAAAATTTTTGATACGAGATTTTGTCAAACGGAACATCCGGCAGAATCTGCGGCGCGACATTCGGAGTAGTTTCGGCAATCGTATTTTCCATAGTTTTCACCTCGCTTTGTTAGAGATTTTATCACCTTTTATACTGCTTTTCGATTGTTTTAATTTTCCCGACGCGCTTTTTATGGCGTTCTTCCGTCAGATTGCTCGCCAGAAACGCTTCGACGATTTCTTTGATTTCCGCAAACGAATTTTGTCCGCTTCCTAAGCTCAAAACATTTGCGCCGTTATGCTCGCGTGAGTTTTTGGCGAGCGCGACCGAATAACACGCGGCGGCGCGGACATTCGGGACTTTATTTGCCGTCATCGCGCTGCCGATTCCCGCGCCGTCAATAATGATTCCGACATCAACGCTTTTTTCGGAAACGGCTTTGGCGACCGCGTGTGCGAAATCGGGATAATCAACCGCATCCGTCGAATGCGTGCCGAAATCGCGAACTTGCAAGCCGGATTCGATCAGAAAATCCTTTAATTTTTCCTTCGTTTCAAAACCGCCGTGATCGCAGCCGACCGCAACAGATTTTATTTTCACCGAACCGCGCCGCGCTCGCTTTTTGATTAATTCGATCTTTTTTTCGCTGATAATATCGCGGGCAAGCGGCGTAAATTTGGCGTTTTCTGCAACTCTCAATTTCGCGCCCGCGTCCAAACCGCGCAGGTCATCTTCTGTAATTAAAGACTTTGCCGATTCGTCGCGGTCAAATTCTTTATCAATTTTATCCTGCAAAGAATTGACGACAACGCGCTTCGGAAAAGTTTCCGGCGGCGTTTCTTCGGCAAGCGGCACATTTTCCAAAACTTGTTTGACCAGAGCGCGGACACGTTCGCGGGTTTCTTTATTTTCTGACATAATTTTAAGGATGAAAAGCTAAAAAGGTTAAAAATGCGAATCAGGAATTGAAAATACTTTAACAAAAGGGTTAAAAAAGACTATCAATCAAACGTAAAACGCGCCTGTTAGCCTGTTTGTCTGCGGTAGCTAACGAGTTTTTTAGAACCAAACGCGCCGGAACAGGCTAACAGGCGCGTTCTACTCCTGATTCGCATTAAATGTGAAAAAGCTTTCCGATGCTGTCAAACTTTTTCACTTTTTCACTTTTTCACTTTTTCACTTTTTCACTTTTTCACTTTCAATCGTTTGACGTTTAAAGCTTCCTCAAATAGTATTTCCAAAAGCATTTTCAATCAAATTCCGAGGAGAAAAAAAGATGTCCGCGCAAACCGCCGAAAATTTTACCGAATTTACCAATTCAAACCTTGAAATAATGTATTCTGCCGAAGAAATAAGAGCGCGGGTCGCCGAACTCGGCGTGCAAATCACCAAAGAATATGCCGGAAAAGACCTGGTTATGGTCGGCGTTCTAAAGGGTTCGTGCATCTTTTTGGCGGATTTGATACGCCACATTGATCTGCGACTAAAGATAGATTTTATGGCGGTTTCGAGCTACAAGGACGGCACGGTTTCGACCGGCGACGTGGAAATTTTGAAGGATTTAACCAATCCGATCCGCGGCAAAAACGTGATTATCTGCGAAGACATCGTTGACACGGGCTTGACGCTTTTTCGTCTGATGGAAATTTTAGGCTCACGCGGTGCAAGTTCTCTAAAAATCGCTACGCTTCTCGATAAACCCGATCCGCGCATCAAAACCGAACTCAAAATTGATTACTGCGGTTTTCAAATTCCGAATAAATTTGTCGTCGGCTACGGTTTGGACGCGGCGGGACGCTACCGCAATCTGCCGTTTATCGCCGTCGTTAAAAACCCTGATTTAGCCTAAAAAAAGTACCGCCGCCGTCTCGGTGGCTGTCCTGAGACCGTCTCGGTCTCAGACTCCGTGTTACGCTCTTAGAAGTTTGATCAATCGGCGGCGAGACGCACGCCGGAACAGCCGCCGGGACGGCAACGGTACTTTTTTCGAGTTTCTACGGGAAACGTATGTGCAAATGATTGTCGTGTCCGGCGAATTTTTTCGTCCAGCCTTTGGCAATTAATTTCGGATCGTTGAAAAGAATTGACACACCCGGAAATTTGCTTCGCAAAAGTTTGACGAATTCTTCGGTTCTTTTCGCATCGTAAAACGCTTCATTAATCGTCACCGCCGCCATTTGATCGTCTTTCCGGATCGGTCGCACATCTACATCACGCCCGTTTTTATGTGATGAATGTCCTTTAAAAGCTCCGCCCCAACGCCGGCTCATATCGCCGAATTGCAACGGAACTTCCGGGTGCAATAAAAACCATACTTTTGCCAGTGAAATAATTGCATTAATCGTCAGTTGTGTGCCGAATTGATCTGCGCCGTTTTGTTCGCGGTTGTAAGTTCTGAAACCTTCGCCGCTGATCGGCAAGACAAAATCAATCGTTTTATCCGTGCCGTGCGGTTTGACGGAAACGGTCGGCGCGGGTGATTTGAATAACGCCCGAAAAGTTTCATCGGTTAAAATTCCGTTCGGTTCGAGTTCATTTTTGATTTGAAATTGAATCAAAGCGGTTTGCGTTTTCGGTCCGAACATCCCGATTCCGGTATTCATCTGATCTTGCGTCAAAAATCCGGCTTTAACCAATTTGTCCTGAACCGGCTGAACAACGCCGCCCGTGCTTCCTTTTTTAACGCGCTCGTTGATCTGCCTGATAGCGGCTTGCGTCGGCAGATCGTAAATTCCGGTTTCGTTTAATAAAATATCCTTCTGAAACGCCTGAAGAAATTTTTCGGTTTTCGGTCCGAAAATACCGACTCCGGTCTTCTTTTGTTCGAGTGTCATATAACCGAGATCAATCAATTCGTCCTGAAGACTTTCGACCACCGCGCCTTTATCGCCTTTTTTCAGTTCGACTGTTTTATTAACATTCGCCGTGCCGAGCCGGATGGCGACTTTGTGCGCGGCTTCCGCCACCGTGATTTCGCCGTCGCCGTTTAAATCCAATCCGCTGTTTTGTTTATAGTTTACCGTGCCTTTCTTGAACAGGACAAAATCACTGCCCTTGCCGACCGCTTTCGGATACAAAACCGCCATATATGCGTCTTCGATGGTTTTTAATTTTCCTTTAAATGGTTTGAAATGCGCTTCGACAAAATCGAGCTGATCTTCCGCCGACATTTTGGCAAGTTTGACAATTGTTGTCCCCAAACCTTCGGCGGTTTTTTTCATAAATTGAATCAATCCGGTCGCGCCGCTCTGGGCGTTTTTAGCCTTCGGGCTAAAGGTCGCGCCCGTCTCAAAACTCATAATTGCCATTAAAAAATTCGGGTCTATTTTAAGATTTTTGGCAATTTCGACAACTTTTTTTCTGAATTCCTCGGTTGTGTTCTCGGTTCCGGGAACATTGACTAAATTCGGCATTTTGAAATATCCTCCGTTATTTGAAATAAAAAGTCTTACTTAATATATGCGAAAAGACGGTGAAATGTTACATTTTTTTCCGAAGAATTTCTTTATAATGCAAATTTATTTACTATCAAATTGACCTTTGCCGTATCTTTCACGTATAATCGTAATTTTTCGATAGGCAAGCGATTTCTTGCCGGGATGCGAAGGAGATAATAAAACAATGAGTTACGCAATTATTAAAACAGGCGGCAAGCAATTTGCGGTTGAAGAAGGACAAATTTTGCGCGTTCCGACGCTCGAAGGAAAAACAGGCGACAAGATCAATGTTGACGCGTTACTGACCGGCGAAGGCAAAGATGCCAAAATCGGCGGCGCAAGCATCGAAGCAACCGTTGTCGCACACGGACGCGCGGATAAGATCATCGTTTTCAAGAAAAAACGCCGCAAACAATACAAACGCAAACAAGGTCACCGTCAAAATTATACGGAAATCAAGATTGAAAAAATTTAGCTGGAGGAATACAGATTTTAGATTTTAGATTTTAGATTTTAGATCGTTTTTACGATTTGAAATCCAAAATCCAAAATCCAAAATCCAAAATCGAAGTATGGCTCATAAGAAAGGTGTAGGTTCATCGAGAAACGGGCGCGATTCAAACGCGCAAAGATTGGGTTTAAAGAAATTCGGCGGCGAAAAAGTCCTCGGCGGCAATATTCTGGCGCGTCAGCGCGGCACGAAATGGAAACCGGGCAAAAACGTCGGACGCGGCAAAGACGATACGCTTTTTGCTTTGATCGAAGGTTTTGTCAAATTTGAGAACAAAGGTCAAAAAGGTAAATTCATCAGCGTCTATGCCGAAGGCGCAAAAGAATTAGAACCGAAAACGGCATAAGATATTTGTGAAGCTGACCTTACAGCCAAAAGACGCACGTCAAAATTTGATGTGCGTCTTTTCGTGTTTTGCAGAAGTTAAGCACTAATGCAAAATGAATAATGGATAATGGATAATGGATAATTTCAGAAAACTCCTAAATTATTTTGAATCTGTAAGTTAAAAGAGGTTTTAGAATTTTCATAATATCCTGAAACTTTTGCTTACCTGCTTATACCATTTCTACCTAGAAACTGTGCATTAGAGTCAGTAGCGGTTTGCGTCAGCAACTGCGTCAATTGCTTATCATGGATAACGCATCGGCTCACGCCGACGCTACTGACCAATGCACAATTTCTAATGGTAAACGGTATTAGTATCGTCTTACAAACTCGTTCCTGTGCGATGAAATTAATATTTCTCAATTCTTTATTAACCGTCAAAATCTGCGATTGTTGATTAAAGAAATAGCGTTTTGAAGCTACTGAAATTATGTATGTTTCACCGACTTCAACATCGTCAAACTGATAGTAACCAAACGTAGCCGAACGGCTTGAGCGAGTCGTTCCGTTTGAATCGGTCAGCGTTACGATGACGTTACGGATTCCGCTGCCGTTTGCCGTCAAAATGCGTCCGCCGATTGAAACAAAAGCGGCGGTTGGCGCAAAAATCTGAATCGTGTATTGCATCGCACCCGCCATTGCGTCTGTATCCGTTGCTTTAACCGTAAAGTTATATGTTCCCTGGGCGGTCGGTGCGCCGGAAATAATTCCCGTGTTCGCATCGAGCGACAAATCGGGCGGCAAGGCTCCGTCAATTATCGAATAAGTGAACGGCGCAAGTTGATTTTCCGAAACGATTTCAGAAAAATTCGTCAATCTGACAGCGGAAAGCTGCTGGCTGTAACTTGCGTTTTGACTTCCGTTGGGAAGAGTCGTTTGGTCAAACGTAATGTTGCGCTCGAATGCGCCGATGTCAATATTTGCGCCGATTCGGCGCGGTGTGCTTGAACGCTGATCGCCTATCAAAGCGGAGTGTGCAATTCCGCAGGTGTTTTCCGTCAAAGCGCAGTTATCGCCAGCATTCAGAGCCGGAGCATTCGGCAAAAGCGCGTGTGTCGGAGTTGCGCCGCCGTAATTTCCTAAAGGCGCAAGTCCGGGATTAGCGTTATTTATCAGATTGTTGCCGAGATTTACAAGGTCGCCGACGTAATCAACCGGATTGCCCGCACCGCTGATATTTCCGGCGATAATCGTATTTCGAGCGCGAACCGTGATGGTCGGGTTGCCGAAGTTTTCGTTCCAGATTCCTGCTCCCGCCGTCGTATTAGCTTGATTATTCGTGATCGTCGTGTTGAGAAGATGGGTAATTCTGCCGAAGCTGTTATAAATGCCCGCGCCTTTGTCGGTTGTTGTACGATTGCCGCTGATGGTCGCATTAACGATATTTGAGAAACCGTCGTTAATCAAACCGCCGCCGAACTGAGCGGTGTTGCCGCTTAAGGTCGAATCGGTAAAATTCAGCGTTCCCGCGTTGTAAATTCCGCCGCTGCCACTTGTTGCTTGACCACCGTTGATGTTTGAACGGACGAGATTTATCGTTCCGGTCGAAGCGTTATAAATTCCGCCGCCGTAATTTGCCGAACAGTTTGAAACCTCACTGTTAATCAGATTGAAAACTCCGCCAACATAAACACAGCCGCCGTTACCGCCGGTGCTTCCGCGAATCATTCTTACGCCCGAAACGGTCAAACTATTGTTGACCTGAATGTTGAAGATTCGGTTGGCATGAGCGGCATCAATCGTCAGAAGATTTGCGCCCGTGCCGTTGATCGTCAGATTTTTGCTGATGACGATTTCACCGCCCGTCAGCGCAATGGTGCGCGGCGAAGCAAAAAACGTCGGGTCAAAGAAAATCGTATCGCCTGCTGCCGCATTGGAAACCGCTTGCCGCAAACTGCCCGCGCCGTTGTTGTCGGAATTTGAAACGTAAGGAATTGATCCTTCAAACGCGCCGATGTCAACCACTGCTCCGACAAGACGCGGAAAACCCGCGCCGCGCCGGTCGGTTGTGAAAGTCGTGTATAGCCTGCCGCATCCGTTTACTGGTGTAACACAATTATTTCCGGCGTTGAGAGCGGGTGAGTCTGACAAAAGCGCATGCGTTTGTGTCGCGCCGCCATAATTGCCGAGCGGTGCGAGCCGCGCATCGCCGTTAACAAAATTATTTGTATTAAGATTAAAAGTTCCCAGAAGATTAGGATTGTTGGGAGCTGAATTGCCGGAAATAATTGAATTGATGGCAAACAGGGTTGATTGCTGGTTAAAAACTCCGCCGCCGTTTAAACTTGCCGAATTACGCGCAATGGTCGTATTGTATATCTCCAAAATTGCGAAGTAATTAGCAATTCCGCCGCCGAAACCTGTGGCGGCGACAGCATTCCCGCTGACCGTGCTATTGATCAAAGTCAGTATCCCGTTATAATTCCAAATTGCGCCGCCGTAATTATTCGTGCCGCCCGCTGCAGCATTGCCGGAGAGAGTGCTGTTTTCGATAACGAGCCTTCCACTACTATAAATTCCACCGCCGCCTGCTACATTTCCTGACGTTGCCGTCGTCCCGTTAGCTGAGATCGTAGTTCTTGAAATTGTCGTTGTCCCGGCATTGTAAATTCCGCCTCCATTACTCCAACTTCCGCTATTGACTACTGAATTATCGAAAATGACGCAATCATTTATTACCAGAGTTTTTCCCGAGTTATTGTAAATCCCGGTGCCATTCGCGCCGCCGCTGACTCTGCCGCCCGTGATCGTCAAATTGTTCAGCGTTAAATTGCCGTCGGCATTGAACACACGTGTTGCATTATTACCCGAAATTTTCGTTAAACTTGCGCCCTTGCCGTTAATCATCAAAGTTTTGTTCACATACAACTCCCCGGAAAGCACGATGGTTTGCGTCGAATCAAACAACGGTGAAGCAAATTCGACCGTATCGCCCGAAGCGGCAGCGGCGAAAATGGCTTCTCGCAACGAACAATCGGAATCGCAAACATTATCGTTCGTGTCGGCAATTTTCGTTACCGTCAAAGTCGCTCCAGATGCCGCGCCGAATAAAAATACGAAACTCAAAACCATAGACGCAATAATTTTTTTCATAATTTTTTTTTGGAGGAAAAATTAATGTCTAGAAATTATGCCGTCACAAAAAAAATCAGGCATCGGTATTACTGCCTAATTTTTTATAGGTAAGCAGGTGAGCAAAAGTTTTAAGATATTATGAAAATTCTAAAATTCCTGTAAACATCAAATTTAAGAGAATTTAAGAGTTTTCTGACATTATCCATTATCCATTTTTAATTATCCATTGGTGCTTAGTTGAGTTTTTGGGCTGAATTTTACCAAAAATTCAGGAAAAACTCGGAAAAAACAATTTTTTTTTCGATTTAAGATTTTTTTTTCGTGGTTATTTCTTTAGTTTTTCACAGAGCTTTTTACTTATCAGAAAAATTGACCGAATTCATAAACTATGAGTTGAAAGTGATTGTAAAGTTTTCCACAGTTTTTTCCACAGGCAAGTGTCAAAGTTTTCCACAGACTAATAAAAAATCGCCTGTAAAATAAGGGCAAAACTTAAAGTATTTTCTACTTGACTTCTTAAAAAACGGGTGTAAACTCCATTCATAAGTCAAAAATGCTTACGGGCTTTTGACCGGTACAAGGATAGGCTGTCGGGGCGGTGACGCACCGAATTTGAGAGTAGCGAACAGACGGAAAGTAGTTACTATTTACGCCTTGAATCGAAGCCGAAAGGCTTGCTTAGAAAAGTTGAAAGACTTTTCGAGTTGTTCGGATAAAAACGAACAACACTTTTTGGAAAGGTACAGCCAAAAAGTAGCGAAGTCGCTCAATGCTTCGGCACTGAGCCTCGTTGCCGGGAACGTAACCGGCGGTGGAGGAAAAGCCACCACAACAAAAACCTAACGGCACTGTGTTTCGAGAGAAATACGGCAAAATGTGAAAACAATTTGAAGTGCTGACCGGAGTTTTAACTCGCCGCGAGTCGCTTCGGAATACAAAAATCGGCAAATCGAACGTGTACATGCGAGATTTGCCAACCTTAAAAAAATACTTCGGTATTAATTTAAGGCAAGAATTGGGTGATGCTTTGAGAAATCAAAACATCACCCGGTTTTTTTTGTGGTTGTAAATCTTTTGGTCGAAAAACTCTTATTCATAGGCGATAAAATTAATATTGCTTAGTTCTTCATCAACATTTATCACCTGAGATGACGGCTTAAAAATAAAACGCTTGGAATTAACTGAAATGACATAAGTTTCGCCGACGCGAATTTCATAAAAGTGAAAATAACCGAAAGTGCTTGTCCGCGTTACTAAAACATTTCCGCTTGTATCGGTTATCGTTACAACTGTATTGCGAATGCCGTTTCCATTTTCCGTTAAAACTCTGCCGGAAACCGTAACGTTTGCCGCAGTTGGAATAAATTCGTTTTGATACCGCACGATAGCGAAATCATAATCGGTGCCATTCCAGGTTCTGCCTGCCGCAACGATTCTGTTATTTAATAAAATCCCAACGTATTGATGCGGGAATCGTTATTCGGAAACAATGTAGAAGTTCTGCCAAGTGTACCGAAGCCGAACGCAAGAGAACCGTCGGCATTTATTTTTGCCAAACTAAATCTTTCACCGGTTCCCGGGTCGCTTGAACCGCCGACAATCATTTGTCCGTCAGGCTGAAGCAATAAAGCATTTGCCTCGTCGTTCGGATTTCCAATTATAAAATCTATTAATGAAATGCCGTTCGTGCCGAAATTTTCCGTAAAATTCGTGTCGAGTGTGCCGTTTGAGTCATATCGAAGAACGGCAAAATCGCGGTCAGTATTAAAACCCGTTGAGCTAACCACGATTTTATTATCCGATTGCACGATCATATCGGTTGTCGTTACGCCGCTTGTGCCGAAAGTTGTGTCAATCGTGAACGTCGTCGAATGTCGGCTGATGCGAATACTTTCGCTGATGCCGTCGAAACCGTAACCCGCAACAACTATTTTGCTGTCCGCCTGAACCGCCGAATCACGAGGTCTTTCATCAACCTGCGCCGCGCCGAAATCGGAAATTACATACCCGCCCGAACCGCCGAAATTCGTATCCAACTCTCCCGGCAACGCAAAGAGCGCGGAAGTTGAAATTAAAAACAATACTAAAAAACACAACTTCATCTTTTGACCTCAAGGAATTCATTTTTTAACGCTGACCGCACAACCCATTTTTGTGTCCGGAGCGGTTTCAGCTGTTACTTTAATTACTTTTCCTACCGACTAATTCGCATTGGAATTTGGGGTGACATTGCCTAAATAATTAAGAATTCCTAAAAGTCCCCAGCTAATCGGCAATGGCAAAAGTGCCATCTTTGAACTATTTGAGTTCGCCATAATAGAAGAAAAAATGAACAAGGCTGGAATCACTAACGGCATCAACGACTTCCACTTTTCAGTATTATTTGAGATTAAAGATGAAATTGTCAGAAAAATCGGGATGACGGTAGAAAGTAATCCGTAGAATATCCAAAACTGAATTGATATTGATGTCATTCCGCTATTCGAACTAAAAATAATACCAAAAGTAATAATTAACAAAACTATCAATATCATCAATGAAATCATTGCGGTAATTAAGTTTAGTTTTTTACTTCGACTACAGAAAACTTCTTGAAATCCAAATACTCCAAGTGTTGCAGATAAAAGCAGAAAAAGAAAATAAAGCATTAATATCGGCATAGCCAGAATGTTTAGAAATGATGCTACGACTGAAAGCACTCCGGCAAAAATGGCGCAGCCGACACCTAACATTCCGGTTGTTTTGGCTTGTTTCCAATTGCTGTCTTTAATATTACGGCTAAAATCAACTGATTGATTCACTGTTGCATTCTCTGAAATTATATTCATTTTATTTTTTCTCCTTTGGTCAAATTGTGGAAGATAAAACTAAAAACCAACCTGCAAAACACTTTTTCTATCTTTTCACCTCACGGCGTTTCGATTTTTGTGACGCTGACGGCACAACCCGTTTTTAAATCAGCGACGGTTTCGCCTGTAATTTTGATGACTTTTCCAGCCGGAACTTCTTTGCCGTCGTCGGTATAAACGAGCAGATCGTTCCAGGTGTAATTTTGCGAAAAAGCCTTGATCTTGTTCGGTTCAGACTTTGTAGTCGTCCAAATCGTTACTTTCACGGCATCGCCGCTCGCATCGGCTTTGGTCATCAAAAATATTTGATAACCGACCGCTGTGATCGCGCCGCCTTTCGTCAATTGAATCGTGTCAATCGTTTTCGGCAGCGAAAGATAGCCTTGCGTAATGACTTTCGTGCCTTCGGGCTGAGCGCAAACGTCTTTGATCTCGAATGGTTTCGGTGAACTGCAGCCGAACGCCAATAAAATTGATGCGACTGTCAAAAGTTTTAAGATTTTCATATTGGTTTATTTATCTATTATTTTTTGGAAAGAGAACAAAAAGCACGATGCTTTGTTCGCTTATCCGCATTTATTGTTTATGGAATTACCAGCTTTTGTCCCGGTTTGATAATATCCGGATTCGGACCGATAATTTTCAGATTCGCTTTGTGAATTACGTCGTATTTCATTGCATCTCCGTAATATTTAAGTGCGATTTTTGAAAGCCAATCGCCGGATTGAACGATGTGAATTCTTTGGTTGCCGTTTCCACCGCGATTTGGCGGAAGCGAACCTCCGGGTTGCTGATTGGGAATTTGAAAATCCGGTTTACCCTTTGGTTTTTCCTTTTCCAATTGTTGTTTGCAATTTTCAAAAGCGAAAGCAATATGATTTTTTGCCCAACTCCAAACCTGCGCCGAACCTGCTGCATCTTTATCTACCGTGACAAAAGTTGGCAATGTTTCGCCGGGTTCCCAAATGGTCGGAAGCGGAATCACGCCGCCGACCGGATCAACGGCTTTTAGCCAAGGCACGCCGCCGACTCCGCTGTGTGTGGCAAAAAAGTATTGTTGGAAAAGAGGTGTTTTGGAACTTTCGTATGTCGTGCCGCAATTACCGAATGATACTCTTGAATGCGTTAAAAAAACATTACGACGCGCGTGAATTACTTGCTTAACGGTTGAAGGAATCGGCGTATTCCGAAAAATACCGCCGAGCGTGTTTGTTCGGTCAACCGCATCGAATAAAATCAAACACTCGACCGGAATGTTATCGCGTTCCTTTAACCATTTGGCAACTTCTATCACAGCCGCCCCGCCACGGCTGTGTCCGCCGAGAAAAATGGCTTTTGCCTCGCCCGCTGTCCATTGTTTTTTTATCCATTTGTAGCAATCATCGGCTCGTTCCTTGGTGTCAAAACCGCTCAAAAAAGGTCCGCGCTTATACCAGGTATCAGAAAATTGAACAAGTTCATTGCGATTCAAGCGATTTATGAAACTGTTGTAATAAGTAGCATCATATGTTTCTTCTTCTGTTGATGTTCCATCAATTCCGGCATAAATAATCATCTTTGTTTCCTCTAAATTTCATTGGTTGTCGAATAAAAACAAAATTCACTTTTTTGAAAGGCGAAGAATAAACTCCGCCCACCGTTTCGGCTGATTGCCTAGTTTCTTTTTCGCCGTGATTTTCGTGTTGTCGTGTCATTTACTCCGCCTTCTTTGTAGCCCGGTTTCTTGGTTTTGACTTTTGTTGTCGGCTTCCGAGTGAGGTGAGTCTCGTCATTTTCTACCTCAATTGATGGTTTCGGCATTTTCCTTATTTTTCGCGGAGTTGCAGAAACCATCGGCGAAACATTTTTGCCGGCTTCGGTCGTCGTTGGTTGAAACGCGAACATTGAAATTATGAATGTTGCAATGATGCTTCCAACTATTGTTAAATTTACCTTTTTCATTTTTTTTATTTCTCTAATTTTTGTTTTATGTAATTAAAAGAGAGATGTTCTTTGCAAATTACCAGACCCAAACCAATTTGCCGCCTGTCACACTGCCGCCGACACCGGGGAGTTCTATCCAGTCGGATTCTCTGAATACGACTTCAAAATAATCGAATCGCGGTGTGCCGCCGGTGATTTTGTCGTAAGAGATATTCGTTCTGCCGCCAACGCCCGTATTAAATTTCCAGCTTCTGCAGTGAATATCGTAACCTTCGGCGCTTCTTGGGCTGAACGGAATATGAGTCGTCACCGGAACAAACTTGGCGGTTGCCGCTTTTTTTGCAAAAAATGCTGCCCCTAAAGCTCTTAAAAGATTCTTGATTCCTTTTAGAACGCCCAAATCCAAACCGATTCCGCCGCCTGCGCGAAGCAAAACGAAGTAAAAATCCTTGTTAATATCGAGATTGCGAAACGTCAGTAAAACCGCACCCGCCGCGCCGAGGAAATATATGCCGTCCACTCCGCCGAGATTTGCCGCCATCCAATTTGCCGAGCGCGTTTCGCCCGGCGATTTATTTTCGTCCGGTTTCGGTTTGGTCGGAGGCAAAGTTCCGCCGCGTTTTTCCATCCAGTTGAAATAAGTCGGAACGTGAATCAAATATTCGCCCGTGTTAATCAAGTCAACATTTTCGATTTCCTTGATGCCTTTTATTTCCTGAGCCGGAGAAACAATATCAGGATTTCCGCGCACGAAAACTTCGAGCGTGTCGTAATTGCGATATAACGCCCACGAATATTTACTCAACCAATCATCTTTTTTAACGAGAATTTTTCCGTCCTCGGCAATCGTAACGCTGTGACCGTCGCGCGAAAACGTGCCGGGTCCGACGGGTTTATCGGTATTTGTCGCCATACTTTTATTTGTTTATGTTGAAAATTAAAAAAATTGCCGAACTTTTAATCGGTTTAGTTATTAAAATTTTTTCAACATATTTCTTTATCTCCTAAGTTTTTTGGTATAAAATCAAAATGCTCGTAATGCGTTTTGTATGGGCTTGACTTAAAAAAATAATTCTTATTGCCCGGATTGTCCTCAAAGTTTTACTCAAAAAATCCTCAAAGAAATTATCAAAGCAGTTATGAGTAATGAATTCAACAATTTATATGAATTTGCCGATTGCCGATTCGACGGCAAAAAGGGAAAGTTGTGGCGAAATAATGAGTTGATTTTGCTTTCACCGAAGGCGACTGAGTTGTTAAATTTGCTTCTGATGAACAGCGGTGAATACGTTTCAAAGGAAGAGATTTTCGAAAAGGTTTGGAAAGATACGTTTGTCGAAGACGGTGTTTTGACGTAAAACATTTACACGCTCCGCAAAGCTCTGGGAAAAAATGCGAACGGCGAGCATTTGATCGAAAACAAAACCCGGCTCGGTTATCGAATTATAGTTCCGATCAACAAAACCGAACAATCAAACGGAAATTTGCCCAAGACTTCCGTTACTCTGCAAAATGAAAACAATACCGAAAAGGCTCTGCCCATTCAAATTAATAAGGCGCGCCGAACCCGAAACAAGTCTGCATTGATTTTCGCGGCAATATTAATTGTCTTTTTGCCCGCCGTTTTTTTCGGCTATCAATATTTTCGTCCGCATATTGCCGCATTTTTTCGTAAACCGATTGAAAAAGTCCGATTTTCACAACTCACAAACACCGGAGATTTGACCAACGCGGTTATTTCGCCCGAGGGAACCCTGCTTGCATTTAATCGCGGCGACAATATTTTTTTGAAGGACATTTTGACGGAAAAAGAGATCAAACTCGAAATTCCGAATATCAAAGCCTTCGGCTCTCTACAATTTTCACCTGACGGAAATTTTATCTATTTCCGCAACAGCGCAATAGCGGGAGCGCGAGCTGAAATTTTTAAGGCTTCACGTTTCGGCGGCGAACCGCAATCGGTTGTAGAAGAAGCTTGGGGTTCGTTCAGCGTTTCGCCGGACGGCAAAAAAATCGCGTATTTTCTGAACGTGCCGCCGATTGCCAATTTCAATCTTCACATCAAAGATTTGGAAACAGGCGAAGATCAGGAGTTTTCAGCCGCCGAACACCCGGAAAATCCTTGTGCAGTTTGTTCGCCGGCGTGGTCGCCCGACGGCAGAAAGATTTTGTTTACTGTAAATATTCCGCCGACTGCCGGAAAACTCCTTGTTTTGAATCTCGAAAACGGCAAAACGGAACAAATCAAAATCGAAAAACTGCGGCGTTTTCAACAAGCGGCGTGGCTTCCCGACGACAACAGCTTTGTCGTTTCAGCAACCGAAGGCGGACAATATTTTCATCTCTGGAAAGTCTTTTATCCGGGCGGCGAAGTTCAGCCTTTGACCAATGGTTTGGCAAATTACGGAAAAGTTTCTGTTTCTTCCGACGGCAAAAAAATTATCACGGTGCGAACCGATGAAACTTCAAACCTTTTTATCGCCGATGCGGAAAATTTAAGTACCGAAAAACAAATCACTTTCGGCAATCAGAATAATTTTGGTCAAAACGGTTTGCATTGGGTTGATGACCAGAGAATTTTGTACTCAACCCGGGTCGAACAGAATCTTGCCGACAATTTGACGATTTTGAATATTTACGACAATTCGAAAATTGCAATTCCGAGCGAAAAACAATCTGCCATTCGAATTCCGGTTTCGAACGGCAAACAAATCTGGTTCACAATGAGCGTGAACGGCGTTTCGCAGATTTTTCAGATGGATTTAGACGGTAAGAACATCAAACAATTGACGAACGGAAGCGAAAGTCAGAGACATTCACCGCGTGTTACCGACAATTCAAAATATCTCTATTATGTGCTTCGAGGAAAAGAAGAAAGCAGTATTTTGCGCCTTGATCTGCAAACTCAAAAAGAGGAAATTTTCTTTAATAATCCCGAATTTCAGCCCGGAGCTTTTCTAGAACTTTCACCTGACAACAAGTATTTGACTTTTTCCCGCACTATGAAAAATTCTAATCAGCAATCCGGTGGTTCGATGACTGTTGTTTCAATTGAAAATACCAACGACATCAAAGTATTTTCAGCTTCGATGGTTCCCGTCATTCGGCGTTTTTCGCCCGATAGCCAATCGCTTGATTATATCTACTCCATAACCGACAGCACCCAAATCGTTCGCCAAAAATTTGACGGAAGTCAGCCACAGCCGATCTATACAACGCCGGAAGGGAAAATTTTCAATTTCGCGTGGTCAAAAGACGGAAAGAAAATCGTAATTTCACGCGGACAACAATTCAGAGATGCGGTTTTACTTTCCGAATTTGAGTGAACACTTTCTCAAATAGTCTTTTGCCAAAGCCTTTTCCAAAATTCTACAATTAATCCTTATGTTTATCGATCGTGTAAAAATCAAAGTCAAAGCCGGCGACGGCGGCGACGGCGTGACGGCTTTTCGCCGCGAAAAATTCATTCCGCGCGGCGGACCTTCGGGCGGCGACGGCGGTGTCGGCGGCGATGTCTGGCTCGAATCGGACGAGGGAGTGAACACTCTGCTGCACTTGCGCTACAATCCCGAACACAAAGCCCAGCGCGGGCGGCACGGCGAAGGCTCGAACCGGCACGGTAAGGATGGTGAAGGCGTTTTGGTCAAAGTTCCGGTCGGAACACAGGTTTTCGATGCCGAAGACAATGAACTTTTATTCGATTTTACCGAACCGAATCAAAGATTCTTAGCGGCAAAAGGCGGCAAAGGCGGTTGGGGCAATCAGCATTTTGCCACGCCGACCAATCGTGCGCCGAAATATCATTATACGGGCAGACCGGGCGAAGATAAGGAACTGCAATTAGAGTTAAAACTGATTGCCGATGTCGGCTTGGTCGGTTTTCCGAATGCCGGAAAATCTACTTTAATTTCAGTAATTTCCGCCGCCAAACCGAAGATTGCCGATTATCCTTTTACGACTCTCGAACCGAATCTCGGCGTGGTTGATCTGGGAGATTTCCGCACGTTTGTCGTTGCCGACATTCCCGGTTTGATCGAAGGCGCGTCGGAAGGCGCAGGACTCGGCGACAGATTTTTGCGCCACGTCGAACGCACGAAATTGCTGCTTCATCTGGTTGACGTTTCATCGCTGTCCGAGCGCAATCCGGTCGAAGATTACGAGATAATCAACCGCGAGCTGGAAAATTACAATCCCGAATTAGCTCAAAGACCGCAGATCGTCGTCGCCACCAAACTCGACGCGCTCGACGCGCCGGAAAGACTGGAAAAACTGCGTGCAAAGGCGAAAGAAGACGGTAAACCGTTTTTCGAGATTTCCGCCGTAACCAATAAAGGAACAAAGGAACTGGTTTTTGCGGTTTCGCATAAATTGGACGAAATTAAAGAGGAAGAAAAAAGCAAAATTAGTTTGAGCGAAGAATTTGATGTTTGATGAACTGCGCGAAATAAAGATGAATGACGGCTGGCGTCATTTTGTAGATTTTCCGGTCGAAGGGGCATTTTTTGATGAATTTGCCGATCACGTCGAGGACTTGGAAGGTGCGGAAATCACCGAATTTTTGACCGACGGCATTGTTGAAATGTGGCTTGATTTTGAATATCGCGGACACAAATTTTCCGTCAATAACCAACTCGTTGATTATTTGTTTTTTGTCGAAGACGCAAATTGTCCTGATGAAATTTTGCTTGAAATTATCAAGCATTTTCGCAAACTTTTAGAATAATGAATCAAAAAGAAATAATAAATCAAAAAGAAAAATGGATAAAAACTCGCGCTAAAGGCAAATTACGCTTTATCTTAATCAACGGTGTTTTATTCTGGGGATTATTTACAGCAGTTGGCTCTTACCTTATAAGTTATGCTTATAGTTATTTTTATAACTATTCAGATTTTCAAAGTTTATCAAGCCATTTCATATTTCATATAACTCTAAGATTAGTTATCTTCTCATTTGTAGGTTGTTTATTACATTGGTTGTTATGGATTAGGCGAGAAAAAGAATTTTCACAAAATTTTCCTTTTGAAGAAAAATGAAACGAATCGCATTTTACGGCGGTTCGTTTGATCCGCTGCACACAGGGCATCTGACAATTGCCGAAAAATTGACGGAAATTTTCGGTTTGGACGAATTCGTGTTTGTTCCGGCTTTTCACGCGCCGCATAAAAAGCATAAAAGGGCGACTTCCCCGCTGCACCGTTTTGCGATGCTTTGTCTGGCGACCAATGATTCGGCGAAAATCAAGGTTTCGCGCCTTGAAATCGAATCGCCCGAAAGACCTTATACGATTGAAACTCTGACAAAATTAAAGAATGAACTCGTTGACACGGAGATTTTCTTCGTAATGGGCGCGGATTCGTGGATGGAAATTACGACCTGGCGCGAATGGGAAAAGGTTTTGACGATCGTTAATATCATCGTCGTAACGCGCCCCGATTATGAAATCGGTTTCGCGCACGTCACGGAAGAAATCCGGGCGAGAATTGTTGATTCAAGAGTTCAAAGTTTAAAGTTCAAAGTTCAAAGTTCAGAAACCGAAAAAATAAATGACAAAGGACGAAGGACAAAGGACGAAGGACAAAACAAATCCGAAATCCGAAATCCGAAATCCGAAATCTATCTGACCGATGCCGTGCAGATTGATATTTCCGCGACGGAAATTCGGCGGAAAATCAAGGAAAATGAAAGCGTCTGGCGCGAATTTGTGCCGGATGAGGTTGCAAAATACATCGAAAAATACGAACTTTACATATAGCATTTTTTATTTGACGGAAAATTTTTAATAAAAATATTTGCTAAACCGAAAAAGAAATTATGATTGAAGCACAAGAAGAACAAGTAGAAGAAATAACGAAGGACAAGGCTCTCCAACGCGAAAATACCGATACGCTGATTGTTGCCGTACAGACGACTCCGTTTGAAGAACTCGGTGAAGACGCAAAACTTGCCGTAAAATGCGCGAGCGATAAAAAAGCGTTCGGTCTGGTCGCGCTCGATTTGCGCGAAATTGCGAGTTTTGCCGATTATTTTATTATCGCCGGCGGCGCAAATACGCGGCAGGTTCAGGCAATTTCCGATGAAATCAACGAACAACTCAGAAAACAGTTAAATCAGAAAGCCTTACGCGTCGAAGGCTATACTTCGGGCGAATGGATTCTGCTCGATTACGGTGATTTTATCGTTCACGTTTTCGAGGAAAAAGCGCGTGAATTTTACGATTTGGAACGGCTCTGGCGCGACGCGAAAAAGGTTGAAATTCCGGATGAGCTAAAGTAAAAACTTAAGCACCAAGGCAAAATGAAAAACGGATAATGGAAAATGTCAGAAAACACCTAAATTATTTTGAATCTGAAAGTTACGGGAGTTTTTAGATTTTTCATAATATCTTCAAACTTTTGCTTAACGGCTTAGAATAAATAAGAAAATGCGACCGTGCAAGAAGTGTGTGCCAATCGTTAATCCGACAGGCGCGAGTGTTTTTGCACAGTCGCATTTTTATTTTGGCAGTTTTAATTAGCTCTTGAATGTCGGCACTTCGGGTTAAACCATCCGCTTGCGGCAGACGGTTCTGACCTATATAATTGAAGCCTGTGCATAATTAAACCATCTGTTTTCACCGCGTTAGCGGTGGTTTGAATTTAGCCGTGCGTTGAAACGCACGGCTAAATAACGAAAATGTCGCCGTCTCGTCAGCGACGATTGAAAATCATTTGTCGTGTCAATCGTCGCTGACGAGACGGGAATTTGTTTAATGAATTCCGTGCGTTGAAACGCACGGCTAAACTCAATTTGTCGCTACGCGACGATTTATGCACAGACTTCATTTAATCAAGGTATAAAAGTCATTTTGCAAGAAATCTTCGATTGATTTGCGAAGATTTACGGTTAGCACAATTCGGCGTGAAGATTTACACTTAAATATTATGAAAGCGCATATAAAACTCGGACGCATTTTCGGAATCGAGATCGGACTCCATTACAGTTGGCTGATTATTGCCGTGCTTATTTCGCTTTCGCTGGCGGCGTATTTCAGCAATGCTCACCCGGATTGGGGCAGCGGCGTAATCTGGGCGATGGCGATTTTTACGGCGGTGTTGTTTTTTGTCTCCATTATTCTTCACGAACTTTCGCACGCGTTGGTCGCGCGGATGAACGATTTGCCGGTGCGTTCGATCACGCTTTTTGCTCTCGGCGGCGTCGCGCAGATCGAAAAAGAATCGCCGAGCGCGAAAGTCGAATTCTGGATGGCGATTGCCGGACCGATCACGAGTGCGATTATCGGATTCATTTGTTTGGGTTTGGCGTGGACGACGGGCTGGACGGCGGGCATCGAACCGGCAACGCCTCTGCCGGCAATTCTCGTCTGGCTCGGTTATATCAATATTGCGCTGGCGGTTTTTAATATGATTCCGGGTTTCCCGATGGACGGCGGCAGAGTTTTGCGCGCCGTCATCTGGTGGATGACGGGCAACGCCGCACGCGCGACGCGGGGAGCTTCAATTACCGGACAGATTATCGCCTTCGGTTTTATTATTCTCGGATTATTCAGCTTTTTCAGCGGTTCGGGTTTCAGCGGTTTATGGATGGCGTTTATCGGCTGGTTTTTGCTCAATGCGGCAAAAGCGACTTACGTGCAGTCTGAAGTAACGGAAGGACTGCGGGGCGTTCTTGTCCGCGATTTAATGCGGCGGGAATATCCGGTTATCGAAAGCCGCACCGATCTGCAAACTCTGGTTGAAGAACATCTGCTCAAAACCGGAGAAAGATGTTTTATTGTTACCGAGGGCGATGAACCGGTCGGGATGATGACGCCGCACGAAATCAAAAATATCGAGCGGCGGATGTGGGCTTTCAAAACGGCTGCCGATGTGATGAAACCGATCGAAGAAATTCACACGGTAAAACCGGAAACTCCGGCAAGCGAAGCACTCGAAATCATCGGGCGCGAAGATGTCAATCAGCTTCCCGTAATTTCCGACGGACGGCTCGAGGGCATTATTTCACGCGAGCGGATTCTGCGTTATTTATTAACCCGACAGGAATTAAAGTTATAAAACACGAAAAAAGTCGGGGCGGGCGCGTTTTTGATCTTCAGCGGCTTATTTTTTCGGGTTGGGCGTGACGAAATGCAGATTCCACGTCCAGGTTTTCTGTTCGTTTTCAAGGTCGCCTGTTACTGTTTTACCCGACAAAAAATCGGAGTTTTCAGGATCAACCTCTCCTTCCAAGTCAATATAACCGACCCCGGCTGTTCCCTTATTTTCTCTGGAAGACGAAAACGGATTGGGACTGCATCCCATTATGTTTCCGCTCCGTTCATATTTTTCCGTGGTGGGCACCGGCTCGATATTGTGCATTTTGATGGTATATTTCCCCGTGTTCGGCGAAACACTGACCACGACCGTTGCCGTGAGAGTATTTTGACCCGAGTAGTCTCTGATCTCTTTTTCATCACCGCTGACCTGTTTCATAAAAGGGTTTCGTCCCGGTTCGCGGCACGGTGTCGTCCCGCTTTCGTTCCTGATATTCTCTGCGTGATATTTGTATTTTTGGATGACGCGCGATTTGGTCGTGTCGCCGGAAAATCCCAGAGTCATCGGTTACAGCAAAATTTCCGCTGTTTCATTCAGATCCTCAGATTTTGTTTGGGTTATGTTGGCATTTATATGAGCATCGGCACTGTAACCTGTCCATGATTCCGTTTTTGACGTTTGTTTGAGATGCGTATAAGTGATCGTTCCCGTCCAATGCGGTTCGCATTGATTTTTGAAAACGCCGGAGAGGTCTTGCATAATGCTTTTTGCCACCGAGGCAGCGTTATCGAGTGCCGCCTCCGGATCTGCCCCGGTCTCCATTCGGTTGGCGATTACACGACCGGTCAGGCTGTCCATAACTCTGGCTGAAACCGATGTTTGACCGTTCGACAAGGTGGTCGCCGTCACGATAATGATATAACGTGCGCCATGTGCGCCGGCTAAGTTTTGCAGCGTCTCGTCATTGGGTTCGGCTCCCAAGATCTGCCCCATCCGTTCCCATCCGATAAGCGCACGCAAGCTCGCATCGTCCATCGAGTCAACGCACGGGTACTGTTTGAGCAGTCCCTTGCCGATTTGTTCGCCGAGGAAGTCCGCGACTACTTTCGCCTGAGTTTTCGGCGGCGCATTGTTATAAATAAAGACCGTAGAGCCTGCGTCTTGAGCCAAAGCAATACCGACTGAAAACAGCAGCAGAAAAACCGCAAAAACTTTTGAAAAAATCGAAAGAGGAAAAGACGATTGATTTTTAAGAACTGTAAATTTAATTTTTCTATTCATTGTTTTATCTTCATCACTCTTCAATTTTAGCCAGAATTTCATCAAACGCTTGATCAATCGCCGCCTCAACGGATTCCCTGGCAGTGCCGTCAAATTTCTGCGCGATCCGGCTTTGGGCAAACGGATTTGCCGAACCGGCTTTGGTCAGCGTCATAATCAATTCGACTTCCGTGTTGCCAGTCTTGGTTTCAACGCCCGTTACTTTTCCGAAAATTCCGCCGACCTTTCCGGCGGCAGATTCCTTGACTTTTTTAAGCTCGACATTCAAAACGTAATCTGCATCGCTTGCGCCCGAACGCGGATCAAAATTGTTTTCGCGCAGTTTATTGCGTAAATATGCGCTGATTTCCAACTGATTGATTTTCGTATTTCCGCCTAAATTGATGTTTATTCCGATGGTTTTTGCGCCCGTATTTTTGGCAGTCTCCTGTTCTTCGTCTTCCTCATCATTTTGCTGATTCATCAAATCCGTCATACCCGGCATCGAGTACAAATCCTGCGATGAAGAAGCTAATTTGTAACCCTGCGGAATATCGAAAAGTTCGGCGGCAAGCGGCGTGCGAGAAAGTTCGAGAGTTTCGATGGTCTGCGTCATTTGCTCCTCGCCCGTTTCATCGTAAAATTTCGTTGTGCCGCTCAGCAAAAATCCCGTCTTGCCCGAACCGCTCTGTTTGGTAATAATGCGGTCTTGACAATCGGGTTTGGCGGATCTCTGAACGGGAGCGTCGGAAACATCAACGGAACAGGTAAATTCCGCTGAAAAATCAACATACCAGCCGTCTATTTCCATTTTCGACCGGCTCGCGCCGCTGCACGAATCGGGCGACGCTTCGGTTTCCTGCACGATTATCAAATGCCGCGCCGTCAACCCGAAAAGCGTTTTTCGCTCGCCCGTGTCGCGAACACTGAAAGTCATCGTCACGGTTCCGCCGCGCCGCGTTTTTTGCACGGGTTGTTTAGTCGCCGAAGTTTCGGTGCGGGTATTATTTTCATCGGCGAAAGGCTCGATAAAATAAAGTTTTTTGCTGTCATTTATCCGCACCGTGCGGCGCAGATCGCATTGCATAATGGTCGCCACTTGCGCCATAAAATCCGCCGTGCCGCCATTTGCCGCGCTTTTGTTCTCGGTGCGCTGGCGTGCGCCTTTGATCATCTTGGTCGTTTCAAACGTCTGACCGCTCATCGTAACTCTCTGACGAATTTTCAGGTCAGCCAAAGCCGACATTGTGAGCGTAAGCAGGAAAATACCGGTTAAAATAAATCTAAAAATTGTTCTCATAGTCTTTAATCTCCAAAGAAGATCTGTCTTCTTTTTTCTAATAAGCCAAAGCACGAATTAATCAAACTTCAATGCTAAATAATTTATAAAGCTGCCGTTTTTTTTGATATTTCGGTTTGGGGGCTACCGCGCGGCGGCAAATCCTTCGGCTTTTTCTTTCAAAGTCAAAAGCATTTTGCGCTCCATTGTGAAAGGTGCCGATCTCGCCGACTGGTGCCGGCACGGCAAAAGTGTTTTTCAAAAGTCTTTTGTTCATAATAATTTCTCGAAAATCAATAGTTATCGGCGAGGCGACGGACTCTGATAACCGAGCCGGTATGTCAAAACCATTTTTTTGCGGTTTTCGACCGAACGCAGATTTATTCTCAATTCGTGCCATTTTCCGTCAACGGTTTCGGGATAAAATCCGAGCGTGTACTGCTTTCGGGTTTCAAAGGCGATTTGATTATAAATGCGAAACAGTTCCTGCGCGTTGTGAACGGTCGGCGAACGCATCGTGCCGCCGGTTCGCATCGCCAATTCCTGAAGTGTGGCGCGGTCAAAACCGGAAGCGTCGCTCGATACTTTTGTGCGCGGGCTGCCGTTTCGGGTAATATCGGTGAATCGCCATTCGGCGGCTTCGTCCCACAATACGGCATAAATTTGTGTGTCGAGCGTTTTTAATTGTTTGAGAATATCGCCGAATTTATGTTCACTGTAATGATCCGTGCTGTCGGTGATGACCAGCAAGATTCTCCTGTAATTTCGACTTTTGCCGATTTTCTCCGTTGCCAGATAAATCGCATCATAGAGCGCGTTCGGATCGCTGTATTTTCCGCTTAAATTTGTATTAAGTTGTTCGACGGTCGGAATAAAATCCGTCATCAAACTTCCCCGGTTGTTAAAAACGAGAGAAAAAATATCATCATTTCCGCTCAATCCTTCGGCAAACTCCCGCAAAGATTCAAGCACGGCGGTTGTGCGCTCGGCGGTCGTCGGGTGCATATCATAAACTATGCCGAAAGAAACCGGTGCATTTCCGGCGGAAAAATACTCGATTTTCTGCTTTTTGCCGTTATCGAAAATCTCGAATTGATCTGGCTGCAAATTTTCGACCGCATTGCCTTTTGCGTCCACCACGGCAACGCTTAAATTTACCAGATCCGTATTTACTCGAAGCGGTTCATCATCCTGCGCCAAAACATTAAAAACCGAAATTAAAAATAATACCGGAACGATTAATATCTGCGTAAAGCCGGTTTTTAATTTTTCTTTTGCTTGTTTATTCATAATTAATTTGAATTTATTGCAAAAGCTATACCACCGGATAATTTTGATAGTTCCCTCATAAACTGGCGGGTTTATTAAACAAACCGGAAATTTCGGGTGCGAATTTTGACTGATTGGTGCGAAATTTTCCACACAAAATTCTTTAATCTCGCCGTTTGAAACTATCAAACGGACAGTTTCAGTAATCATCATCTGCAAATCTCTTGCGGAAATCGAAATCCTTATTTTTACTCAAAACTTAAGTTCATAGTTGTATTTCCGGCAGATTCCAACATAATCCGAACACCGAAATTTTCTCTTGGCATTCTGCTTGCTTCTTGAGCAGTATTGAACCCAAATTTATCCGGTTAATTTATAAACTTGGAGAAACCATTTCTATGAAAAAAAACACTGCCGTATTTTCAGCTACATCATATTTTTTAATTCTTCTGTTATTTTCCCAAGCATTTATTCAGATTAACTTTGCCAATTATCCTCCGGGTTCACAGAAACATCCCGGGAACTATACAGAAAAAGGCACAACTTCGGCTCCGGCAAATCCGAATGCACCGGACGAAGTTTTCGATGCGGCAACCAGAAATTTTCTCAACGATCTATCGGGAACGCGCAAGGAAGTTGCTCTGATCGTCATTGAAACGGTTAATCGGGCAGGCGGAAAGGTCGTCGCGGTCGGTTCCTGGGTGAGCGGAAAAACATATCTCGATCCGCTTTTGGGCGGAACATCCGATCACGATCTGCGGGTTATTTTCGAGGGAAGCGAAGAACTGGCGACGGCGCGATACCGAACTCTGCGGCGCGAGATCGTCAGCCGTGTCAATCAAAAATTCGGTGCGAATGCGGGAAAGGTCTTGAGCAGCATCAATCTCTATCCGCCGGAAATTATTCTCGAAGGCATTGATGATGCGGCGGAAGCCTTGCAGAAATTGCAAAAATTGGGAATTAATCCGAATTTGGGCGATGCCGTAACCGAAGGTTTATGGGGAAAAGGAGCGAAGTCTTTCCGCGATGCGTATGAAGCAAAAGCCGGGTGCGTATTCTGGAAGGAAGGTAATACGGTTCGTTCCGGTTTTGCCGATCTGCTGCCTTCATTCGGAGAAAATGCGGGGCTATATACGATTCAAGGTTCGGCAAATACCGCAAATCAATTTGCCGATAAAGTTGACGATGCAGTGCGGGCGGGCGATGCTAAAAGCGTCCGGAAAAATCTGCAGCGTCTTCGTGATTCTTTAAAAAAAGGTCGTGATCTCGGCAGATTTAATCAAACGAGCTATCTCGATGATCTTTTGAAAAGACTCGATGATTGCTGTAAAAACGATCTAACCAAACTCGCCGGAGAAATTGATAATCCGGCGTTTCGGCAAAGTCTTTCGAGCGGTTTGCAAAGAGCGAAATTCAAAGCCGAACTGCTGCTTCGCTACACCGCCGAAACCAATCCGCAAAATATACAGATTCTCCGCGATATGCTCCAAACCGGAACGGGAAAATGGGCGCGGGTCAAAGATCAATGGCATTAAGTTAAGCGATAACTTCTGTATTATCTTGCACTTAGACTTGTCCGGCGAGGGCACAAAACTCGCACAAAAAGTCTCTAAGTCGCGTTTGCTTATATTTTAAAGGTTGAATGGGGCAAGAAGTTGCTTGCCCCATTAACTATTGTTTCTGTAACCTATTGACGGCATTGAAGTAATCCTTAACTTAATGCCATCGGGCTCGGACCCCGCTCTTTTTCGCACTAAACTTTGTCTGCAACTTTTTACTGAGGCTTTACCAATAAAATTGATTTTATATTGGTCGCTTTTTCAATAATTTTGCCGCGTGTTATTATTTAGGTTATAAAGGCATTTACTGATCGGAATCTTAAAAAGCGGATTTTCATTTCCCTTAGATTTGCAGAGATCACTTTTGTGCGGCAAACCGCTGCGGCTTTCATTCGGTAAAACTTTAACTTTTTCAAACGGCTTGCCGCTAACTTTCGTTACGGCTTTCGCCGCACGTTCTCGCATCTGCCCGCGAAAAATTCCGCAGTAACCGCGGATTTTTCTGGATCCGACACGAATTGAATCGGAACGATTAATCGCTTCAATACTAAATTGAAAGGCAACTCCTAAATGCCGTATTGGAACGCTGTTTGCCTAAATATCAATTCAATTTAACAGATAATACAAATAATTATGATAAACAAAAAAAAGAAAATCCTGATCGGGTATGACGGCTCGAACCACGCGGAAATAATACCTAAAGATCTGCAAAAAGCGGGAATGCCCGATGATGCGAAGGTAATTGTTTTGACAGTTGCCGAGGCGTGGGAACTGCCTTCGGTAGTTGACCGCGTTTCTCCGGGCGCGGGCAGATTCATCCATCCGAATGTCGGCGTTATTGAAAGACATCTGGCAGATGTTTCAGAAAAAGCGCAGACGCTTGCCGATGCTGCCGCCAAGCAGTTAAAGAAAATTTTTCCCGGATGGCACGTCAGCGGAGAATCGGCTTTCGGCAAACCGTCGGTCGAATTAATCAACAAAGCAGATAAATGGTCGCCCGACTTGATCGTGGTCGGTTCGCATGGACGTTCTGCCATCGGACGTTTTATCTTGGGAAGCGTTTCGCAAAAAGTGCTTCACGAAGCGCATTGTTCGGTGCGAATTGCCAAAAAACAGGCGGACAACGCTAACGCGGCGGTGCGCGTTCTGGTTGCGGTTGACGGTTCGCTTAATTCCGAAGCAACCATCCGCGAGGTTGCCAATCGCCATTGGAGCAAAGCCACCGAAATTCGGCTCATTGCGGTAAATGATCCGTTCACGCGCTCCGAAACGGGTTATCTGCTCTGGAATCTCAAAAAAGATGCGCCGGAAGAGAGCGAAAAATCGCGCGAATGGATTGAACAGGTAATTACCGCTCCGGCGCAAATCTTAAAATCAGCCGGACTGAATGTTTCGGAAGTTATCCGTTGGGGCGATGCGGCGAATAAGATTCTCGGTGAAGCGGACGAATGGCAGGCGGATTCGATATTTGTCGGCGCACGCGGACTCGGTCGCTTTAAGCGATTCTTGCTCGGCAGCGTTTCTTCGACGGTTGCCGCGAAGGCAAATTGCACGGTTGAAATAATCCGCGAAACACCATAAAAACAAAAGTAACTCTCGTTTGATTAAAAGTATTTTTTTCGTTGCTCGTGCAGTTTAATGCGCGACATATTTTCGGCAATGGCAGAAAACAAAAATTCTTTATGCGAATCAAGAGTAGAAAATGATAAAAACTTGGCGCTCTCCCGCGTAAAACGCGCACGTTCTTTGCGGTTAAAGAAAAAACATTTTACCGCAAAGAACGCTGGAGTTAGGCGCAAAGTTCGCAAAGAAAGACCTATTCTATTACATTAAATGCCAATCAGGAGTTAAAAAATTCCAATGTTGAAAACAAAGGGTTTATAAAATTAGTTTATCGTTATCGCTAAAATTAGGTTCGTAAGTTGTTGATTTACAAAGCCAGATTTCAACTCCTGATTCGCATATTTAATTTTACTCTTGATTCGCATTCTTTATATTTAATCAAGGTATAAAAAGTCATTTTGCAAGAAAGCTTCGATTGATTTGCGAAAATTTACGGTTAGCACAATTCGGCATGAAGATTTACACTTAAATATTATGAAAGCGCAGATAAAACACGAAAAAAGTCGGGGTGAGCACGTTTTTGATCTTCAAGCTTTGCGAAGAGAATATAAAAAATTTTGTGTGAATTGCTGAAAATCTAAATCTTGCAAAATCCCCTTAATTCATTGCCAATTAAGGCGAACGTCGCGGGCGTTCACGAAGCCAGTTCGCTGATTGCTAAACTGATCTTTGCTATTCGCCTTCGCGAACTTCCCGCCGGTTCAAGCGTTCTTTTGAGCGCGGGCGGCGGCGCGAGCGGAAAAACCTATGCCATCAATAAAGTTCTGATTCATAATGCAGCGTTGATCTACGACTCGGTGATGAAATCGGCGCAAGGCAATAAGGAATTGATTGAACAAGTGGTGATTGCCGGACATTCTCCGCACGTCGTTGCGGTTTTTATGCCGATTGAAATGGCGGCAACGCAAAACACCCGGCGGTCAGCGAAGCATCGCAGACTTGTTCCGCTCAAAGTTTTAGGGGGCGGACACATCGGATTCAGAGAAACTTTTGAAAAACATACCATACCGTATCTGAAAGAAAAGGGGGTTAAGTATTCTTTACTGGAAAACGACGGCATCAATCCGCCGCAATCGGTTTCTGTTGAAAAATTTATAGAACTGATTTACAATGATGCCGGAGAGATACTTGAGAGAGCAAGAAAATCAAGTTTTCAAGAATATGAACAAAATCCAACCGGAAAACAATTCGACCCAAGAATCCCCGCAGCCCTGGAAGGACAGTTACTTCCACAATATGACACCCGAACAACGGGCGAAATACGAAGCGAACCACGAAGCGATGGTTCAGGCAATGATCCAGGGGATCGGGGAAGAAAACCGAAAACACAATCAGATGGAGCAGAAGGAAACCTAGATGCCGGACAAATTCAAGATGCTGAACAGTCAAGCGAGGGATCAGATAATCAATTGGGCGCACCACCAGGAAGTGCTGCCGGTAACAGTAACTCTGCTCGAGATTTGGGAAGCGGACAACCTGGACGGACTCGAAGAAATGGCGGAAAACGGAGAACTAATGCCGTATCTGAAGAGTCTGTGGGAGAATCTGGATCAGGCACAGGACTTGAGAGCGGAGTGGGAGAACAGCCATCTGGCGACGTTCGAGATTCTGCAAATGACGGAAATCCCGTTGCGCCTTCCCTATCAAACTTCCAGATTACCGATGAATTAGATTTCGGCAAATTCTCGCCCAAACAAAACTACCGCAACAATGTCGCGGCAATTAAACTTCTACAAATTTTAACTGACGAAAACCGCCGGGCGACCGCATCCGAACAGAGCATTCTTGCTAAATATATCGGATGGGGCGGACTGGCGCCCGCGTTTGATAAAGGGAATCAACAATGGTCAAAAGAATTCACCGAACTGCGCGAACTTCTGACCGAAGATGAATACGAACGCGCCCGTGCATCTACCCGAAACGCTCACTACACATCAAAAACAGTCGTCAAGGGAATTTGGGATGCCGTGCAGAGGTTCGGTTTCAAGACCGGACACGTTTTAGAGCCGTCAATGGGAACCGGGAATTTTCTCGGACTGATGCCGTCTGAACTGAATCGCGCGACCGGAATCACCGGAGTTGAACTTGATACGCTGACAGCGAATATCGCCAAACATCTTTATCCGAAATCCACTATTTTCAGCGCAACCGGATTTCAGGAAGTGTATCTGCCCGAAGGAACCGTTGATCTAGCCGTCGGCAATCCGCCGTTCGGCGCGGAATCCGTGCGCGACCGCGATAATAATGTTTACGGAAGAATTTGGGCTTGCTGTAAAAAGTCTTTTACATCGTTGCCAGTCTTGGTTTCAACGCCCCTGACTTTTCCGAAAATTCCGCCGACCTTTTTCACCCCGATTCTTTTTTAACTATTTAAGGTTTGACGGCGATTTTCATCACGCCGTCGCGCCGTTCGCCGAAAAGCGCGTAGGCTTCAACGATTTCGTCGAGCGAAAAGCGATGCGTGATCAGCGGAGTCAGATCAACTCTTTGAGTTTTGACCATTTCCATCAATCGCCGCATACGCTCTTTTCCGCCCGGACACAGCGTGGTCACGATTTTGTAATCGCCGATTCCGGCGGCGAACGCGTCGTACGGCACTTGCAGTTTGCCCGAATAAACTCCGAGACTCGAAAGCGTTCCGGCAGGGCGCAAACAGCGCAGACAATTTTCAAAAGTCTCCTGTGTGCCGAGTGATTCAATCGCCACATCCGCGCCGCCGTTCGTCAGTTTTTTGATTTCCGCAACCGTGTCCGTCGTGCGGTAATCAAGCACCGCGTCAACGCCCATTTTTTTCGCTATTTCCAGCCGCGCATCATCGCCGTCTATGCCGATGACAAGCGACGCGCCCATTAAGCGCGCGCCGATTGCCGCGCAGATTCCGATTGGTCCGAGCGCGTAAACCGCCACGCTGTCGCCGATTTTGACACCACCCGATTCCGCGCCGCTAAATCCGGTCGAAGCGATGTCGGCTAAAAGAATAACCTGTTCATCCGATAATTCATCGGGAATTTTGGCAAGATTCGCCTGCGCGTGCGGCACGAGCAGATATTCGGCTTGCGCCCCGTTGATCGTATTTCCGAACCGCCAACCGCCGATGGCTTCCGTATCCAACCCGTGTCCGCACTGCGCCCAGTGTGCCGAAAGACACGTGCGCACTGTCCGCACGGCGTAATTGCGCCGACTAAAACGCGTTCGCCGATTTCGTAACCGGTTACGCCTTCGCCTAATTCTTCGATCACGCCGACCGCTTCGTGTCCGATGACCAGCCCCGATTCGACCGGATATTCGCCGCGCACGATATGCAGGTCTGTTCCGCAAATCGTCGTTAAGGTAACGCGAATAACGGCTTCTCCCGCTCCGGCTCGCGGTTTCGCGACTTCTTCAACTTTGAAATCATTGACTCCGCGAAAAACATTGGCTTTCATTGTATTCATAGCTATCTCTCCTGTTAGTTTTGATTGCGAACGACCTCGACCGTGCAATGAGCGCGGGAGGCGACCGAGTAGGAAACGCTTCCGAGAAGAATCCTTTCTAAAAAGCGGTGTCCTTTCGCTCCCAGAAAAATGCAGTCCGCGTTCCAGGCTTCGGCTTCTTTGACGAGATCGTTTTTCGCTCTTCCCGCTCTCACGACGGTTGAAACCCGCAGACCGCTTTTTGCAAGTTGTTCGGCAGCAGTTTTTCGCAATTCTTCGGCTTTACTGAGTTCGCTCTCAAATTTCGGATAATCTTGGTGAACGGAATTGACTTCCTGTTCGATAATCGTCATAAGCCGCACTTCCGATTTTGGAAGCCAGACGCGGTTGGCTGCTGCTTCGACTGCCGAATGCGAATCGGGAGAGCCGTCAATGCCGATAATTATCCGCTGCGGCGAATTTACGTCCGCACTTTTGGCGGACAAGTGACGAGCCACCCGCACGGAACACGCCGCTTCGGACAAAACCTTGAGCGACACACTTCCCAGCACAAGCCGCCCGGCGGCATTTCGCCCCTGCGAGCCGACTACAATTAAATCCGGTCTAAGTTTATCGGATTCCGCAACGATCGCCCATTCCGGAAAACCGCCGACAACTTTCTGCTCCACCTGCCAATCGGGGAAAATTTCCTTTATTTTCCGTTTCGCACCGTCGGCGAGTTTCCCGCATCCGGCGAAGGCGAACGGCTCTGGTTAAGCGGGGTTATTGTGGAAGAACTCTCCGTCGGGGAAACCGCCGGAAAGATGAAAAAAACTTTTAAGTAAATTCGAGAAAGATTTCCAAAAAGTAAATCATCTGCTCCGGTTCATAACTGCCGACAAAGACTTCGATCAATTTTATAACTGCCGTCAAAAATTGCCGGACGATTTTTGATTATTAATTCGACGAAATTGCTGTTGCCCGAAAGTTTACAAACTTTATAAAAAATTTGCCGAAAAATCCGCTTTTCGGGATAGACGGGAACATTTAATTCAGCAATTGACCATTCCAAAAGCGGCAGCATTTTTTCGTCGTCTTTTTTAGTTTGAAACACGGTTTTCTGCGCCGTTAAAGGCAATTTTCCGAGCGATTTTTCATCAACTCGAATTACCGCAATTTCCGTATTTCCCGAATACAACGCGCCTGAAAGATACATATCCCACAGACCGAAAAAGCTCAAAACCGGCAGTAAAACGATTGCCGCGACAACGGCTTTTGCGAATTTTATTTTCCGGTCGGCGGCGCTTTGAAATGTTTGTTTGAATGAAATTTCGCTTTTCCAAAATGCTGTAAAAACCAGCAAAATCAGCGCAATATTCCAAATCCAGATAATCCGGTTGTAATTTATCGCGATCAGCAAAAGCAAAATTGCCGTGTGCGTTATGACCGCCGAAAAAACGGCGATTTTTCTTGTTTGGCGAAAAACGAGTCCGATGCCGATAAGTATTTCAATTAACGCAATTGCAATTCCGATAAAAAGAAACGGTAACCCGATTTCGGGAAAAATGCTTTCGAGCAATTTCGGCAAAACTTCGTGAGAAAATGAATAATTCAGCTTTTGCAAACCGCTCCAAAAATAAAGCGCGGCAAGCAGAATTTGCACCAAACCGAGCGTTTGATCTGAATCTAATTCGTCTTTTTTCAAAGCGAAGATAACCAGCACCAAAAAGTATTGATAAATCCAGGGTTGAAGGCGCATTTGATCGAAAACAATCAACAACATCAGGGAAGCAATCGCCGTCATTAAAATGATTTTTGTTTTGTGTAAAAATATCAGCGAAATCAGCGAAAGGACAAGAATAATCGTTAGAATTCGGTCAAACAGAAGCGGAGCTTCAAAAAACAAAGGAACTCGCGGAAAGGAGCGCGAAATCGGAAACCATAATTCAATCGAAAGGAAAATGCCGGCAAGCAAGCCGACGCAGATTGCGATTCGTAAAAATTTGAGCCGATTTAAGTTGTTCAATTCTACCTGTATTTAATCTTTCGCCCCGTAGGATTCAAGCAATCTTACAACATCTAAATAGTTGAGATTCGGTCCTGTAGATTTTAATCGTTTGATAATTCTTAAAGCAACTTGCCCGACTCTTCCTTTGGCATCCGCACCCAACTCGAGCAATAATTTTGTCGCTTCCAACGGTTTTGCGCCTCGAACTGCCGCACCTAAAGCCGAGTCGCCGTCTCCAAGATCGAAATTTATATCCGCTTTATAATCCACCAACAATCGGATCATTTCAATATCTCCGTCAATCGCAGCGGACATCAAAGCGGTTCTTCTGGAATCCAAACCGTTGTAACCCGCAGCGGCGATATTCGGGTTTGCGCCTGATTCAAGCAACAATTTTACAACGGCAAACTTAGACCGATGCGTCTCTGCCGGGCGTTCGACGGCATAAAGCACCGGTGATTCGCCCTTTGCGTTCAGGGCATTAATATTCGCACCGTTTTTGATGATCTGCCCGATAAGTTCGATCTGTCCCGTTTCAATCGCATCCAACAAAGCCATTTGCGAATCTTTTGACCGAATCTTCGCGCCGGCTTCTGCCAATAATTTTTCGATTTGTTCGGCTTGAACGACATTTTGGCGGTTTGAGATCATATATTCGACCGCCGCTTGTCCCTGCCGACCTTTTATATCCGCGCCCGATTCGATGAGCAAGTTAACGAATTCCGGCGAATTCCAACGCGACATTGCTCTCGTTAATGCGGATTGTCCGTCTTTGCAGGTAAAAGTAACATCGGCTTTATGAGCAATCAAGGTTTTTATCGTTTCCGCAGATTCCCGTTGAACGGCGACCATCAAAGGCGTTTCGCAATCGAATTTAAGTTGATTTTTCCCTTTCACGATATTCGGGTCAGCACCGGATTCAAGTAATAATTTTACAAATTCGATTGAGTTGTAAATCCTTTCCATCACAACCGTTAAAGCCGTATCGCCGTAACTGTTTTTTCCATCTATCGGAAATCCCTCATCAATGAGCAATTTCAATAGCTCGATGTTTCTGTTGGCGGCGGCTTCGGGAATGATCCGCTCACCTTGAGGTCCGAAGATATTGATTTCCGCGCCCGCATCCAGCAAATATTTAACGGCTTGCGGATTTTTACCTTTGACTGCCCACGTCAAAGCCGAGTCGCTGTTTCTGCAGCTCTCATTTATTTTCGCACCCTTTTCGATCAATGCCCGCATTACCTCGATGTCGCCGCGCTGCGCCGCAACCATTAAAGCCGTGCAGCCGTTACTATTATAATCAATTCTCTTGACATTCGGATCGGCGCCGGACTTCAGCAAAAGATTGACGGTTTCGATTTTTGAGCCTCTTTGACCGTAATAGTGATCGGCGACATACATCAAAACGGTTCCGTAAGTGTCCCGCGTATTGGCTGATAAACCATTATCAAGTAATAATTTAACTGTTTGCGGATAACCGTAAAAAGCCGCCGCCATCAATGGCGAATTGGAGTTTTCCACATCTCTGAAGTTTGCGCCAGCCTTGACCAAGATCTTTGCTCCTTTCTCGTATTTTTCCAATATTTGCTTTCGTTCGACTTCGGTTTGCGGATTTTTTCCGCGAAACGCATCAATCGAAAGATATGTCGCCAAAATACTTCGGCGCGGTTCGTCTTCACTTTTGACGATTGCTCCGGCTTTGATTAGCGCATCGAGAGTTTCGCTATCGGTCGAATTTGCCGCAAAAATAATGACAGGCGTATTTTTCGGACCCGGAATTCCGCGCAAATCATTCGTATTGAGATTCGGACTAATTCCTTTTTTCAGCAAATTACGAATCGTCGCCGAATCACCGTTTTTTGCCGCCCGCATAAATTCACGCTTTAATTGTTCATTGCCGAGAAGCTGTTTTTCCTTGGCGTTTTGCGGAATTTTCAAAAGCTCGACTTGTGCAGTTGATTGACTTAAAAATGGGTTGATGCCGAGGTCGTGAAACGGAAAATAACCTTCCTTTAAAATGGTGAACAGAGAAGGCAAAGAGGTGTGAATTGGGTAAAATCGAACTTTTCCTTTTTCGTCTGTTGTCAAACGAGATGCTTTACCCGAGGAATTGGGCTTTGACAATTCAACGGTTGCGCCTTCAATCGGTTTTCCATTTGAATCAATGGTTTCGAGAAAGAGATAATCCGGCACCGATTGGGCATTTGAGTAAACTGAAAATGCCAAAACAAAAAAGGCAACAATAAAAATCCATCGAATTTTAAGCATCATAAAATCTCCAAAAAAAGCATCCGCAATAAAATCAGTATATTTCGGATGCTTTTCTGACTTTTACACAGAATTAAAGTTTTAATTTTGCTAGTGAACTAAAAGTAATGCTTTGAAAATTAAGTCCCGCAGTGACACCTTGTAAATAGCCCCGACGGAGCAAAAAACTTTCAGCATTACTTTTAGTTCACTACCTTAATTTTAATGATGATCGAAGTTGCTTTCGGGTTTGTTGCCGTGGTGAATTTCCGCACCGCTTTTGACAAACTATTTCGCCTTTTCAGTCATCCCGACAGCCAGAGTTTTCTACTGTCAGCTCCATTATTGCCAAACCGATGTTTGCGGTTTCTCTGTTTTAGTTATTTGAAGCCTGTGCATAATTAAACGATATGTTTTCACCGCGTTAGCGGTGCTTTGAAGTTAGCCGTGTGTTGAACCGCGTGGTAAATAACAAAAATCTCGCCGAAATTAAAAATCCATTCTCAAGCTATGCCGGATCTTTAGTGACGTGTTGCTCTAAGAGTCTTTCTTCCAGAAGTTTTGTCGAAACTTCGAGAAAATCGTGCGCGGTGATCATTCCGACGAGTTTGCCGCGTTTGACGACGGGCAGACAGCCGATGTTTTTTTCGCGCATTAAAATGAGAGCTTCGAGCGAAGAGGTTTCGGGTTTGATAGTAATCGGATTTTTCTGCATCACATCGCGGATGACGGTTTCGTTTTCCGGCTTGCTCGAAACCAGCAGTTCGAGCAGATCGCGGTGCGAAACGATGCCGACGAGTTTCCCTTTGGAATCTTCGACCGCAATGTGTTGGATACGCTTCCAATTCATCAGACTCGCCGCCAGATCAATCACGTCTTCCGAACGCACGGTAAACAGATCGGTCGCCATAAATTGTTCGACCGTGCGGTAATTATCAATCCAGTCGGTTTTCTCCGAAAGCGCGGCAAGCGACCAGAGATGGAGCGGTTCGCCCTTTTCCTGATTCGCCTTCATCGCCGAAACGAGCGTTCGCAGACGCACATTCGGTTTCGCGCTTTTGTCCATCTGCGCGTAGGAATCGAGCATCCATTGCGCGCCGCTGCAATCGTTTTTTACTCTTGATTTGATAATTCCCAGAAGCCGTTTGATATCGGAATCATTGATTTTCGCCGCTTTCAAGCCTTTTTCCGCCAGCGGCAGAAGTTTTTCTAAGATCAAGTCTTTCGCCGGAAAACTTTCGCCGTCAAACCAGACAATTTGCGTATTCAAGCCGGTTTGCGCGACGTTGAAAAAATTTTGTTTCGCCTCATCAAACGCCATTTTTTCGCGGACGTCGCCGAACTCTTCCGGCAGAGCCGTCATTAAGCCGAGGAAAAACGCCGAGTTTGCCAGTTCGTCGGCGACGGTCGGACCGGCGGGCAGAAATCTGGCTTCGATGCGGAAACTCGGTTTGTTATTTAAAATTCCGTAACACACCCGATTCCAACGCCAGATCGTGCCGTTAAACATCTGCCACGCCCGAAGCGTCGGGATTCTATCGTTTTCCAGTTCTTGGAGCGCGTCTTCTTCGATTTCTCCGGTCAAGATAAAACGAAAACGCCCCACGTCTTCGTGAAACATTTCCAGCAACGAATTTTTAATCCAGGCATCGCCGAAATGGACGCGCGGCGTTTGATTTCGCGCCTGAAAAGTCGGCGAGCGTTCATCGGTCGCGTGCTGAAAAAGCGCGATTCTCGTTTCGTGCCAGAGCCTTTGCCCGAGCAGAAACGGCGAATTGACCGCCGAAGCCAAGACGGGCGCGGCAATCGCCTGCGCCCAGTTATAATGGCGGACAAATTCGCTGATGCCGACTTGAAGATGAACCTGAAAACTGACGTTTGAAAATTCGATAAAAGTGTTCTGCTGCCGCAGCTGTAATTCGTCCAAACCCTTGATATAGATCAAACGGTCTTTGCCGTGAAGCTCGGTTAAAATGCGGTTCATCTCGATATAGCGCGGCTGTGGTGTGAGGTTTTCGGCAACGTAATCGGATTCCTGCAAAGTCGGCAAAATTCCGGCAAGCACGATGTCGGCATCAAATTTCCGCGCCGCTTTTTTCGTCTCTTTCAGAACATCGTTCAATTCCTTTTCCATCTTTTTCAGACAATTTCCCGAAAAATCGAGCGGCGCGGTATTGGCTTCGAGATTAAACAGACCGAGTTCGGTCGTCAGGCGTTCATCTTCGGCGGCTTCGATAATTTCGAGCGCGAGCGGCGCGGCGCACATCGCCGAATCTACGATAAACATCTCCTGTTCCGCACCGATGCGGCGGACATTTTCCTCAAAATAATCGCCCGCGAGCATTTTTTCGAGAGCCTTTAAATCCGTCAAAACCGCTTTGGTAAAAGCGCGTGTCTGATCTTCACTGGTGTGA
This sequence comes from Pyrinomonadales bacterium, assembly GCA_038246645.1. Classification (GTDB taxonomy): domain Bacteria; phylum Acidobacteriota; class Blastocatellia; order Pyrinomonadales; family Pyrinomonadaceae; genus JAHCHG01. The sequence goes on from JBBRVS010000014.1 coordinate 38,926, forward strand.
GTTGAAACATTTTTATCGCCCATATCTTTTACAGTTTATCGTTTTTTTTCCGGCAATGAAAATTAAGAAGTTAAATGCCGGATTTTACAATTGTCTGAATATAAACATTTTTTCTCACAATAATTAACCGATTTTCGGCGAATGTGACTTAAATCATATTTTAGTTTCCGATTTAACTGAATAATGATAACCAAACAATTTTGGAGAGCCTGAAAATATGAAAGTATTAAAAAAATTTGAATTGGAAAAAATATCACCCGGCGATACGGACAAGGAAGTCGAAAAAATCTTTGACGGCTCGCGGCGGCAGATACTCACCGTAACCTTGCGAAACGGCGCGGTTTTATCAAAGCATAAGGCACAGGAACCGATCACCGTTTTATGTCTGGCGGGAAACGGAAAATTCTTCGCCGGCGCAAATCTCGAAGAAGAAACCGGGCTGTCCGCCGGAGTTCTGCTGACGCTCGAAGCGGGCATCGAACACGAAGCGGTCGCCGCGCCGGAACTGAAAATTTTGGTAACTAAATTTAAGGAAAATTAACTGAGCTGGAAGCGCAGAGCATTTCCGTTTATCAAAAAACCGCGCTTCGAGACGCAAAAAATATATGAAAAAACTTTGGATAATTTTAGCGGCGGTATTTGTCTTTTCATTTGCTATTTTGGGATGGATCGGAACGGAGATTTTTCGTCAGGTTCCGCCTGTTCCGAATCAGGTTGTTACGACGGAAGGAAAAATCATTATTCCGGCGGAAGACATCTTAAACGGGCAGAACGTCTGGCAGGCGATGGGCGGAATGCAGGTCGGTTCGATCTGGGGACACGGCTCGTATGTCGCGCCCGATTGGACGGCGGATTATCTGCACCGCGAAGCTGTTTTTATTTTGAATAATTGGTCAAACGGCGAATTCGGCGCAGATTATGAAACGGCAACGAGCGAACAGCAAGCCGTGCTTCGCCAGCGGCTGCAAAATCTGATCAGAACGAATACTTACGACGAGGCGACCGGAAATTTGGTTATTACTCCGATTCGCGTTGCCGCGTTTGAAGATAATCTCGCGCATTATTCGCAGATTTTCACCAACGGAAACTCCGATTACGCGATTCACCGCAACGCGCAATCCGATCCGGTAAAGCTGCGGCAATTAAATTCATTTTTCTTCTGGACGGCGTGGGCTTCGGCGGCAAATCGCCCGGATAATACGATTTCCTACACAAGCAATTTCCCGTCCGAACCTCTGGTCGGAAATGTGCCGACGAGCAGTTCGATCGTCTGGACGGGCGTCAGCGTCATTCTTTTAATTGCCGGAATCGGTGCAATGGTCTGGTTTTATGCCGGCTGGCATCGGGATACCGATCCGCCGAATACGCCCGACACGGATCCGCTGATCGGCGAAACTCTCACGCTTTCGCAAAAGGCAACGGTCAAATATTTTCTGGTCGTGACGCTTTTGTTTCTGCTGCAAATCGTGATGGGCATTATTACGGCGCATTACGGCGTGGAAGGCGGCGGATTATATGGTTTTCCGCTGTCGGATTATCTGCCGTATGTCGTGACGCGAACGTGGCACACTCAGCTCGGAATTTTCTGGATTGCGACGGCGTGGCTGGCGGCAGGACTTTTTATCGCGCCGTATATCAGCGGTTACGAGCCGAAATATCAAAGACTCGGCGTAAATGTTTTATTCGGCGCGCTCGTGCTGGTCGTTTTCGGTTCGATGATCGGGCAATGGATGTCGGTAATGCACTATTTTTCGGGTGATCTGTGGTGGTGGTTCGGACATCAGGGCTGGGAATATGTTGATCTCGGCAGAGTCTGGCAAGCCGCGCTTTTTGTCGGTTTGCTGTTGTGGCTGTTTCTGATTGCGCGGGCGGCGATTGCCGGGTTAAAGAAGGAAGGAACTCAGAAATCCCTGATCGTTCTCTATCTTTTAACGACCGCCGGAATCGCGCTCTTTTATTCGCCCGGACTTTTCTGGGGAATGCGCTCGCATATTTCGGTGGTCGAGTATTGGCGTTGGTGGGTTGTGCATCTGTGGGTTGAAGGATTTTTCGAGGTTTTCGCCACGGTCATCATCGCCTATTTGTTTGCGCGTTTGAAGGTTATCAATCCCGAACACGCGGCATATGCTTCCCTACTTTCCGGTGCAATTTATTTGAGCGGCGGAATTATCGGAACTCTGCATCATCTCTATTTTGCCGGAACGCCGACGGTGGCACTCGCTTTCGGCGCGGTTTTCAGTGCGCTCGAGATCGTGCCGCTGGTGTTCGTCGGCTATGAAGCACTCGAAAACATTCGTCATTCAAAGGCGCGGGCGTGGCTCGACCAATATAAATGGATCGTTTATTTCTTCGTCGCCGTCGCTTTTTGGAATCTGGTCGGCGCGGGAATTTTCGGTTTTATGATAAATCCGCCGATTGCGCTCTATTATATGCAGGGACTCAACACGACGGCGGTTCACGCGCACGGCGCACTCTACGGTGTGTATGGAACGCTCGGACTTGCCTTGATGCTGTTTTGCCTGCGGGCAATCAAACCGGAACTGAAATGGAACACGAAACTGCTCGCCTTCGCCTTCTGGGCGATCAATATCGGAATGATGCTCGAAATTCTTTTGAGTCTTCTGCCGATCGGCTTACTGCAAACCTATCAATCGGTTTCGGTCGGCTACTGGTCGGCGCGAAGTTCCGAATTTATGCAGACCGATCTGATGCAGACTCTGCGCTGGATGCGTCTGTGGGGCGACACGATTTTTGCCATCGGCGCGGTTGCCTTTGTCTGGTTTGCCATTGATTTAATGTTTTTCCGCAAAAACCCTTCGGGCGAAACAATCGCCGAAGTCGGTGCGGAAGCTGATTTTGGATAAATTTAAAACCAATGGAAAATGAAAAACGGATAGCGGAAAATTTAAGAAAATTCCTAAATTGTTTTTAATCTGAAAGCTACGAAAGTTTTTGGTTATTTTATAATATCTTAAAACTTTTGCTTAACTGCTTATTTACACAAGGGACGAGCCGAAGGAAAGGTAAACCGGTTTTCTGTTTGTTTATTTCTCTGCCCGTCCCTAATTTGAATTTTTTCTTAATTTCACCAATTATTATCAAGAAATGATGATTTTTAGAATTTTACAAATTGCCATACCGTTCATCTGGTTCGGCTGTGTCGGCGCGATTTCGTTTATGGAAGCACCGCTCAAATTTACCGCGCCGAATATTACTCTCGCGCTCGGATTGGGCATCGGCAGAATCGTTTTTCAAACCCTTAATAAAATCGAAATCGTTTTGGCTCTGTTGATGATTATTTCGCTTTTTATGAAGCGTCCGAAAAATCAATTTCCGCTTTACTTATTCGGCGTAATTCTTGTTTTGCTGATGCTCGAGACCTTCTGGCTGCTTCCCGTTTTAGATGGACGCGCCGAACAGGTAATTAACGGAACCGCGTCGCCGTTTTCCAACGCGCACCTGATTTATATCGCTTTTGACGCGCTGAAATTTTTACTGCTTTTTGCGCTCGGAGTCAGTTTAACCAGGCAGAATTTGAGATTTGAACAATGAAAAAAGACATCGAAACGCGCGCCGATATTGACGCGCTGATGAACGAATTCTATACCAAAGCACTTGCTGATGACGAAATCGGCTATATTTTCACAGACGTGATGAATCTCGATCTGGAAAAACATCTGCCCGTTATCGGCGATTTTTGGGAAAGTCTGCTGTTGGGCAACAACGTCTATCAACAGCACGGGCGCAATCCCTTGCAGATTCACGCCGAAATCAATGAGAAATCACCGCTCGAAATCAAACATTTCCGCCGCTGGCTGGAGATTTTCCGCGCCACGGTTGACGAAAATTTTACGGGAATCCGCGCTGATTTTGCCAAAATGAGAGCCGAAGCAATCGCCAACCGGATGAAGAATTTTATTGCAAACGTGCCGGACGTAAAATCTATGCTTCCGGAGAACGGCGAACATCTTCCGGCGCGGCGCGAATAATCTTCCGGCGCGTTGAAATTCTGAAATTAGTGATATTTTCCGCTTCGCGCTATAATTTATTAAAATTTCAGCGAACGAGAAGGAAAAAATTTATGGCACGAACAAAAGAGCAATTATTACAACGAAAAGCGGAACTTGAAAAACAACTCAACCGCGTCAACAAGGACGAACGAATGGAACTCGACACCGATCTGGAAGAACAGGCGATTCAAACCGAACACGAGGAAGTTGCCATCACGATGGAGAAAAATCTCAGAAAGGAATTGATTCAAATCGAAGATCAACTGCTTGATTTGAAAGCCGGAGAATAGAGAGGTTTTGAGTAAATTAAATCTTTTTGCCGAAAGGACTTTTCGTATCAAACCGGCGGCGGCTGACGATTAATTTATGATCGCGCTCGCGGCGTTTTCTGAAACCTAAAAGGTGAAAGATCTGGAGCGGGAAAAATCGGGCGATATTTGTATTGATGATCAGATTTCCGTAAACGGACGCGTCTTTTTTCACGCCCGGCAGAAAGTGCATAAAATCGGCAACGCGCAGTTTTCGCAAAACGCGCGACAGCGTCAGCCAGAACGGCGAGATTTCGCGCCCGATAAAAAATCCGTCTTCACCGAGTTTTTGATAAAGCGGCATCAGGATCATTCCGCTTTCTCTCGCTTTTATTTCGCCGCTTTTGTCTCTGGCTAAAATTTGCCCGCGTTTGATTTTTTGGAAATTTTCAAAACCCGCATTCATTTCAAATTCATCTTCCGGCGCAACCGCCTGACGGTGGCGAATCTCCAAAATGCGCCGCGTTCCGGTCGCTTTTTCTAAAATTCCGCGATATTTTTCAAACTCGGGAATATCCGTTTTGCTTAAATTCCCCGAATTAACGAGCGCAAACCAGATCAGAGCTTCGTGATTATCAATGGTGCTTTCCGAAAAATGTTGTCCGGCTTCAAAACCGAGCGTTACCGCCCCGAGATTATTGAGATATTCCAGAATCGTGCCGTCAAGCTGTTCTTCGATGCCGAGCAGAAAGGTAATCGGAAATTTTTGGGCAAAACCGCGATTGCGCAGCGTGTCGCCGACCGTGCCGAACGGAACGCCGGTCGCGGAAGTCGAATGCAGATCGAGCGCGTAAACTTCCGTCTTTGCCTCTGAAAAAATTTCATTAAAAATCCGCAGAAGCTCGCGCTGCTCCCGATCTTCGGAAATTTTCGGCAAAACGGGCGAATCGGGCAAGTTGTTCGTGATATTTTCAAGCGTCCAATGGCGGTTCAAATCCGTATCAATAAACCGCACGCTTTTTGCAAGAGCGCGGGTATTTCCCGCCAGAAAATAAACGCGCCCGCGAATTTTTCCCGGCAAGTTTTCAAGTTGCGGCAAAACTCTTTTGATCGCCGCAACGCCGCCCGCTTCATTGCCGTGAACACTACCGAAAATGATCAGCGTTTCGCCTTCGGGATTTCCGGTGAATTTCCCCAAAAGATGTTCGCTTTCAGTATTTGAAACGCTTTTTTCTTCAGCTTTTTCCGGCATTTGAGTTGTCTATTGCCTTTTATTAAAAATTTCAAGCCTTATCTTAAACTTATTTTTCGGATTTGGATAATTAACCCAAGTTGCCGGTTATAAAACTTTTAATTTTTTTTACCGCGAAAAACGCAAAAAACGCTAAAATTAAAGTAAAACCAATCAATAATTGATGTTACGCAAAAAGAGAAAAATGACTGGAGCACGGGGCGTTTCCCCGCTTGCATGAGTCCGAAAGGACGCGCCAGACATTCCAAGTAAAATCAAGATTATTGAAATCAAACGCTTTTTCGCGCTCTCGCGCTCATGCAAGCGTGACGCTCGCGCTCCAGTCGTGCGTAACATCAATCAATAATTCTTTCATTTTTCGCGTTTTTCGCGCCTTTCGCGGTTAATATTTTTAATAATCTTCTTAATTCTACTTTGTCAGATTAAAAATTTGC
>JBBRVS010000015.1:0-44526 GCA_038246645.1 Pyrinomonadales bacterium
TAAATATTTACTCTCAAAGCGAAGTCGTAACGCTTTTCGAAGCTGTGAAGATCAAAAACGAAAAACGCGCCGAAGCTCTTTATTTTTACGAAAATAATTGGAAAATCCTGCGCGAAAACGCTCTCAAAAAAGGCATCATTCATTCATTTGAATTTGTCGTCGTCAAAGCAAATGAAAAAGCGGATTTTGATATAATTTTGATCACGCGCTACAAAGATCAGGCACAATTTGAAAAATCCGAAGAAAATTTTCAGGAACTTATCACAGCAAGAGGCGAAATCAAGCTCAAAAACGAGCTGAAACCGAACGATTTCCGGCAAAGTATTTTTTCTATTGTCGGGAAAAGCTCGCTTTATTAGAAAACCTAAATCACATTTGAAGGAGATGAAAATGAAAAAAATTACAGTTATCTTTGTTATTATTTTAGGCGTGTTCTCGATTTACTTCGGGGCGAATGTTTTAGCGGACGAAAGTGAAAAACAGGCGGTAAGAATTCCGCTTGAAAATTATCTGAAAGGACACGAAACAGGCAAAGCCGAATATATGGAAAAGGCTTTTCACGCGGAAGGACATTTGATGTTTATCCGCGAAGGCAAATATACGACGCGCAGTTTCAAGGAATATATCGCCGGAATGAACGGCGAAACCGCAAAGGATGAATCGAAGCGCAAGCGAACGATCGAAAGCATTGATATTGCGGGCAATGCGGCAGTCGCAAAAATCGTTCTCGATTATCCGGGCGTAAAATTCGTGGATTATATGAGTTTGCTGAAAATTGACGGCGAATGGAAAATCGTTAATAAATCATTTTACGCCGAACCGAAAACCACAAGCGGTAAATGAATTTTGAAAAACTTATAAATTCTTTCTGGAAGCTGCAAATCGGCGGCTGGCTGATCTATCTGGTGCTGATCTACATCACATTTTTTTCGGTCGCCGCCGAAGGAAGTTTTTTTCGTCTTTTTCACATCAAAAGTTTTCGCGCCGTTGTCGGTTTTGTCCTTACTTGTTTCCTGTGGCAATTTTACCGCCGCATCGCCGCGCACTTTTCACTCGGAAAAATAGTTTTGATCGTTCTGATTTCTTCGCTGGTTTTCGGCTGTCTCTGGACGGTTATCGAAAGTACTTATTACTGGTTGATAAATCACAATTACGATCTAAGACAAACTCTGCCGCGAATGCCGCGCATCGCGCTCGATTATGCGGTAACGGTGATGGCTTGGAGCGCGATCTATTTCGGTATAAAATATTGGCGCGAGTGGCAACAGGAACGCGAAAATGCTCTGCAAGCAAAGATTTTAGCCGAAAAAGCCCAGATCGAAATGCTCCGTTATCAGCTCAATCCGCATTTTCTTTTTAACGCGCTCAATTCCATTCGCGCCTCGGTTGACGAAGATAAAACACGCGCCAAACAGATGATTACGCAGCTTTCCGAATTTCTGCGTCATTCGCTTTTGAGCGGCGAAAAACGCGAGATTCCGCTACGCGAAGAAATCGAAGCCGTAAAAAACTATCTGGCGATCGAAAAAATTCGTTTTGAAGAAAAATTAGACATTGAATTTAACATCGAGAAAGCCGCGGAAGATTTTCTCGTTCCGTATTTTCTGCTTAATCCGCTGGTCGAAAACGCCGTCAAACACGGTTTGCAAACGAGTCCGAAGCCGCTCAAAATAAAAATCTCGGCAAGATTAGAAGGGGAAAAACTCTTGCTTGAAATTATTAATTCGGGCAAATTGGACAAAAAATTCGATTTAAACGGAACGAAGATCGGTTTAAAAAATGTCCGCGAACGCCTTGAAAAACTTTTTCCAAACAAAAGCTCGTTTGCGCTTTCGCAAGATGACGGTTTTGTCCGGGCAACGATAGAAATCAAGAAATGAAATTAAAAGCGATAATTGTTGACGACGAACGCCTTGCACGCCGGGAATTGCGTGCGCTTCTGGCGGATTTTGAAGAAATCTGCGTCATCGGCGAAGCGGAAAATCTGGCTGAAACCGTCGCTTTGATCGAACAGGAAAATCCCGATGTCGTCTTTTTAGACATACAGCTGTCCGGCGAAAACGGTTTTGATCTGTTGGAAAAAATCGAAAAGAAATTCAAATTGATTTTCGTGACGGCTTACGACGAATTTGCGATTCGGGCGTTTGAAATCAATGCCCTCGACTATCTGCTCAAACCCGTCAATCCCGAACGACTGGCAAAAGCGATCGAAAGGCTTTTTGCCGATGAAAAAACGAATCGCGCGACCACTCGTCCGCTCGATTATGATGATCGTTTATTCTTGGATTCCGGCGAAAAATCCTGTTTTCTGCTGATTTCCGACATTTCTCATATCTGCGCTTCGGGTGATTATACGGAAATTTTTTCGATCACCGGACATAAATTTTTGCTCGAAAAACCTCTGCGCGAATGGGAAATGCGGTTGCCCGAAAAACATTTTATGCGGATTCATCGTTCGACGATCATTAATCTCAATCAAATCGAAAAAATCGAAACGTGGTTTAATCGAACGCTGCAAATACGATTAAGCAGATTTTCCAATGAATTTGCTGTCAGCCGTCGTTATGCCGCCAAGTTAAAAAACAGATTTGCTTGAATTTTCCAGCCATAAAAAAGAAGCGGCAGTTGTTTTCCGGTGACAACAACTGCCGCTTCTTTTTTTAGTATTCGCCGCTGATTTAACCGTCGCCTTTTTTGCCTTTGCGTTTCGTTCCTTCATTTTGCGGTTTATCCGCCGGAGGATCAGTCTTTTTGACAGGCGGAGGAGTTGCTCTGACCGGCGGTTTTACCGGATCATCGCCTTTCGGAACAGGATTCGGTTTCGGATTTGTGCCGTCAGTTCCGCTTGTGCCGCCCGAAGTCGTCGTATCAGCGTCGCGTGTCGTATCTGAATCGGTATCGGTGGTTTTCTTGCTCGGCGTATAGACGATTCCGGTTTTTCTCGCTTCCATCTCGGCTTTTTCGAGTTTTTCCAGTTCTTCACGCTTGCGCCGCTCCATCTGCGATTTCATATCGGTCGGCATCGCCGGAGTTTTCGGGAAGGTATCCTTCGGTTTGTCCTTCATAAATTCATTCATAAAGGTATTGAAATACGGAAGTGCGCCGCCGCCGCCCGTCATTCCCGAACCGAGCGATGTTTTGCGTTCGGGATTTCCCATCCACACGCCCGTCACATACGTCGGCGTATAGCCGATAAACCAGACATCCGTGTGATCATTAACCGTTCCGGTTTTTCCGGCAAGCTGATGACCTGCCGCACTCGCGCCCGGCGCAGTTCCGCCGCCACGGGTTACGCCGCGCATCATATCAACCATCGAGAGCGCAACATATTCATTCGTAACCTTTGAAGATGCGCCGTTCCATTCTTCCAGGAGACTTCCGTCGCGGCTGTAAACCTTGCGAATAAGATGCGGCGTAACGCGCACGCCTTTATTCGGAAATGTCGAATAAGCGGAAACCATCTCCAAAAGCGAAGCCTCGCTTGCACCGAGAGCCGAAGGCAGACTCGGAGCCATCGGATTCGTAATGCCGAAACGGCGAACCATCTGCGCTCCGGTTTGAACACCGACCTGATCAAGAAGATGAACCGCCGCCAAATTATAAGATTTTGCCAGCGCGATTTTCATCGGCACATTTCCGTGACTTGTCGAACCGTCATAATTATGCGGCGACCAACCGCCGCGCTTAATCGGCGCACCGCTGACCATCATATCGGGTGTCATTCCCCATTCAAGTGCCGCCGTATAAATAAACGGTTTGTAACAAGAGCCGGTCTGACGCAGCCCTTGCGTCGCATTGTTAAATTTACTGGTATGATAATCATAACCACCGATCATTGCGACGACTTCGCCGGTTTTTGCGTTTAGAGAAACTATCGAAGCCTGAATTTCCGGCACTTGCGAGAGTTCGACGGTTAATGTTTTACTATCTTCATCAATTTCTTTAACTTCAAATTCGGCTAAAAATCCGGGCTGAAATTCGCTTGCCGGTTTTTTACCGCTGCTGCCCATATTTTTAGAAGTTATAGTTGTCGCGTATCTGCCAAAACGAACCTTTGCCGAATCCGAACCTTTATCAACGCTCATTATCAAGCCTTTGATATATTCGCCTTTTTCGTATTCATCGCCATACCAATCGGCGTGTTTGAATGCTTGAAGCCGGCGACCGGCTTCCTTCGGATCGGTAATCGGCTGCTCATCTTCATCAAGAAGGACATTTTGATAATCGGAACGCCAGCCGCGTCCGCGATCATAACGGCGCAATCCTTCGCGCACGGCTTTGGTCGCGATTTTCTGCGCTTCGACATTGATCGTCGTATAAACTTTCAAACCGCCCTGCGCGACTCGTGTCGTGTATTTATCTTCCAGATATTTACGAATTTCTTCGACCGGATAATCCCACGCAGTTGATTTCGGAAGTGATTGATAATACGCGGTATCGGCGAGTTTGATCGGTTTGGCTTTGGCGGCAGTGGCTTCGGATGGCGAAATATAGCTGTATTTTGCCATCTGATCCAGCACAATATCGCGGCGCATTTTTGCCTTTTCCATATTGCGCGTCGGCGAATATTCCGGCGATTTCGGAATTGCCGCGAGAAGTGCGGCTTCTTCCAAATTCAAATCCTTCAAAGGTTTGCCGAAATATGTCCGCGCTCCGGCTTCAAAGCCATACGAACCCGCGCCTAAAAAGACATAATTCATATACATTTCGAGAATCTGGCGTTTTGTGTATAAACGCTCGATTTCCAGTGCCATTATCCATTCGCTGATCTTTCGCGTATAGGTTTGTTCTTTGGAAAGAAAGAGATTTTTGGCAAGCTGCTGCGTAATGGTCGAAGCACCTTCGGTTTTTCCGGTCGTGATATTTTTGAAAATTACTCCGGCGATCCGATACGGATCAATTCCGATATGGTCGTAATAACGATAATCTTCGATTGCCAATAACGCATTTTCGACATTTTTCGGAATGTCTTCCGCTTTGATCGGAATGCGTTTTTCGAGCGCGAATTCGGCTAAAACGGTTTCGCCGTCGTCGGCATAGATCGTCGTAACCTGCGGCGGACGATACGTGGCAAGTGCAGATACTTCAGTCGCATAACGGGAATTATTTAGATAAAATGATGCCAGTACGCCCGTTAAACCGCCTGCCGAAAGCGCTAGCAGGAGCGCAACCGGAAACCAGACATATCCCCAAAAACCTCTTTTCGGAGAAGTCGCCGTAACTTCTTTTGTTTTAATTCTATTAAATTCTTTTGCCATTTATAAAAATCTCCTCAATTGACAAAACGCCGCATTTTTATGCTGATAACAAAGCCAATCGCTATAAATGTTGATAAAACCGCCGAAAGTCCCGCACTCATTAGCGGCAAGGGAACGCCGATAACGGGAAGAAATCCTAAGACCATCCCGACATTCATAAATATCTGAAAAGCCATTCCGCCCGCAATCGCCATAATGACCAGCATTCCGGCGCGGTCGGGAGCTTGTCTTGCGCCCGTAATCAGGCGCGATAAAAGCAAAGCATACGCCAGAAGCAATGAAACGCAGCCGAGAAATCCCGTATTTTCAGCCGTTACGGCAAAAATAAAATCGGTATGCGGTTCGGGCAGAAACTTCAAAACGCTCTGCGAAGTTTCCGTATCTCCCTGAATTCCCGTAACTCCGCCTTTGCCGACGGTTATCATTGATTGATTCGTATGATAGCCGAAACCGCGCGGATCGGCACTTTCGGGATCGAGAATCGCTTCGACTCTCTGCCGTTGATAATTTTTAATAACTCCCGTTTCAACCCCGATGATATAAGCCGCCGGAACAAAAATCAGTCCGGCAATAATCGTTAGGATAACATATCTGATCTTTACCGCCGAAAGAAACAGCACGACCGCCAGAATCGGAAAATATGTGATTGATTGTCCGGCATCCGGTTCGAGCATAATCAAACCGATCGGCGCAGCTAAAATCAAAACGCCGACCACCAGTTCTTTAAACTTCAATGTGCCGGTTTTGCGCGAGCCGAAATATTTCGCCAGCATTAAAACGACCGTGATTTTGACAAATTCCGACGGCTGAAATCTGCCGATAAACGGAACTTGGAGCCACGCCTGCTGACCGTTGACCTTTACGCCGAGTCCGGGAATCAAAACCAAAATCAGCAAAAGCAACCCGAAACCATAGAAAAACGGTGCGGCATCAATCACCCGGCGATAATCCGTTACGGCAATGACGAAAAGCGCGATCAAAGCAATAACCAGACCGAGAATCTGCTTTGACCAGTAATCCATATTCGGTTGAGCATTGTAAATTTGCCAGATGCCGAAACATACGATAGCGATGGCAAGAAATGCTACCAGCCAGTCAAAATCTCTGTAACTTCGTTTTTCTAATATGGCAACCATAAATCAGTCGGCAATTGATTTTTTGTTTGTAAAACTAAATTGATTCTCAGAAACTTTCGCTTCAAGTCAATGGCAAATTACAAATCGCAAATATCCCTTTATTTTTTCGCAACTTGCTCGCCGTCAGCGGGAAAGCCTTTTTTGGCTAAATACGCGTCATAAACGCCTCTGACGGCGGGCGCAGCATGCGAACCGCCGAAACCCGCGTTTTCAATTAAGGCGATAACCGCAATTTCCGGTTTATAAGCCGGAGCAAATGAAACAAACCACGCGTGATCTTCCGCGCCGCCTGAATTGAGCGAAGAGTTTTGCGCGGTTCCGGTTTTTCCGGCAATATCAAAATCTTCTATGCGAATTCTACCCGCCGTTCCGCCGCCGTTGACGACCGCCCACATTCCGTCAAGCACGACCTTGTTTTGTTCGGGAGTCATTTCGATCATTTTCGGTTCGGGACGATCAAAACCGAAGCTGTCCTTTGCCGGAACATATTCCGGCATATTCGGTTCACCGATGGCGCCGATTGCCTTGAATTCCTTAAGAAGATGCGGAACAAACATTTTCCCGTCCATCCCGATACTCGAAACCGCCCGCAGCAGCGAAATCGGCGTAACGACAACCGTATCTTGTCCGATCGAAGCATAAACCGTGCGGATGTCGCTCCATTTTCCCTCGCGTTTTTCGATGATCGGTTTCCACGATTTCGGCGTTTGACTGATTTTTTCATTCGGCAGATCAACGCCCGAACGCTTGTCGAAATCGAAATCTTCGACCATTTTGATCAATCCGTCAATGCCCATCTTTAAAGCCAGACGGTAATAATAACCGTCGCAGGATTTGGTGATCGAATAGCTCAAGGGCGGCGAACCGTGGCTTCCCATACAGCGCGTAAATTTATTTCCGATCGTGATGCCGCCGCCGCATGCCAGATTTGAATGAGCAACCGTAATTGCACCTTGCTGCAAACCGGCAACGGATTCGGGAATTTTCCAGGTCGAACCCGGATGATAACGCCCTTGAATCGCCCGGTTTAAGAGCGGTCTTTCTTCATCCGTAGAATATTTAGCGAATTCCTTGCGTCCTTCAGGTGTTGAACTCCGCATGACAAAAGCATTCGGATCGAAAGACGGCGCGGAAGCCATCACGAGAATCTCGCCGTTGTTCGGGTCCATCGCGATAATCGTTCCGCGTTTTGTCTTTGAACTAGCAAGCTGCTCTTCGGCGGCAAGCTGCAGATCGAGATCAATTGTTGATAGAAGGTCTTGTCCGGCTTGCGGTTCGATTCTTTCGATCTCGCTCTGCACGCGCCCGCGAGAGTCAACAATCACCTTGCGGTAACCCGGTTTTCCGCGCAGAAATTCATCGTAATTTTGTTCGAGTCCGCCTTTGCCGATAATGTCGCCGGGGCGAAAGCCTTTTTCCCTTATTTCGGGGTTTTCCAATTGTTTCGGGCTGATCTCGCCGACATAACCGAGAACGTGCGCGAGAGTTTCCTTGTGCGGATAATATCTCTGCGGCTGAAGTTCGATGCGGAGTTCGGGATATTCGAGCGAATGCGATTCAACCCAGCTGATGTCCTGAATAGTCGCATTGTCCTTCAACACCATCGTTTCAAATTCCGGCTGTTTTCTGATCAAATTCAAACGCTCGATCAAAAATTGAACTTCCATATTCAAACCGCGGGCATAATCTTCGATGCGGTCGCTGATGTCCATTTTTTTGATTTCGTTGGAAAGCGTGACATTATAGGTCGGGCGGGAATCTACCAGAATCTTGCCGTTACGGTCGAAAATCGCTCCGCGCGGCGCAGGGATCGGAATGTAACGAATCCGCTGATTTTCCGCCTTTTTTTCGTAATACTCACCTTTGACAACCTGCAGATAATACAGGCGAACACCAAGCAGAGCCAGCAAAATAAAGGCGATAACCTGAATTGTGCCGATTCTGATATTCAAATTTTGCGCGTAATCGTTTAATTTCATATAGCTTAAATTATAGGTGATTAAATCAGGTTAAATTGTCGGCATCTGTGAAAAATCAGACATAATACTTTCTTTTCACTAAAACTTTAGAAAATACGATCATCAAAAACTTTTTACAATCTCACTTTTAATCAAGGAAACATATTAAAAATTTTAAGGTCTTCTTCCCAAACGAATCGGATTGCGGCGGCGGGTTTGGCGGCGCGGCGCGAATATTTCGCGTTTCTTCCGCAATCTGCTTTCCGAGAAAAAACTGTCCAAAATCAAATATGTAATAGTTCCGACGATTGTTGTTCCGATTACGCTATAGGCGACTGTTGTCACAAACGGCGCGGTCGGATCTTGTCCGAACATCCGGTGCATTCCGTAATAAACCAAATCATCCAGCAAACAAGCACCTGCTATGACGGGAATCTGCAATAAAAGGTTGTCTAAATAGACGCGCCGGACAATCTCCAAAACGATAAAGGCGATCAATGTTTTAGAAAATCCGTTAGCTCCGAGAAGCCCGCCGCTCAAGGCATCAACCGCAAGACCGGAAGCGGTGGCGTAAAACAGAGCTTTGATCGAACTGCGCTGCAAGGCGGCATAAACGACGATAATCAGAGGAAAATCAATGTAGGCAAATGGTTCAGCGACGTTGCGCAGCGTCCACTGAAGCAATACAGCAATAATTAATGCGACTGTTATTTTTACCTGTTCCATTCAAAAAAGTTTCAAGTTTCAGCTTTTTTTCGCCAAGGTTTAAGTTCTATTGTTCTTGTTATAAAATCGGTTTATGATTTCAATTTTATCAAATGGGATGTCTTTAAATAATCAAAATTTCAAACAACTTGAAACATTATTTTTCTTTAACCGCATTCGGCAAAGTTTCTTCATATTTCGGGAGCAGCGGCGGTTCATAGAGTAAAACCGCAACTTCCTGCATCGAAGAGAGTCCCGCGCTCGGTTTGACAAAAATTTGTTGCGGAACGGTTGCCGAACCTGCCCGAACTTCGACGATTTCGCCTAATTTCAAACCCGCCGGATAAATGCCGTCCTGTCCCGTCGTATAAACCATTTCACCGACCTTAACTTCAACGCTGCCCGGCACATAACCCATTTCCAGCAAATCCTTTTTGCCCGAACCGCTGATTACGCCGAGCGTATTTGACGTTTCGAGTTCGCCGACAACCGCACCGACACCCGATTTATCTTTGGTTATCAGATCGATCTGCGCCGTCAGCGGGCTGACCGCCGTAACTCTGCCGACCAGTCCGCCGTTGGTCACGATCGGCATATTCAGTTTTACGCCGTCCAGACTGCCGCGATTAATGATCGAAGTGCTGAACCAGACGGAAGCATCGCGTCCGATGATCTGTGCCGAAAGAATGTCGTATTTGGATTGTTCTTTGAGCTGGAGAAGCGATTTCAGACGCTCGTTTTCATCCGTCAGGCTTTTCGCATTTTGAACTTCGATTTCTAATTTCTGAACCTGCTCTTTAAGTTGGTCGTTTTCACTCTGCGCGGTGCGAAGCGAAGAAATCGAACGAAAATAACCCGTTACGCCCGAACTAACGGAAGTTACGGGTGATTGAACAAAATCGGCGACCGTTTGCGCCCAAACCCTGATAACTCTCTGATTCGTTTCGGTTTGCCGCGCATCATACGCCATCAGGACAAAATTGCCCAAGAGCAGAGCAACCATTATCCACGGCGTTAATTTCCAAACTTCTTTTTGACTACGCTCGATCATTATTTCAGTAGTCAGCAGGTCTGTAGTCAGTAGTCAGTAGAAGAATTTTGACAGTCCTAACTACTAACTACCATCTACTTTCTACTGATTTTAACTTCCCGTCATCAACGAATTATCCCATTTTACGCGCTTCAAGAGTTCGAAATCCGAAAGCATTTTGCCCGTTCCGAGAACGACCGACGACAGCGGATCGTCCGACAAGACGACCGGCAAACCGGTTTCGATGGTCAGGCGTTTATCGAGATTTTTCAAAAGCGCGCCGCCGCCCGTCAGTACGATTCCGCGTTCGACAATATCGGCTGAAAGTTCAGGCGGTGTACGTTCTAATGCGACGCGAACGGCATTGATAATGGTTGCCACGGAATCTGAGAGAGCTTCACGGATTTCTTCGTCGGTAATCGTGATTGTTTTCGGAATTCCTTCAATCAAGTTGCGCCCGCGAACTTCCATCGAAAGCGGTTCTTCGAGCGGAAATGCCGAACCGAGGGCGATCTTGATCGCTTCGGAAGTGCGTTCACCGATCAATAAATTGTATTTTCGTTTGATAAACTGCGTGATCGCTTCGTCCATCTCGTTTCCGGCGATACGCACGGCGCGCGAATAAACGATGCCCGAAAGCGAGATAACGGCGATGTCGGTCGTGCCGCCGCCGATGTCAACGACCATATTTCCGTGCGGTTCGGTAATGGGAAGTCCCGCGCCGATTGCCGCCGCCATTGCTTCTTCGACCAGATAAACTTCCGACGCTTTGGCGCGATACGCCGAATCTTCGACGGCGCGGCGTTCGACCTGCGTGATTTCCGACGGAATCCCGATGACGACGCGCGGACGCACCCAAGATTTGCCGTTGTGCGCCTTGCGGATAAAATGCTGGAGCATCTTTTCCGTAACTTCAAAATTGGCGATCACGCCGTCCTTCATCGGACGAATCGCCACGATATTTCCCGGCGTTCTGCCGAGCATCTCTTTCGCGTCGCGCCCGACGGCTTCGACCTGATTGGTAACTTTATTAATTGCAACAATAGAAGGTTCGGAAACGACGATTCCGCGACCTTTCGCGTAAACGAGGGTGTTTGCCGTTCCGAGATCAATTGCCAAATCGCTGGAGAATAAACTGAATAAAGACTTAAATGCCATTTTATAATAATAAATACTGCTTAAAATTTAATTTTAAATGTGTTTTGTGTTTAGTAAAGAGGTGCTGCTCTTAACCTAGCTGAGCCTCACTAAAAGGGGAAAGCTTTCGCACGATACATTCAACATACCATCATATACCTAAAACCCCTTATTTTTCCAATGCCTGATTGAAAAAAGTTAAAATTTTTGTAAATTAACAAAATTTTCCATAAACACGAAAATTCACCGCAAAAATTAAACCGGAAAAATCTTTAAATTCCGCGCTTTTTGCTGTAAATTATTTCCATTATGCGAAAAATAATCCTTGCTTCAATTTCAGTTTTAACTTTCTACCATTTGTTTAATCAACTAAAATCTGCTCAATCGCTTCGATCACATTTTCGGTTTTCACGCTCAAAATACATTTCGGTTCGTCAAATTCTTTGCAAAAACGTCCGGCACAAGGCTGACACGTAAATTCTTCGTAAACAATTTCGTGCGGTGCGTCCGTCCAGGGTCGCCAGTGATGTCGGTTTGACGAACCGAAAATTACGACGCTCGGAGTTTGGACGGCAGACGCGATATGCGCGATTCCCGAATCGTTTCCCACAAAGATTTTTGCGCGTGCAGCCAAAGCCGTAATTTCCGGCAAAGTCAGATCGTCGAAAGTTAGAATCGGAACTTTGGAAAGTTTTTTGAGATTTTCTAAACTCGCGCTCTCTTTTTTTGTTGCAACGGCAATTGTCTGTAAACCTTTTTCGCTCAAAAATTCGGCGACACGGGCAAAATTTTCCGTCGCCCATTGTTTTGTATCAAACGCCGCAGTCGGATGAAATAAGGCGATTTTAGATTTTGGATTTCGGATTTTGGATTCGATTGAATCTAATGCTTTTTTATCTACATTTAAGAGTGTTTTCGGTTTATCTTCGACCGGAACGCCGACGAAACCTAAAAGCGCGAGCTGCTGTTCGGCGGAATGAGTTTTTTCCTGTTTCCAGAAATCGTTGGCGGAAGAAAGTTTGCGATTGTATAGAAAGCTGTATTGATAATCTTCGTAGCCGACACGGTATTTCGCGCCCGAAGCGCGGACAAAAAATCCGGCGGTCGTTCCGCCGTGGAGGTTAAACGCCGCGTCGTATTTTGTTCGGCGGATTTTTCCGGCAAGACGAAAGCGTTCCTTGAAATCCTTTGAAACGCTCAAAACATTATCAACCGCATCAAAGCCTTCTAAAACGGGCGCAACCCAATCTTCCAGCAAAATATCAATCTGCGCGTCAGGCAAAAAACGTCTAAGTGCAATCAAAGAAGGTGTTGCCAGAACCGTATCGCCGATCGAGCGAAGCCGGACAACCAAAACTTTTCGAACATTTTGCCAAAGTATCATAATGGATAATGGATAACGGATAACGGATAATCAAAAAAAAAATTATCCATTATCCATTATCAGTTATTCATTTTTCCACCGTCGCTTCTTCGACGAGCATCACGGGAATTTCGTCGCGGATCGGATAAACCAAAGCGCATTCGGGATTTACACATTTCAAACTGCTTTGATCTTCTTTGATCTTGACTTCCGATTTGCACTTCGGACAGCGCAGAATTTCTAAAAGTTCGGGACTGATTGCCATAAAATTATTTACTCCAACAAATTTATAAAATAGCCAAAAAAAAATTAAATATCCGTTAAGTAAGCGGTCTTTGACCGCGAAAGCATTATAAATAGACGGAAACGCGGTCAAAGACCGCTTGCTTAACGATGGTCAAATAAATTTTAACGCAAAATTTTATTAAGTAAAAGGTAAAGGGTAAAAGGTAAAACTTCAAAATATTTTCTGAGTTTTACCTTTTACCCTTTACCTTTTACTTTTTTACTTATTCAGCGCCTTCGGTCTTCGTGCCGCATTCGGGGCAGAATTTCGCGCCCGGAGCGAGTTCAGCCTGACATTTGCCGCATTTTTCTTTTTCCTGCGAAGAACCGCATTCCGAACAGAATTTCGCGCCTTCGCGCAGCTGTGCGCCGCATTTGACGCAGGGAACTTTTGAAACTTCCATTTTTCCGCCGCATTCGCCGCAGAATTTTTTGCCGGCATCGTTCATTTTTCCGCAATTCGGACACGCCACGCTTTGCCCGTCTGGCGCTTGTCCTTGACCTTGACCGCCGCCTTGTTGTTGTTGCCCGCCGACATTACCGCCGAAAGCGTTTGCCATCTGACCGCCGACCGCAAAACCGGCGCCAAGACCTGCGCCGAGTCCTGCGCCACCGCCTTCGTTTTGCGCTGCATCGCGGAGAGCGTCAGCCGCTTGAAACTGCATATATTTGCCGGCATCGCCGAGTGCGCCCATCGAAGCGCGTTTGTCCATCGCCGCTTCGACTTCGGGCGGAAGAGAGACGTTTTCGACGTAGAATTTCGTTACCTCGAGACCGTAAGTATTAAAATCCTGATTGATCTTGGCGCGAATCGCTTCGCCGATTTCCTTGTATTGCGCGGCAAGATCGAGCGCGGGAATTTTCATTTCGCCGACCGCGTCGGAAAATTCGGTAACGATGGCGCGTTTTAATTGCCCGTCAATATCTTCGGTGTCGAAATGTCCGTTTGTTCCGGCAACTTCTCTGATAAATTGCGCCGGATCAGCCACGCGCAGAGAATATGCGCCGAACGCCCGCAGGCGAACGATGCCGAAATCCGCGTCGCGGAGCATAATCGGATTGGAAGTTCCCCATTTCATATCGGTAAATTGTTTCGTATTGACAAAATAAACTTCCGATTTGAAGGGCGAATTAAAGCCGTATTTCCACGCGCCGAGTTTGGAAAGAATCGGTGTATTTCCGCCGTCAATCGTGTATTTTCCGGGACCGAAAACGTCGGCAACCTGTCCTTCGTGAACAAAAACCGCCGATTGCGATTCGCGCACGATCAGTTGCGCCCCGTTTTTAATTTCCTGCCCGTGAACCGGAAAACGATAAAGAATCGTATCCTTCGATTCGTCCAGCCATTCGATAACTTCAATAAACTGATTTAATGCTTCGTTTTTAACTTTATCCCAAAGTCCCATTCTTTTTTATCTCCTTTAATTTCCTAAATCACTCAATTGATATACGGTTTTATGCCATCTATTGTTCGTTATAATATGCCACAAAATTCTTCCGAAACAAAATTTTAAACCGCAAAAGCCGTATTATTCGGCTCGAGATTATTCAGTTTTTCTATTTCCGCCAATTTTTTTGATGCCGGCAAAAAGAAGAATCATAAATAATCCGCCCGAAATATCAATTAAAACATCGTAAATCGAACCTGTTCTGGTCGCGTTAAAGCTTTGATTAAATTCATCGAGCGAAGCAATCAGAGCAACTAAAACAAAGGCTGCGAGATACCAAAATTTTTGCAAAAATCTGACAGAAGACGTTGAAAAAGCCAGCGAAGCCCAAAAAGCAAGCGCCGCATATTCGGCAAAATGGGCGAATTTGCGGATGTAGCCGTGATAAATCAGCAAAGTCGCGTCCGTTGCATCAGGAAAAAGAAAATCCAAAAGCGGACGAATAACGCGCGAAGTGTTGGACATCGAAGCCAATCCGGTCGAAGTCCAGAAAATAACGCCGAGCCATAAAATTAAAGGCGCGTAACGTAAAATCCGTCCGCGCCAGTCTGATTTGTTAATTTTTTTTTCCGTCATTGCGCCGGCATATTTTGCATTATCTCCGCCATCATCGAAGAATAGCCGAAACCCGTTAAAATAGTACCGATGATTACAAGAATCAGCGGAACTAAACCTTGTTTTTTGACGACATAAAATATAATGCCGCCGAGCGGTTGGCAAAAAAAGTTGACTAACGCCCAAATAACCTTATCGCCTGTCGTCTGTCCCGTTTGAATGGCGATGACGATAAGCCAAATCGCACCAACAAATAATAAAAGTCCACCTAAGCTGGCAAATAGCATCAACTTCCTCCAAATTTTTATTTAAACATTGAAAAAGCAAGCAAAGAATATATGAAATCCAAAATGATTTCAATCGCTCTGCTTGCTTAAAATGTTAAATAAATATTTCTTACGCCGCCGCCGCGCCGGAAACTACTTCAATAATTTCCTTTGTAATCGCCGCTTGACGAATGCGGTTCATATTTAAGGTTAAGGAATCAATCAGTTCACCCGCGTTTTTCGAGGCGGAATCCATCGCCGTCATCCGTGAACCTTGTTCGGAAGCGACCGATTCGAGCATTGCGCGGTAAATCTGTGTTTCGATTTGTTTCGGAAGAAGTTTCCCGAAAATCTCTGCCGCCGGTTGTTCGTAGATATATTCGGCTTGCGCCGTGCCGGCAGTTTCTTCCGTTTTTTCGACCGTGATCGGCGGAATCGGCAGAAGCTGTTCGATTTTGACCTGCTGCGACATAACGGTTTTGAATTCGGTGAAAACGAGAAAAACCTTATCAATCGTTTCGTCCTCGATAAAGGTTTTGGTAATTTTCTGAGCGATTTCCATCGCGTCCGAAAGTTCGACGCGTCCCGAACCCGTTAAACCGAGATATTCTTCGACAAAAACCATCTCGCGCCGTCGGAAAAAATCGCGTGCCTTTCTGCCGACCGGAATCATTGCCGCTTGTTTTCCGGTATTTTCCCGTAAAAAATTCTGCGTTGCCTTCATCAAATTGGCGTTAAAACCGCCGCACAACCCCTTGTCCGCGCTGACCAAAACGATCAGATATTTCTCGTCGCCGCGTTCATTGAGCAAGGGTGATGAAAATTCGCTGCCGATATTCGCGCTCAGATTGCCGAGAACTTCGCTCATTTTCACAGCGAAAGGGCGCGCTGCCGTGACGCGATCGGTTGCGCGTTTGAGCTTTGCCGCCGCGACCATTTTCATCGCTTTGGTAATTTGTTGGGTATTTTTGACGGATTTGATCCGCCTTCGCATATCTAATAAACTTGGCATAAATATTAAATGAATAATGGATAATGGATATTTGATAATGAAGACAACAAACTATTATCCGTTATCAATTATCCATTATCCATTGATTAGGCTTTTGCTACATTCGCCGCGTCTTCCGGCGCAGTTTCCGCTTCCTCTTTATTCCAGCGTGTGGCTTTGAAATCTTCGACCGCTTCGCGCAGAGATGCTTTCATATCATCGTCAATTGTTTTTTTATCACGAAGCGTTTGCAAAGTTGCCGGATGCGCATTTTTTAAGAATCCTAAAAGTTCTTCATTAAATCGCTGTAAATCCGAGACCTCGACATCATCAACCAAACCGTTGGTTGCCGTCCAGATGATAATTACCTGATTTTCGACTTCCATCGGTTTGTATTGCCCTTGTTTCAAGATTTCGGTCAGACGCTTTCCGCGTTCGAGCTGGGCTTGTGTTGATTTGTCAAGATCCGAACCGAATTGAGCAAACGCCGCGAGTTCGCGATATTGAGCAAGGTCAATTCGCAGAGTTCCCGCAACCTGTTTCATCGCTTTAACTTGCGCCGCGCCGCCGACGCGGGAAACCGAGTTGCCGACGTTAATGGCGGGACGAATACCGGAGTTAAAAAGGTCTGCTTCGAGAAAGATCTGTCCGTCGGTAATCGAAATTACGTTGGTCGGAATATACGCTGAAATATCGCCGGCTTGCGTTTCGATGATCGGCAAGCTCGTCAGAGAACCGCCGCCGCGTGCGTCGGACATTTTTGCGGCACGTTCAAGAAGACGTGAGTGAAGATAGAAAACGTCGCCCGGATACGCTTCGCGACCCGGCGGTCGTCTTAAAAGCAGAGAAATTTCGCGGTAAGCCGCCGCTTGTTTTGATAAATCGTCGTAAATCGTCAGCGCGTGGCGACCGCTGTCGCGGAAATATTCGCCGATGGCAACGCCCGCATACGGAGCGAGAAACTGCATCGCCGCCGGATCGGAAGCCGTTGCCGAAACAACGACGGTGTAATCCATCGCGCCGGAATCCTGGAGTCTTTTCACGACCTGCGCCACGGTCGAAGCCTTCTGACCGATAGCAACATAAATGCAGATCACGTCTTTTCCTTTCTGGTTGATGATCGTGTCAATCGCCACCGCCGTTTTTCCCGTCTGGCGGTCGCCGATGATAAGTTCGCGCTGTCCGCGTCCGATCGGAACCATCGCGTCAATTGCTTTCAAACCGGTTTGAAGCGGTTCTTTAACCGGCTGACGGTCAATAATTCCGGGCGCAATGCGCTCGATCGGATTGTAATCGTCGGTGATAACTTCGCCTTTTCCGTCAATCGGATTGCCGAGTGCGTCAACAACGCGACCGATCATTGCATCGCCGACCGGAACGCTCATAATGCGTCTGGTGCGTTTAACTTCGTCGCCTTCTTTGATCTTCTGGAAATCTCCGAAAAGCACCGCGCCGACCTTGTCTTCTTCGAGGTTGAGCGCGAGTCCGCGAACTTCAAAAGGAAATTCGAGCAGTTCGCCCGCCATCACCTTTTCGAGTCCGTAAATTTCGGCAATTCCGTCGCCGACCTTGATAACCGTTCCGACTTCGTTGACGGTCATACTTGCATCAAAATTCTCAATTTGTGCGCGAATAATTTCGTTAATTTCGTTGGCTTTAATTGCTTCCATATATTTTTAAAATGGAAAATGGAAAACGGAAAATGGAAAATTATTCAACTTATTTTCCGTTTTCCGTTTTGCATTATCCATTGACTAATTTATCTCTAAGTTCTTCTAATTGTGTTTTTACGGAGCCGTCATAAATTGTCGAACCGACACGGGTGATAACTCCGCCGATAATATTTTCGTCTATATTAAAATGTAAATTTATTTGCTTGCCGCCGGTTACATTGGCAAGACTTGCCTGTAAATCGGTTTTATCCTTTTCCGAAAGCGGACGCGCCGACGTAACTTCGGCGGAAATCAGACCGTTGCGTTCATCCAGAACATCGGCAAAACGCTCGTTGATACGGCTGATGTCGGTCAAACGGCTGTTTCTGAGCAGAACGCGCAGAAAATTTGCCGTCGTTTTGGTCGGCTTTGTTTTTTCGATCAGATTTTCTAAAACTTTTTCCTTGCTCGCGTGCGCGATGGCAGGACTGCGAAAAGCCTCAAACAATTCGCGGTTGGAAGCTATCATCTCTTCCCAGCGTTTGAGTTCGCTTTTGACGGGTTCGGTTTCGCCGGTTTTGATGACAATATCCGCCAACGCTCCGGCGTAGCGGCGGGCAACGGTTTCAACACTCATTTCTAGTTTAAACCTCCGATTGATTTGATTCCGGCTTTGATGAGTTTTTCGTCGGTTTTCGCATTCATCGCCTTTCTGATTTTTTCTTCGGCAAGCCGGACGCTTTCTTCGGCGGAAAAACGGCGCAGTTCATTTTTGACCTGTTTGGTCTTGCGCTCGATTTCCGAATTTGCCTGCGTGCGTAATCTGTTAGATTCAAAATCCGCTTGAGCGACGATCCGCGTTTTTTCGGCTTCGGCTTCGGTGCGGGCTTTTTCGATTATTTCGTTTGATTCGGCTTCGAGCCGGGCGAATTTGGTTTCGGCTTCGTTTAATTTGAGAAGTGCCGCCTGTTTTTCTTCTTCGGCTCTGATCAATTCAGCGCGAATCGCATCGCGTTTTGCCTTAAATGCGCCGCTCAGAGGTTTTTTGAGCAGATAAACCATAATGGCGATAAAAATCGCCAGATTGATAAACTTCCACACTTCAAATCCCGGAAAATTAAAGTATTGATTCCAGACCTGCATAAACCCGCCGGAGTTCCCGGCATCGGCAGCAAAAATAAAAATATTTAATAAAAAAGCTAACATATAAGTAGATTTCAGATTTCAAATCTAAAATTTCAAAGCGAAATTTCAGAAAGTCGCGATTAATCAAATCTGTTTTGGATAAATTCTTAAGTTAAGCGGCTTTCAAGATATTGGAACTGATCTTGTCCGACATTTTTTCCGCTTCTTCGGAAATCGCCGCTCTTGCCGCGAAAGTTTGTCTTTCCAGTTCCTTATAATCGTCCGCCGTCTTTTGTTCGATCTCCGCTTTTGCCGCAGAAATCGTTTCCTCTCTCTCGGCAACGGCTTGAGCGCGTTCTTTCTCGATCAACTCATAGCCTTTGGAACGGGCTTCGAGCATTTCCGCGTCAAAACGAGCGTTTTTCTCCTCGACATCGCGCAAAATCACATTGGCTTCGGACGAATGTCCACCTTTATTTTTTTCACGCGATTCGATTACTTTATTGATCGGACGGAAGAATGTGCGGTTCAAAATATAAATCATCAACAGAATGAGCGCGATGTGAATTAGAATCGTGCCATCCGGTAATAATTGGATACCGCCTTCTGCAAAAGCTAGAAAAACCATATAATTAGTAAATTTATGTTAAAGTAATTTTGTAATAAATAAGAGCCGAAAAAATTGCTCACTTTTCAAAAGAGATAAGAATATCACGCTTGATTTTAGCGGTCAAGCAAGGCTCACGGGCAAAATTTTCACAAAATAAACTTGACAGTTTTTCACTAAAAATCTTAGCTTTAACAGTAGTTTCTTAAAGCTCAAATTTTCCGTAAAAACGGAGGCGCATCTTGTCTGGTGGCGGGCGCGGTCTTCAAAACCGTCTGTGAGATTGCGAGAGTAAGCTCAGGTGGGTTCGATTCCCACACGCCTCCGCCAATTCGATTTTGGATTTTGGATTGCCGATTTTGGATTGGTTTGCGGTTTTATACTCACTTATGACTGAACAAGAATTCAAAGACAGTACAAAACAAATCGCTTTGCGAGTGATCCGGCTTGTTGAAAGTTTGCCGAATAATATGGCGGCTCAAATAATCGGAAAACGACTGCTGCGTTCGGCAACTTCGGTTGGCGCAAATTATCGCGCCGCTTGTCGCGGAAAATCTCCTGCTGACGTGATTCATAAATTAAGTATTGTTGAAGAAGAAGCGGACGAAAATTTATATTGGATTGAGCTGTTAACCGAAGCCGGGATTTTTCCGGAAAGAAACCTTACCTCATTAAAGAAAGATATAAATGAAATTCTGGCAATGACAGTTGCTTCTATTAAAACTTTACGTTCAAAACAATCCGGTAAAACAATCCAAAATCCAAAATCTAAAATCTAAAATTACTATGAAAGAATGGATCTCACTAAATATGACTCCGGGCGTTGGACCTCGCAAGGCTACTCAACTTCTTGAAAGATTCGGTTCGGCGGACAATGTTTTTCACGCGCTGAGGAGCGAACTCGAATCGTTGCGGCTTAAACCTGAAACGATTCAGAGCATTTTAAAGCGCGAATTTCACGACAAAGCCGAAGAAGAATTGGCGAAAGTCAAAGAAATAGGCGGCGATATTTTGATCTTGGATGACGGCAGTTATCCTTTCTTGCTGCGCGAAATCGCCGATCCGCCGATCACGCTGTATGTCAAAGGCGACTGGCAGGCGTGTCTGGACGCGCCGTGTATCGCGGTCGTCGGTTCGCGGCGGTGTTCGACCTACGGGAAAAACGCGTCCGAAATGCTCTCGCGGGATCTCGCTTCAAAAGGCGTAACAATCGTTTCGGGCTTTGCGCGCGGAATTGATTCGGCGGCGCACCTCGGGGCAATTTCCGGCAAAGGCAGAACCGTTGCCGTTCTGGGAACGGGAATTGACCGGGTTTATCCGAAGGAAAACATCAAACTTTTCGACGAAATTCTGGCAAACGGCGGCGCGGTCGTTTCGCAGTTTCCGCTCGAAACTCCGCCGCTCAGAGAAAATTTCCCGTATCGCAACCGCATAATTTCGGGTTTGAGCCTCGGTGTTTTAATTGTCGAAGCATCGGAAAGAAGCGGTTCATTAATTACGGCGCGGCTCGCGATGGAACAAAACCGCGAAGTTTTAGCCGTTCCGGGAAATATCACTTCAAAAAATTCATTCGGTACAAATTATCTAATCAAATCCGGCGCGAAACTCGTACAGCAATGGCAAGACGCGGTCTCCGAACTGCCTGCCGAAATCGCCGCCGAACTCTTGCCGCCGCCGGTTGATGAAAAAAATGTCGAAAAAGAAGCACAGCAAAAAAGCAAAATGCCGTCAAATCTAAGCATTGCCGAAAAACGCATTTTTGCGCTACTAACGCCGGACGAAGCGAAACATTTTGATTTTCTTCTGGAAAAAAGCGAGTTATCGTTCGGTGATCTGAATAAGGCGATTGTCGGTTTGGATTTGAAGGATCTGATCCGCGTTTTACCGGGGAATAATTACGCGAGAAAAATGTAGCGAAAACGTTTTACATTTATAAATATACAACTGAAACGCTCGAAATCTCATCGGTTATACGAATGCGATTTGGATTTTCGGCATAAAATGGTATAAGTTGAAATCCGTTTGACACAATCTGTTTTTAAGTGATAAATGTCAGATGAATGAAGCATCTGGCAATTTTTTTTCTCAAAATTAGATTTTAAGTTTCGATATTTGAGTTATTTTCGGTTTTAAGATTTCTTAATTTATGGGCAAAAGCGAACTTGTTCAAATTACGCGGCGAGAACGACTTGCGGAAGAAGAATTTCTGCCGTTTGTCAATGCGATGTATGAACAGGTTTGGGGAAATCTTCTGCCGCCGCAGATTTTAACGCACGATTTGTCAAACACGGTTGACGGCAATATTATAACGTCTGCCGATGAACCGATTCCCGATTGTATGACGTGCGGCGCGTGTTGCGCGTCTTTCGTTTGCGTTGATGTCGCGCCGGACAACCCTGTTTTATCGAGTGATTACTGGGATATTACAAAACGCGGAAAAAGCGGCGAATTTACGGTTGACCGCTTTATCAAACGCAAGGAAACGGATTTTTCCTGCACTGCGTTAGAAGGCGAAATCGGCGAAACTGCAAGCTGCCGCATTTATGAAAACCGCCCGCGAATGTGCCGCCAATTCGAAGCCGGAAGCGACCGCTGCCACGCCGTTCGAAGGGCTTACGGCATCGAACCGTTTCTCGGTTTGATGGAAATGTTTGAAGCAAAACAGAAATTGAAATCGCAGCAAAGCGAGATTAATAATGAAAGAATCGAAACCGTAAGTATTAAAGAAAGCGAAATGCAAGATTTGCAAATTGCCGTTAAATTGAAAAACGGTGCGGAAAAGATTATTCACGCTTTTGATCCGAAATCCGAAATATGGTTTCAATCCGAATTTGAAGGGTTGACCTTAACAAAAGCTGAAGAATTGATAGCTAGAAAGTTAGAAAGTGAACGTGTGAAAAAGTGAAAAAGTGAAAAAGTTTTTTTCGGTTTTGAGAATTAACTTTTCAAATCAAATTAGTTTAACTTTTCAATAATAGTTAAAGTCGAGAATATGAAAACTTTTTCACTTTTTCACCTTTAAACTTTTTAACTTTACTTAGTTGGTTAATAAAAAATGAGTAAAAATTTAGTAATAGTAGAATCGCCCGCAAAGGCAAAAACGATCAATAAATATCTGGGAAGCGATTATTTAGTTCTGGCTTCGATCGGGCATATTAAAGATTTGCCGTCGAAGGAACTCGGCGTTGACATCGAGAATAATTTTGAACCGACTTATGAGGTAATTCCCGATAAAAAGAAGCGCAACAACAAAAAAACGGTTTCCGATCTGAAAAAAGCCGCAAAGGATTCGGAGACGATCTATCTCGCGGCTGACCCCGACCGCGAAGGCGAAGCGATCTGCCAGCATCTGGCGGAAGAAATCGTGCCGAAACGCGGCAACAAAACCGTTTACCGCGTGATGTTTAACGAAATCACCAAAAACGCGATCAAGGACGCTTTTAAAGAACCGAAACAAATTGACAAAAATCTGGTTGATGCCCAACAGGCGCGAAGAATTTTAGATCGTCTGGTCGGTTATAAAGTTTCGCCGATCTTGTGGAAAACGATCGGCGGCAAACTTTCCGCCGGTCGTGTTCAGACGGTTGCCGTGCGCCTCGTCGTCGAGCGCGAACGCGAGATCGAAGCGTTCGTTAAAACCGAATACTGGTCAATCATCGCCAATGTTGCCGCCAAACTTCCGCCGAATTTTGATTCGAGACTTTATAAAGTCGAGGACAAAACCTTGAAAACCGGCGGTTTTGATCAGGATTTGAAAAAGGGCGAGATTCACATAGACAATGAAAAACAGGCGAAAGACATTGTTTCGGAAGCCGAAAAGGAAGATTTCATCGTCGAATCGGTTGCGACGAAAGAGCGCAAACGAAACCCGACACCGCCGTTTATCACTTCAAAACTCCAGCAGGAAGCTTCGCGCAAGCTCGGTTTTTCCGTGAAGAAAACGATGATGGTCGCGCAGAAACTCTATGAAGGCGTGAACGTCGGCAAAGAAGGTCAGGTCGGTTTGATTACGTATATGCGTTCGGATTCGACGCGCATTTCCGATGCGGCTTTAAATGATATTCGCATATTTATTGACGGCGAATACGGCAAACCTTATCTGCCCGAAAAACCGAATTTCTATAAATCCAAAAAAGGCGCACAGGACGCGCACGAAGCGATTCGCCCGACGGACGCAAATCGAATGCCCGAATCTTTAAGACAATATCTTTCGCCCGACGAGTTTAAACTTTACCGCCTGATCTGGCAAAGAACGGTCGCGTCGCAGATGACTCCGGCGATTTTCGATCAAACGACGATTGATATCAAAGCCGGACGTTTTACATTTCGCGCGACGGGTTCGGTGCAAAAATTCGACGGTTTTCTGAAACTTTATCAGGAAGGGCGCGACGAACAAACCGAAGACGAGGACGACGAAGAACGCAACTTACCGCAGGTCGAAAAAGGCGAGAATTTGAAACTCACCAAAATCACGCCGAATCAGCATTTTACCGAACCGCCGCCGCGTTATTCGGAAGCGACTTTAGTTAAAACTCTGGAAGAAAAAGGCATCGGCAGACCTTCGACCTACGCGGCGATTATGACGACCATTCAAGACCGCGAATATGTCGAAAAGCTGGAAGGCAGATTTCATCCGACCGCGCTCGGCATTACCGTCAATGATCTGCTCGTCGCCAGTTTCGAACAACTTTTCGATACCGCCTATACGGCAAAAATGGAAGAAAATCTGGACAAGATCGAAGACGGCGAACTCGATTGGCGAACCGCTTTACGCGATTTTTACGATCCGTTCTCAAAAAATCTCGCCGCCGCCGAAGAATCAATCAAAGGCAGAAAAAAACAGGCGATTCCGACCGACGAAATCTGCGAAACGTGCGGCGCGGGAATGGTCATAAAATTCGGTCGCTACGGGCAATTTCTTGCCTGCGAAAATTATCCCGAATGCAAAACGACGCGCGAAGTTGCAAAAAAATCCGATGCGGCAACGGGGGAAAATCCCGAAGGCGAGCAAGCGGCGGAAGAAATTGCCGTGTGCGAACTGTGCGGAAAGGATATGGCTTTGAAACGCGGGCGTTTCGGTACGTTTTATGGCTGCACGGGTTATCCTGAATGCAAAAATATCCGCAAAATTGATAAGAAAAGCGGCGAAACGATAAAAGTTCCGCCACCCGTTGAACTCGATGAAACCTGCCCGCTCGACGGTGCGAAATTAGTCAAACGAACAGGGCGATTCGGCGAATTCGTTTCGTGTTCGAATTACCCGAAATGCAAATATGTACAGCGCGATACGACCGGAATTGCCTGTCCGAAAAAGGGCTGTAAAGGCGAAATCGTCGTTAAAAAAACACGGCGCGGAAAACCCTTCTACGGATGCTCGAATTATCCGAAATGCGATGAGGTTTACTGGGACAAACCCGTTGCCGAATCCTGCCCGAAATGCCAGGCTCCGTTCATCCTCGAAAAGACGACAAAGAAAGAAGGTACATTCCGCTATTGCAAAAATGAGGAATGTGACTATAAAATTGCCGTCAGCGATTCAACAGACAATTCTGAAACAGATTCGACGGTTTCGGCTTCGACCGAATAAAACGGAATGAACGAAAATATTCAATTCCTGCATGCGTTTCTAAAAAACCCGCTTAAAGTCGGTGCCATTGCGCCGAGTTCGCCGGAACTTGCTCAAAAAATGCTCGAAGGCATTAAACCCGACGAAAATTCTATCGTTTTGGAACTCGGTGTCGGCACGGGCGCGATCACGAAATTTGTTCAGGGTTTGGTGCCGAATAATGAATCTTATCTCGGACTTGAACTGGATAAAAATCTGGTTAAATCGCTGAAAATCAATTTCCCGACTCTTAAAATCGTTCGCGGAAATGCCTGTGAGGTTTTTTCGCTACACCAAAAATCCGGCTTGGGAAAAGTCGGATTTATCGTCTCATGTCTGCCTTTTGTTTCAATACCGAACGAAATCGGTCGGAAAATTCTGCTTGAAATTGATAAATTTATGGAGCAAGGCTGTGTTTTTCGCACGTTTCAATACGCTCACGGCTATTATTTCCCGTCAGCAATAAAACTGCGCGAACATATGAGAATTCGCTACGGCAAATCGCAAAAAAGTTCGATTGTTATAAAAAATGTGCCGCCCGCTTATACGCTGACCTGGCAAACTTCCTAAAATCTATTTTTAACGTCAGTATTGGATAAGCCGTTGAAAACGGCGGCATTATTCCCCGCTTCGCCGCCTATAACGCCAGTTATGGGTTGATTCGTCAATAAAGTTTAAGCTCTCGAAGAGAGCGACATAA
Source organism: Pyrinomonadales bacterium (assembly GCA_038246645.1). Taxonomy (GTDB): domain Bacteria; phylum Acidobacteriota; class Blastocatellia; order Pyrinomonadales; family Pyrinomonadaceae; genus JAHCHG01. The sequence goes on from JBBRVS010000015.1 coordinate 25,822, forward strand.
TAAATATACCGCCGTTTTCAAAGGCTTTGGCTATTCATCGTACCAATTCCCACAGTTTGCACTGTGGGCGGTGAAGCGGGGAATAATGACCGCCGATTTCATCGGCTTAAAACAGGATTTCTTATCCAATACTGACGGTAATTTTAAGGATTTAAACTTAAAAAAGCGATAAAGAAAAAATCTCTATCGCTTTTTTTAATTAATTGAAAGAAAATTACCAACGCGAGTAATTTCCGCCGCCGCTGCCGCCGCCGCGATTTCCGCCGCCGCCGCCGCCGCCGCCGCCGCGACTTCCGCCGCCGCCGCCGTAACCGCCGCGACTTCCGCCGCCGCCGCCGCGACTTCCGCCGCCGCCGCCGCCGCCGCGATCATCCCGCGGGCGAGCTTCGTTGACGACCAGGCTGCGCCCGTCGAGGTCTTCTCCGTTAAATTGTTCGATAGCTGCTTGTGCTTCTTCAGCCGAAGACATTTCAACGAATCCGAACCCGCGTGAGCGTCCTGTTTCCCGGTCTTCAATAACTTTTGCCGATTCAACCGTTCCTGCCTGAGCGAAATGCTCCTGTAAATCATCGCTTGTCAAATGAAAAGACAAGTTACCCACATATAATTTTGTACTCATTATTCTCTCTAATCTCTTAAATTTTTAACTCAAATGAAGCAAAAGACAGGCTGGAAACTTTCAGGAAGGAAAACTCAGAAGACACTTTTTTCTACCTTTTCTGCGACGCGCCCGATCTATAAAAGAAACTTTTACTAAAAACTGCTCCAATAACACTAACCCAACTCTCTAACCGAACTAAAGTCGTCGCTTTTCTTGTCTTGAACGGATGCATCTACCGAGATACTTCTGAGAGCAAAAACCGCAGTTATTATGCCTTTATTTTTACGCAATGGCAAGCATTTTCTTATAAACCGGAATAAATTTTGCTTTTTGAGAAATATATTTTTAGACTTTGCATCCAATTTTTATGATTTTGCGAATTTCGTATTGTCTTGAGATAATACAACGAACAAGGGAAGGTTTTATGATTATAGAAACTACAAAAGTAACAACATACAAATTTACTGCCGTTTACCCGTTTTTTAAATCAATTGAAAAAGTAGCTGAAGCGCGTCTGCCGACCGAATTCGGTGAATTTCGTATTGCGGGTTATAAATCTTTAACAAATAATGAAGAATTTGTCTGCGTTTACAAGGGCGAATTCAGCGAAGATGTTGCCGTTCCGGTGCGGATTCATTCGCAATGCCTGACGGGCGATGTTTTTCATTCGACAAAATGCGATTGCGGCTCGCAGCTTGAAAAAGCGATGGAAACGATTGAAAAAGCGCGGCGCGGCGCCATCGTCTATCAGCAGCAGGAAGGTCGCGGAATCGGAATCATCAACAAAATCCGCGCTTACGCGCTTCAGGACGAAGGCGCGGACACAATCGAAGCAAATGAACTTTTAGGGCTCGAAGTAGATCTGCGCGAATACGGTCAATGCGTCGAAATCCTGCGCGATCTCGGCATCAAAAAGGTCAAGGCAATGTCTAATAATCCCGAAAAACTCCGGGCAATGCGCGACGGCGGTTTAGAGATAATTGAACGAATTCCGATTGAATTTACGCCGTCCAAAGACACGCAAAAATACCTGAGCGTCAAAAAATTCCGAATGGGACATATTTTGAACTTGGTAAGTTAAATAGAGCGATTTTTAAATTATCTGCCTATTTATTTGAAATAAAGAACAATTAAATCGAAAACATCGCTATTCGCTGTTCGCTGTTAGTTATTAACTGATTTTCAATCGAAAAACAGCGAATAGTTTATAGCGAACGGCGAATAGTTTTTTTTCGCAAATTATTATCGGTCGAAAATCATCTGTCGAAAAATTTAGAAAACGCTCTATTAAATCATTAAATAAATCAAAAAATTTATCCGTTAAGCAGGCGGTCTTTGACCTTCTGCTTAACGATTACGGCTTTTCAACTAAAAAATAAGCTTCGCGGCAAATTGCAGCGAACGCGCTCCGCCGACGCTGTAGAGCTGATTAAAGCCGGGTGTTGAACCGCCGCCCGTAAAACCGCTCAGTTGATCGGCAAGAACGACGGTTGATTGTCCGAAATTCAGATTTTCCGTTACGCTCGTCCCGCGCACCGTTCGCACGATTTGATTATTTCCGTCATAACCGAAATTTGCACGGTTAAAGACATTAAAGGCTTCCGCCCGCAATTGCAGTTTGAGATTTTCGGCAATTTTGAATTCGCGTCTGAGCGCAACATCGGTTTGATAGAGCGGAAAAGCGCGCAAAGCATTGCGTCCGAGCGTTCCCTGCCGCGTGAACGGCGCGGTCGCAAGTGCCGCCGGATTAATGCGCCGCCCGCCCGGAAGCGTCGCGTCTTCGATGTAAAGCGGAACGCTTTCGTCAAGATCGGGACGGTTGATAAACGAAACGAAACCCGAAGTTTGATAACTGACAAACGCATTGATCGGCGGTGCGGAACGCGCCCGCGTGATCAAATCGAGCGCAAATCCATTTAAAACTTTTCTGCCGAAACCTTCCCTGATCGGCGACGGAATCCGGTAAGTCAGAGCCGCCGTAAATGTATGGCGAATATCGAAATCCGAAGGTGCGTATTCCGCATCCGGATCAACGCGGAAAAGCGCGGGCGAAGAAGCGATCTCGCTCGAGATATTATCGCTGGATTTCGCAAAAGTATAAGAAGCGATTGCCTGAAGCCCGCGCGAAAGACGGCGTTCAAACTGAATCTGGAGCGCATTGTAATCGGATTTTCCGCGATTTGACGTCACCGAAACATTGCTGAAACTCGATGCCGAATTAAAGATCGAATTCAAAACCTGATTTGCCGGAATTCCGAGCGCGGCATCGGCTGGTGTGTTTCGCAAAAGTTCGGTAAAAAGAAGCCGCCGTCCTCGTGAACCGACATAAGTTGCCGAAATGCTCTGGCGTGCGCCCAGAGATTTTTCCAGCGAAACATTGTATTGCAGCGTGTATGGCAATTTTGTATTCGGCGCATAAACGAAAAACTCCGAAGTGTACGGCGGATTCGTATTAAACGGCGCGGGCTGCAAAGCGGCGGTAATTGCCGGAGAACCCGGAATAAAAGGAACTCGCGTCGCCGCTCTGACCGAATTAAACGGAAAACTCGCGTAACCGCGCGTCGCCTGTCCGGTTGCCAGATCATAAAAAACGCCGAAACCGCTGCGAATAACAAACGTGCCGTCGCGGTCAAGCGTGTAAGCCGCGCCGACACGCGGCGCGAAATTATTAAAGGTCGTTTCAAATGCCTTCGTTCCGGGCGGCGCGAGCGTCGCCGTTAACGGATTATCCAATCCATTGATCGCAAAGGGCAGCGCACCGTCGGAAGTCGGCGGCAGATTGACATCGTAGCGCACGCCGTAAGTCAAAGTTAGTCTTTCATTTACGCGCCACGTGTCCTGCGCGAAAGCGGAATAATTTTCAAACGTAAATTGTCCGACCGGCGCGAGTGCCTGAACGCTGACATTGACCGTTCCGCGTGTCGCCGGAGCTTCGATTGCCTGCGCGAGCGTGCCGAAATTATACGTAAAACCGAAGGAACGCGCATTGACTTTCGGACGCAGATGGCGGAAATCGCCGCCGAATTTTACCTGATGATTGCCGAGCAAAACGGTCGCACTGCCGACCAGATTCAATTGTCTCTGCCCGTTTCCGAACGAGCGTCCGCGTGTTTGATTTATAAGATTTCCGAAGAATACGCTGACCGAAACATTGCCTTCCGCGGCAAAAGGCGGAACGAGCGTTCCCAAATCCGGCAGAACCGCGCCGCCGATTTCCTGTCCCTGAAAAAGAAAATCGCCGGAATCATCCGTGTAATTGCCGCGCAAGTCAAAGGCGAGATTCGAGCTTGCCGCATAAGTCGCGCCGAGCGTCAGCAGATTCGTTTCGATGCTGAAAAAATTCGATTGATTCGGAAAAACCGTCGTCGCCGAATCAATCGAAGACGGAGTTCGCTTGAAACGCCCGAAAACATTAAACTTTGAAGTGATTTTCTGATCAATGCGAACGCCGATGGAATTAACTTCGACCGGATTTGAAATTGATTGCTCGAATCTTCCGATAAGTGGATCGGTCGTCGTCGGCGCGGCATTCGGAAGCGGAAATGCGGCAAGAAACGTGCTGATATTCGTTAAACCGAGTTCGGCGGCGCGATTTCTGGCAAAAACCGAAGGCACGTTCGCGCTGCGAAAAACCGGCTGACGCAGACGCAACCCTTCATACGAAACAAAGAAGAAAGTCTTGTCGCGCCCGTCGTATAAAAACGGCGTTCCTTCCCCGAAACGCGGAAGATATACGGGTCCACCGACCGTAAAACCGAAATTGTTCTGGCGCAAAACGCCGCGCGGTCGCCCCGCACGGTTATTAAAAAAACTGTTCGCGTCAAATTTTTCGTTGCGGATGTAATTGAAAACGCTCCCCGTCAGACGATTTCCGCCCGCCCGCGAAATCAGAGAAACCTGTGCGCCCGGCGTGCGTCCGAATTCCGGCGCAAACACGGAAGTCTGCACGCGGAATTCCTGCAATTCATCAACCGACGCGAGATTGTTAAAACCACCCAGAACGGTCGTATTCGGCAGAGTTCCGGCGGCTTGCTGGCTCGACGTGGCAATCGGAGTCGTTCCGGCATTCGCGCTCACGCCGTCAAGTGTAAAATAATTTGAATTCGTCCGCTGACCGTTGACGGAAAATTGTCCCGGATTCGTCGCGCCCGAAGGTGTTAAAACAACGCCGGGCGTAAGTTCTAAAAGCGACTGAAACGAACGCCCGTTGAGCGGAATATTTTCAACGAATTCGCGCGTAATGACGGTCGAAACCGTCGGCGAATCGCGTTCGATAAGTTCCTGTCCGCTCTCGACCGTCACCGTTGCCGAAACTTCGCCGACCTGTAAAGTAAAATTCTGCGTCGCCCTTGAAGCGACATTTAGAACGACGGTTTCCCGAACGGTCGTCTGAAATCCCGTCTGCCGGACGCTCACGCGATAAACTCCGGGCGAAAGTTCGCTGAACACATACCGTCCGTCGTCATTCGTTGTCGCGGTTAAAACATTATTGGTCGCCACGTTTACCGCTTCGACCGCCGCGCCGACGACCGCCGCTCTCCGTTCATCCGAAACGCGTCCGGCAAGCGTTGCGCTCGTTTGCGAATAAACCGAATTTACGCAAACGGTAAAAAGTAAAAAGCCGAAAAATATAAAATATCTTTGTTTCATTAGTTTGCCCCTTTTTGATCAAGAATTATGTGTAAAAGGGCAATTCTATCTTCGGTCGGACTTATTCAAAATTTGAGTTCAATAAACAGACCGGAATTGATTATCAACTGCTTGTTTTTGCAAACGAACCTTCAATAGTTTTAATTCGACCTGCAATTAAATTTTTGTGATTTTTAGTTCTGAAAAAAGTTATTCTGAAAAAATTAGTGTGGCGAACGGCAGCGAGTAGTTTTTAAAATAATAAAATTGATTTATTACCGAAATACTCCTTGACCGCTCGTTATACCGATTTAATAACAAAATTATGAAAAAATTTATCAAACCGGTTCTTTTAATTAACCTTTTATTTCTCTTTTTAATCAGCGGTTTACAAGCACAGAGCGTTTCGCGCCTCGAATGTTTTCCGTTTGAAAAACTTCCCGCCGAACAGCGCAAAACGGCGGAAGAATTATTGCTGAAAGCTCTCGACAGCGAAGCGCTTTACACCATCGTCAGCGGTTTGAAACCGATGAGCGGCGGTTTTCAATCGTTTCGGATGCAGGTAAATCTGCCGCGCATAGAATTTAATGAAGCGGAAAAAAACGTGCGCGAACTCGAAGCGAAACCGGCGGAAAATTTGACTGACGACGAAAAACGGCTTTTGGCTCAATCGAAACAAGCGGTCGAGCGCAAGCAAATTTCGGACAAGATCATTGAGACAAAAAATATTTTCGCGCATTGGCGGTGCGGCGAAGAACTTTTTGCCGACGTACAGCATTTTTCGCAGACATTCGAAGGCAAACGTCATTTCGACACAATCGTTTTTTCGCGTTCCGGTTTGCGCCGAAAACTCTCCGAAAAATCGGATTTCTTTTCGCGGCTCGGAATTTCGGCTAATTCGCACCCGCTCGAAGTTTTATACGCGGTCGAATACAACGAAACTTCGGCGCGTTTTGCGGGTTACGGTTATCTTTTCGGCTATCCCGATTACGCCGTACGGTTTTTCGTCCAAGCCGCTGATGAAGAAAGATTTACGGGAAAATTCGTCGAACGCTCGTTTATCACTCTGCCGACCTTTACCGGCGCAAACCGTTTTGTTTACGCCGCGCCGAAGGATCACACGCAAAACGAATTCGATAAAGATTTACGCGCCCGCGCCGAACCCGTTTTCAACGAATACCAACGCCGCCGCGCCGAATATATCGGCGAAGGAAAAAAAGGCGTGGTCGAAATGATGCGCGATTGGTTTTGCGCCGCGAACGGAAAATGCCGGGTCGCTTTCGGGAAAAATTGACCGGAAAAAACTTTAAACGAGTTTTTTTAATTTCGTGTCGTGCGTTTTTTCGAGATATTTAAGGCTTGATTTAAAGTAGGATTTTGCGCCGCCTTCGAGAAATTTCTTCCAGTTCGGATTGCTTTCGCCGCGTAAGTAAGCAAACAGTGCGAGCGCGTAGCCCGCCATTTCTTCGGTGATGTAGCCGAAGCGCGAAGCCTGCCAGCCTTGAAACGAACTGTTTGTCCACTGCTCGAAAATAAAGAGCGAATTTGCCGTAAAAATCCCGAAACCGAAAAAAATCGTCGTCAGATCGGTTAAGAATTCGTGATCTTCTTCAGCTTCGGGATCGAGCCGGTCTTCGCCGATCAGTTTGGCGTGCGCGAGTTCGTGCGAAATCGTCGCGATCAGATTTGCCGGATTTGAAAGCAGTTTGGTTTCGATGCTGACGTAATGTTTCCCTCGATAAAACCCGTAAAGCCCGCACGCGCCGTTTTCCTTAGATTTTACCGGCGTTAGAGGATGCGGCGATTCGTTTTCATCATTAGAAAATATCCGCAGTTCGACATCCGCAATATCAACGTCCATATAAAAACAGACGCGGGCGAGCATCTTTCCCAGAGAATAAATATCGGCTGAAAAACGGTCGGGAAAAAATTCGTCGGTCGGCAGAATCGTTTTCTTAAGGCGCAGAGCATCCGCGCCGAATTCTTCGATGAGCCAGCGAAAACATTCCTCGATCCATTCCTTTTCTTCAACATCAACCGGACATTTGGGCGTGAACCAATTCATTATAAATAATTTATATCAAGAAAAAAATTTCTTTAGAGATTGAAGTCTTTTTCTCGTTTCCCACGCGAAAACCTTGCTCATAATTGGATGGAGAAACCATCTCAAAAATTTCGGTTTGGCGGTAAAGCTGAATTTATAAACGATTTCCGAACTGTTTTCGGATATGTCGAAATGCCGAACGCTGGCGGCGAATGAATCGAAAAACGGCGGATTGTTGAGCATTTTGACAGCCGCCACCTTGCCGCGTTCAAAACTTACATAAACCGTTCGCAAAGCAAATCCGCCTAAAAAAAATCTTCCCTGACAAACTGAAACCGCACCTTTACACGAAACCGAAAATTCCGGTTCGAGATATGCTTTCCGCAAAAGCGTGTCCCATTCGAGCCGTCTCTGATAATCGTGCAGAAGATCAAAAACCGCTTCGGCAGAAGCCGGAATTATTTCTTTTATCTCAGCCGTCGGCATTGTTTTTTTCGTCTTTCAAAACATTCAAAATCTTATCGTGAATCGCGCCGAAGCCGCCGTTTGACATAATGGCGACGACATCGCCTTCCCGTAATTCGGGCGCGAGATGCGCGACGATTGCGTCTGCGTCCGCGAAGCTGTATGAAGGTTTCGACTGCATTTTAATCTGCTGGACGAGTTCGTTAGTGTCTAAAACCTTGCCGAGTTCGCTCGCTTTTGAAGTGTCGTAAACTCCGGCGATAATCACGTAATCGGCGTAAGCAAACGCGCGTTCGTATTTTTCCTGAAAAACCGCGAGCCGCGAAGACCACGAGCGCGGCTCGAAAACGGCGATCAGGCGTTTTCCTTCGTATTTTATTTTTAAGGCTTTTAAAGTTTCTTCAACAGCCGTCGGATGATGCGCGAAATCATCAATCACGGTTACGCCGCGCTCGACACCGCGAATTTCGACGCGCCTTTTGACCGATTTAAATGTCGAAAAGGCTTCCTGAATTTTTTCTTTTGAAATTCCCCACGCGTTTGCCGCGATAATTACTGCCAGACAATTTCGGACATTAAATTCGCCGATCAGATTTGTTTCAAATTCGCCCCAATTCTTACCGTCTTTGAAAACCGTAAATTTCGTTTTATCGCCCGAAAAATCAAGATACCGCGCCTGCCATTTGGCATCTTCGCTTGTACCGAAAGTTTCGATATTGGTGTGAAGTTTCGGGCGCATTTCTTCCAAAACTTCCCGCGCCACGGGCGAATCAATCCCGACAATTAAATGCCCGTTTGAGGGCACGAGATTCATCAGACGCGAAAATTCGAACCTTATCGCTTCCAGATCGCGGTAAATATCGGCGTGATCGAATTCAACATTATTAACAATCGCAATTTCGGGCAAATAGTGCATAAACTTCGGCTTTTTATCAAAATAAGCCGTGTCGTATTCGTCGCCTTCGATGACAAAAAAATCGCTTTGGCTGACGCGAAAAGACGCGCCGAAATTCTGCACGATGCCGCCGACGAGGAAACCCGGATTAAGTGCGCCGCATTCTAAAACCCACGCCGCAATGCTCGTCGTCGTCGTTTTGCTGTGCGTTCCCGCAATGACGAGGGAACGCCGCCCGCGAATAAATTCTTCCTTAACGATCTCCGCCTGCGAGCGATACAACATTTTGCGGTTCAAAACCTCTTCAAGCTCGGCATTCCCGCGCGAGATCGTATTGCCGACAATCGTGCAATCGCGCTTAAGATCGGCGTTTTCCGCTTTATAACCATTAATAATTTCAATGCCGAGTTCTTCAAGTTGCGTTGACATCGGCGGATAAACATCTCTGTCCGAACCCGTAACTTTGTGTCCGCGCGCCTGCAACATTCCCGCCAGCGAAGCCATCGCCGTCCCGCATATTCCGATTAAATGATAGTGCATTATTTTATTTTCGACTGTTAAAATTCGCGTGAATAAATTCTATTTTTCTGAAATGACAGTCAAGTTTTTAATTTTCTGAAAATCTTTTTCGTTATTGGTAACAAGCGGAATTTGAAGACTGATTGCCGTTGAAGCTATCCACGCATCGGAGATCGAGACATTTAAGCCATTGTGTTTGCTGTCGGACATTATTTCCGCCCATATTTTGCAAATATCCCGATTCGAGTGTTGAATAACGTAATGCTTGATACCCTTTTCCAATAAATTAATTCTAACTTTGTCCCCAATTATGCAGTTTTGCCCAACGATCTAATTCGGCAACCGTCATAAAAGAAAGGAACAGGAAATGTCCGTCCAAGTGAGGTTTGTAAAGCTCGGCTCTGGTGTCCTTTTTGAGGATAAATGAAAAAATGTCGGTATCAATTACTCGTGCCATTATTTTGTTTTTTCATTGGCAGTATCAGATACACGAACTTCTTTAAGCCATTTTTCAAACTCTTCGAATTCTCCGTTTTTCCAAAGTTGCGAGCCTTCGCCAATCGCTTCATCAAAATTAAAAGGTTTTACGCCTTGTAATTCTGCGATTCTTTCAAGTTCGACATAATTCGGCTTTGTCTTTTTTGTTTTTTGTTGTCGCAAACTCATTTTTACACCTCGTTGATAATGATATGTAAAACATTCGATAACTTCAATCTTTCTTACACAATTGCCGGTTACAGTAAGAATGTTCATTATCTTCGCGCGAGATTTCGTTAATTTCCCAAATCAATTTAAACAAATCCGGTTTCCGCACATTCGCTCCAGATTTCTTCGCGTTCGGGCGGCGGAAGTTGGCGGATGATTTCTATTGCTTGATCAACTGTTGGTGTCATAAACTTCACTCCACAAGTTAATTATACAGAAATTATAAGACATTTTGCTTATTTCAAAGCCGTTCGGAATTTTTCCAGCGCGCCGTCTAAAATGTGATCTTCGCGGGCGATGCAGATTCGCATAAATGCGTCCCAGGTGTCGCTGTCGGCGAATGCGCTGCCCGGAACTCCGGCGACTCCGGCGCGTTCCATCAGCATTTCGTTAAATGGCAGCGCGTCATTAAATTCTTCGGGAATTCGCGCCCAGAGGTAAAATGCCGAGCCGGAATTATAGATTTCAAAACCTAATTCGCGCAGAGATTCGGAAAATTTTTGGCGTTTTGCGTCGAAAAGATTTTTCAAATTCTCGTAATAATCTTCTCTTGCCATCAAAACGCGTGAAAGCGCGGTTTGCAAGGGAGTTGCGGCGCAGACGTAAAGAATATTGATGGACTTATTGACCGGCGCGAGCAGTTCGCCTTTGCCGTAAGCGTAGCCGAGTCGCCAGCCGGAAATATTCCACGATTTTGAAAAAGAATTGACCGTAATCGTTCGATCCCACATGTCCGGCAGAGCGGCAATCGGGATATGCGGATTTTCGCCCGTCACGTAATGCTCGTAAACTTCGTCGGACACGACCAGCAGATCGAGTTCTTTGGCAACTTCCGCCACCGCTTCGAGTTCGGTTTGCGTCATCACTTTTCCGCTCGGATTTGCCGGCGTGCAGACGATAATCGCTTTGAGCGGAAATTCCGCGCGGTCTTTTAACTGCTTGCAACGCGCACGCAGTGCATCTTTTTCAAATGTAAGTTTTTCGTCGAGTTCGAAGGTTTCGGTCTTTCCGCCGAATTGTTCGATAATTATGCGGTGATACGGATAATACGGCTCGAAAACGAGCGCGGATTTCCCCTGTAAATAGCTTTGCACAATCCCGACAAGTGCGCCTGTTCCGCCCGGGCTGATTAAAAGTTCCGGCGTTTTGGCGGCGACATCAATCTCGATTGAGTTATACTTTTTGATCTTTTCCGCGACCGCTTTTCTCAAAACGGGCATTCCTTCGGACGCGCCGTAATGATTTTCGCTCGCGGCGATCACGTTATACGCTTCTTTTGCAAGCTGCGGATCAATCGGCAGATCCGATTGTCCTTGCACGAGATTTCCCTCGTGCGGCACGAGTTTGGTAATCGCACGAATATCCGGTTTCACTTTTTTTGCTGTTTGTTCTTTCATATCGGTTATAAAAATATCAGTTTTCGCGGAAGATTTCTAAGCGGAGGAATAAGAATTTTTAACTATCAAAGGCAGAAGCCCGCGCGCAAGCAACGGCGTAATAATCTTAACATCTTTACGCCCTTGCTTACGCGCGGGCTTCTGCCCTTTGAACTTATTTCTTCTTAACGCGGGATTTAAGCAAATTTGCGAATGGCAGAGTGCTGACGGTTTTGTAAATTTTAACGTCCTGATCGTAAAAATCGCGCGTCTTCGGATCGAAAATTTCGTCGCTTTGCAAATCTTGGTATTTGACTGTTTCCTTTAATTTTTTGCCTTTCGCGTCAAAATAAAAGGTTCGCAAAATAGTAGCATCGCCGTAAAAAGTGTTGAGCCGCGAATCAACTTTTGCCAGCGTTCCGTCGGCGCGATATACACACAAGACAAAATGCGCCCAATCGCCCGAAGGACTCGAATAGGTGAAATTTACGGCAACCGTTTTGCCGCTTCTTTGCCAGACATAAGCGATTGTGTAGGCTTCGGTCGTTTCGCGTGCTTTTTCAAATTCGTCTTCGGACGCAAATTTTTTCCAGACAGGCTTTTTTGCTTCGTTGTAATCCGAAGCATCGGCAATGACCAAATGCTGTTTGCCCACTTTTTCAACAAAATCCGCGATTGTTTTAGCATAATCTTCAATCGGTTTGACGAGTTTATCGGTTTGCGCGGATTTTTCCGCCGTTTCGATCTTGTTTGTTTGGGCAAAAGTCAGACAGCTGAAAATCAGTAAAATCAATAATATAAGCGTTAATTTCCCGGGCGGATTTTTCATAATTTTTGAACGCGATAATCTTTGTAATACTTGCCGAAATCAAATAAATAGCTGAAAATTTACTATATCAGGATTTTTACGAAAAGTTTGGATAAAAATTTATGTCAAAAGAAAACTTACCGCCAAGCGTCAAAGCCGGAATTTTCGGCGGACATTTCATCAAATTTCGCCGCCGTCCGACCGGATTTTTGGAAGACACTGCAAGACTCGGCGACGTGACGCATTTTAAGATGGGCGGGCAATTGGCGTTTTTCCTGAATCACCCCGATCTTATCAGGGATTTGCTCGTTACGAACAATGCTAAATTTATCAAGGGACGTGCGCTTCAGCGTTCGAAACGTCTGCTCGGCGAAGGTCTTTTGACGAGTGAAGGCACGGCTCACTTGCGTCAGCGGCGGATGATTCAGCCGGCATTTCATCACCGGAAAATTGCCGAATATGCCCGGGCAATGACCGAATTTGCCGGAAAAATGAGCGGTGAATGGAATGATGGTGAAGTGCGCGATATTGACAAGGAAATGATGCGCCTGACTTTGCAGATCGTCGGCAAAACTCTTTTTAGTGCGAATGTTGACGGCGAAGCGGACAAAGTCGGAAAAGCGATGACGACGCTCATCGAATTGTTTAATTATCTGCTGCTTCCTTTTTCCGAATTGCTCGAAAAACTTCCCCTTCCGCAAGCCAAAAGATTTAATCGGGCAAAGGAAACTCTCGATACGGTAATTTACGGCATTATCAATGAAAGACGCGTGTCCGGCGAATTGGATAAAGGCGATCTGCTTTCGATGCTGCTGCTCGCGCAGGACGAAGAAACGGGCGGCGCGATGACCGACGAACAAGTGCGCGATGAAGTCTTGACGCTTTTTCTCGCCGGACACGAAACGACCGCCAATGCCCTGACTTTTACGTGGTATCTGCTCTCGCAAAACCCTGAAAAAGAAGCGAAACTCCACGAAGAATTGGACAGAATTTTAAGCGGAAAACTCCCGGCTTTTGAAAATTATCAAGAATTAAAATACACGGAAGCGGTTTTTGCCGAAGCGATGCGGCTTTTCCCGCCCGCCTGGGCAATCGGCAGACTTGCCATCGAAGATCACGAATTCGGCGGTTTTGAGATCCCGAAAAAATCGCTCGTAATCATCAGCCCGTATATTACGCACAGAGATGCGCGTTTTTGGGAAAATGCGGATGAATTTATTCCCGAACGCTGGGAAACGCAGAGCATCAAAGAAGCCGGACAAAAATTTATCTATTTCCCCTTCAGCCGCGGCGTGCGAAGCTGTATCGGCGAAAGTTTCGCGTGGATGGAAGGCGTTTTATTAATTGCAACTCTGGCGCAAAAATGGAAACTTCGCCTCGTTCCCGAACAAAAAGTCGAACTCAAACCGCTGATGACTCTGCGCCCGAAATACGGAATGAAAATGGCGATTGAAAAAAGATTGATAAAGCATTAAGCCGAAAATTCAAAAATTCAAAAAAATCGAAGAAGTTCTGTTTAGAAGAAAAGGTTTAAATTTTATTCGCACCTTGAATTGCAGCATACGGGAACTGCCGAGCTGGAAAATCGGGCTGACTCCGCCGGTCGGTTCGGCGGAAGCAAAACCGCGTGCCATTGTTTTTGTCGGGATTCCGAAATCCTTCGGGGTAATCTTTTCTGCGGATTGATACAAAATTTTTGTCGGCGGATTGCTGAACAACTCTTTGCTCAACCAGTTATAAAAATATTTTTTCACATTTCACATTTTTTGAATCCGATCTCCGATTTATTACGAAACTCTATTTGTTAGAAAAAAGATGCTGCAAGATACGCGATAGATTTTGATTTAGAAAACTATCGGCGTGATTTTGTATGCAGACGTAGATTTTAAGAAATTACGCACAAAAATCGAAAAAAAAAGGAAGGATATATGAAACAGAAATTAATTATTACATTTTGCACGGTATCGGCATTTGCCTTATTAACGGCTTGCTCCGAACCGGCTACAAATATGAACCGCGCGAATTCGAATATGACAAATACGAATAGCGCGATGAGCAATACCAATACGATGAATTCAAATATGATGAATTCAAACGCAAACAGTACGGCAAGCGGCACGAATCCGATGGTCGGCGGTGCGCCGATGCTGGCAACTAAAGACATTGTGGATAATGCTTCGCAATCGAAAGATCACACGACTTTAGTTACCGCCGTTAAAGCCGCCGGATTGGTCGAAACGCTGAAAGGCACTGGACCGTTCACGGTTTTTGCGCCGACCAATGCGGCGTTTGAAAAATTGCCCGCCGGAACGGTTGACACTCTGCTCAAACCTGCAAACAAAGCTGATCTGAAAGGCATTCTGACGTATCACGTTGTTGCCGGAAAACTCGATGCGGCGGCGGTTGCCAAAGCGATCAAGGACGGAAACGGTAAAGCAACGCTCAAAACCGTAAACGGCGCGCAAATTACCGCTTCAATGGAAGGAAATTCTGTTATTATCACGGACGCAAAAGGCGGAAAATCGAAAGTTACCACTGCCGATGTAATGCAGTCAAACGGCGTAATTCACGTAATTGATACGGTTTTGATGCCGAAGTAATTTTTTTATACAACCTGATCTTCTCGAAAAAGCCGCTTGAGTTTAACAAAACTCAAGCGGCTTTTTCGTTTTCATTTTTCTGGTAATTTTAACTTTTTCTGAGTTCAGTCAAAACCTGTTTGGCAACGGCTTTGAGCGTGTCGAAAACTCCGACTCCGGTCGGGGCGGTGGCTTCAAAAACGGGTTCGCCCTTGCGCTGGAGTTCGGCGGTTAATTCTTCGGCTGAAATGACATTCGGCAGATCGCGTTTATTGAGCTGCAAAACATACGGTAAATCCTTGAGATCATAGCCTTGCGATTGCAGATTTTCTTCTAAATTATAGAGCGATTCGATATTGGCATCAATGCGTTCTTCTTGTGAATCAGCAACGAAAACAACGCCGTCAACGCCTTTTAAGATCAATTTGCGCGACGCATCGTAATAAACCTGTCCGGGAACCGTGTAAAGATGAAAACGCGTTTTGAAGCCGCGAACCGTGCCGAGTTCGAGCGGCATAAAATCGAAAAATAACGTGCGGTCTGTTTCGGTTGCCAGAGAGATCAATTTACCTTTGGCTTGCGGGGCGGTCGAATCATAGATATATTGCAGGTTCGTCGTTTTCCCGCACAAACCCGGACCGTAATATACTATTTTGCAGTTAATTTCGCGTGATGCGTAATTAATAAATGTCATAATTTTACTTTGGATTTTGGATTTTGGATTTCTTACAAGATATAAGGTTGATTTTATTACTAAAAAAAATCAGTCTTCAATCTAAAATCCAAAATCTAAAATCTAAAATTAATTAAATAAGCTGTCAATATCTTCATCGGTAATATCGGCGAAAAATGCGACATCTTCAAGACTTCGTTTTGCCGAATCGTAAGCGACTCTCTCTAAAATTTCGGCAATCTCGTAAGTCGCCCGTTTCGCTCTGATTTTAACCAGACCGAGCGTTGATTTTTCATCAAAAACCACGACCAGCAAACTTCTGCCGATAATGCTGATAAAAATGCTTTCGCGCTCTCCCTCGTGGATCATTGACGGAAAAACGTTTTCGCCGATAAGTTTTGCCATACTCGTCGTCGCGGCGACATTTCCCGCCGCCAGACTGGAAAAACTTGTTGTATCCATATCTCCGATGTCGCCCGAAAAGGCGATTGGCTGACCGTCGCGGTCAACCAGAAACACCACGCGGGCTATGCATTCGACGCACAGCCGGGCGAGAACGGATTTAATATTCTGAAACTGTTGTTCGTGTAAAATAACGGGCGTTTCTGCCATTAATTTTTTTCTCTCTCGATAGTTTGATTAATTGAGGTAAGACATTTGCAAGTTTTTCAATTAGTTTGCTTATGTGATTTGCCGGATGAGTTTTTAACAAACCGCTCTATTAATTTAGCACATTGATTACAATTGCTTCAAGTGTTTTTTTGTGTTTATACATTTTTAACATTAAATACTTAAGATACTTAAAATACCCGCCAATCTAAACCGTTGCTCGAGAGTATGGAAAATGTTACAATTTTCCAGTCTAATTGCTCTTATAAAAGATAATTAGTACGAATTTATTTCTCAGAATTCTAAGTAAAATATAAATCCCAAAAAACTCGCCGGACAAATTTGACACATTCCATCAAGTAAAAAATGAAAAATCATTTATTTTCACAAAGTTCGCAAGGTCTAAACTTTGTCGCCATCGGCGGCGGAAACGGGCTTTCGACTCTTTTATCGGGTCTTAAAAGATTTGTCAAAGCTTCTGAAGATGAACCCGTCTGGATAAAAAATCTGTCGGGAATCGTCGCCGTGTCCGATGACGGCGGAAGTTCGGGCAGACTGCGCGATGAACTGCAAATGCCGCCGCCGGGCGATATTCGCAATTGTATGGTCGCGCTTTCGGAAGATTCGCATCTGCTCTCGAAACTTTTCAAACATCGTTTTCGCGGCGACGGACATTTAGGCGGACACAGTTTCGGCAATCTTTTTCTTGCCGCGCTCTCGGAAATCACGGGCGATTTTGCCGAAGCGGTTAAGCTTTCGTCGGAAATTTTGGCAAGCAAAGGTCATATTTATCCGGCGACGGTTGCCGATGTCAGATTGACGGCGGAACTTTTTGACGGCTCGATCGTGCGCGGCGAAACGAATATTTCGCAGGTCGGAAATCAAATCAAGCATTTAAAACTCGAACCGGAAACCTGCCATCCGCTGCCCGAAGCCTTAGCCGCGATTTACGAATCGGACGTGATAACGGTCGGTCCCGGCTCGCTTTTTACAAGCCTTTTGCCGCCCTTGCTGGTCAAAGGCGTTCCCGAATCAATCAATGAATCTTCCGCCGTCAAGATTTTTATCTGCAACCTGATGACTCAGCCCGGTGAAACCGAAGGGTTTTCCGCCCGAAAACATCTGGAAATCGTCCGCGAATACGCACCTGAAATTGATTTTGATTACGTAATCGTCAACAATCATCTGATCAGCGAAGAGCAGATGGAGCTTTATGCCGGTGAAGGTGCAATGCAGATCGGCATTTCCGATTCGATTTCGCCCGCGATGATTGAAGGCGCGGAAATCGTTTATGGTAATCTTTTAGACGAAGGCGAAAAAGTTCGCCATCATCCCGAAAAATTGGCGCAAACCGTTCTTTTATGCTCGATGCAGCCCGTCAGAAGCAGGATTTTGACGCTTTAGAATTTATGGAAAATACTTCTTCCAACGAACAGAAACCGCTCGATGTGTTAATTTTAGCCGCCGGATTAGGAACGCGGATGCGTTCGGAACTGGCGAAGGTTCTGCATCTGCTGGACGGTCGTCCGCTGATCAATCACGTTTGCCGGACGGCTTCCGCCCTTGCGCCGCGAAAGATTTACGTCGTCATCGGGCATCAGGGCGAAGACGTAAAAGACGCGGTTTTGAATGAATTAGACGAAGACCGCGTAGAATTTGTCTGGCAAAAACAGCAATTAGGAACGGGCGATGCGGTAAATTCGGCACGCGGATTTCTTGAAACCGAAGATTCGACGCTGCTGATTCTTTCGGGCGATGTTCCGATGATTCGCGCCGAAACTCTGGCGGCTTTGATCCAGCAGCATTATCATCATCGCGGACGCGGCGCGGCTTGCACGATTTTGACCGTAAAATTAACCGATCCGGCAGGTTACGGGCGCATTGTGCGCGATGAAGAAGGACTTTTTGACGAAATCGTCGAACAAAAAGATGCGAGCGACGAACAGAGAAAAATCAACGAAATCAATTCGGGAATTTATTGTTTCGATACGCAGAAACTTTTCGATGCGTTATCGAATGTGGAAAACAACAACGCGCAGGGCGAGTATTATTTAACGGATGTTCCGCGAATCTTAAGAGATGCCGACGAAGACGTTTCGCTCTATCATCACAACGATTCACGCGAAGTTTCCGGCATCAACAACCGCATCGAACTTTCGGATCTGGAGCGAATTATCCGCCGCCGGACGGTGATGAGATTAATGCTCGATTACGGCGTAAGTTTCGTTGACCCGAAAAACGTCTATATCAGCGAACAGGCAAAGATCGGACGCGACACGGTGATTTTTCCGAACGTGACAATCGAAGGCGAAACCGAAATCGGCGACGGCTGCACGATTCGTTCGGGAACGCGCATCGCCGATTCGAGAATCGGACACGGCGTTGAAATTCTGGATAACTGCGTTATAACCGAAGCCGAAGTCGGAAATGATTGCAAGATCGGACCTTTCGCCCATCTTCGCCCGAAAGCGCGTTTGGAAGAAAAAGCGAAGATCGGAAATTACGTTGAAGTAAAAAACTCGGTCATCGGCAGAAATTCCAAGGCGAATCATTTAACATATCTGGGCGACGCAACCATCGGCGAAAACACGAATATCGGTGCGGGCACGATCACCTGCAATTACGACGGTAAAAACAAACACGCGACCATCATCGAAGACAACGTAAAAATCGGCTCGGACACAATGCTCGTCGCGCCCGTCAGAATCGGCAGCGGCGCATCAACCGGCGCGGGAAGCATTGTCACAAAAGACGTTCCGCCGAATAAACTGGTCGTCGGCGCACCGGCGAGAGTGATAAAAA
>JBBRVS010000016.1:0-43546 GCA_038246645.1 Pyrinomonadales bacterium
CTCAGAAGCCTGTGAGCTTACGCTCGTGATGGTTCGATTCCATTCGTCCGCACCATTAAAATCAAGGTTTTCAGGAAAACCCGAAAAAAAATCCCGAATGTTAAAAATCGGCATTCGGGATTTTTTTTGATCTCTGAAAAGAAAATGAGAATTTTTTTTATTTTCAAATGACTTACGCGAGAGTTATAAAAAGTTATTTAAATGTATGCCCAAAGTAACGTGAATTCGAAATGAGAAAAGTTTTTACTTGTCGGGAATCTCAATCTTTGCGTGCTTTGCGGTAAAAACCTTTTCCTTAACCGCAAAGGACGCTGGAGTTTATCGCAAAGGACGCAAAGAGTTATCCAATTTTTTTTATATCGAACTCGTTAAAATAATTGATGCTGATACTTTGTTATTTGCTCCTGCCGACCGCGTAAATCTCTAAGAAGCTGTTTGAAAACTCTGAAAATGTAATGATTCGACAAATAAAGTCGGTGAAACCGATGTTATTATTCCCCGCTTCGCCGCCCACATCGCTGGATGTGGGAATAGTCGGCGGTATTTTTTAGCCGCTCTGATAACCGCGGCATAACAATATGTCGCCATTTTCAATGGCTTTATCAAATGGTTGCCAATTGCCCCACGATTGGCATCGTGGGCTACAAATATGTTGCCGTCTTCGACGGCTTTATCTGTATAATTTTGACAAATTTTAACTTGTTGGAGTTTTCAAACAGCGTCTAAAAGAAAAAAGTTACGAATGCTAAAAACTTCCGTAACTTTTTACCTTTTACCTTTTACTTCTAATCCTCTTCTTCTCTTAATTTTTCCAAAACTGAAAAATCTTCGAGCGTGGTCGTATCGCCCGCGACTGTTCCGCCGGAAGCGAGTTCTCTTAAAAGCCTTCGCATAATTTTGCCGCTTCTGGTTTTGGGCAAGGTGTCGGTAAACCGGATGTCGTCGGGTTTGGCGAGTGAGCCGATCTCTTTGGCGACGTGGCGGCGCAGTTCTTCTTTGAGCGCTTCGCTCGCCTTAAAAGTTCCTTCCAGCGTTACGAATGCCGAGATCGCCTGACCTTTGAGTTCATCGGGGCGACCGACGACCGCTGCTTCGGCGACCGCTTCGTGCGAAACGAGCGCGGATTCGACTTCGGCAGTTCCCAAACGATGACCGGAAACATTGATCACATCATCAACTCTGCCCATAATCCAGAAATATCCGCGTTTGTCGCGCCGTGCGCCGTCGCCCGCGAAATAGACATTCGGAATCTCTGACCAGTAAGTTTTCTTAAAGCGTTCGTCATCATTCCAAATTGTGCGGAGCATTGAGGGAAAAGGTTTGGTGATAACGAGATAGCCGCCTTCATTAGTCCCGACCGGTTCGCCTTCACGCGTGCGAATGTCAATCGAAATTCCGGGAAACGGGCGCGTTGCCGTGCCGGGAACGGTCGGTGTTGCGCCCGGAAACGGCGAGATCATAATGCCGCCCGTTTCGGTCTGCCACCACGTATCAATAATCGGACATTTTCCTTTCCCGATGATTTTGTGATACCACATCCAGGCTTCCGGATTGATCGGTTCGCCGACCGTTCCGAGCAAGCGCAAAGAAGATAAATCGTGTTTCAGAGGATAATGCTCGCCCCATTTGATAAAGGCGCGGATCGCGGTCGGCGCGGTGTAGAAAATATTGATCTTGTGGCGTTCGATAATGTCCCAGAAACGGTCGAAATCGGGAAAATTCGGTGCACCTTCATACATAAAACTCGTTGCCCCGTTTGCCAGCAGACCGTAAACGACGTAGGAATGTCCGGTAATCCAGCCGATGTCCGCCGTGCACCAATATGTGTCTTCGTCTTTCAGATCGAAAATCCATTTTGCCGAAAGATGCGCGTGCGTTAAATATCCGCCCGTCGTGTGCAAAATTCCTTTGGGTTTTCCGGTCGTGCCGGAAGTGTAAAGAATAAAAAGCGGATGTTCGCTGTCAAGTTCTTCCGCCGGACAATTCGCGTCAACCGTTTGCATCAGTTCGTGCCACCAGTAATCCAAGCCGTAATTGATCGAAACCTTTGTGCCTGTCCGCCGATAAACAACGACATTCTCAACCGTCGGGCAATTTTTTACGGCTTCGTCAACCGTTTTTTTGAGTTCGATCACTTGTCCGCGCCGGTAGCCGCCGTCCGCCGTGACGATCACTTTACAGCCGCCGTCGTTTACACGGTCTCTGATCGCATCGGCTGAAAATCCGCCGAAAATCACCGAATGAATCGCGCCGATTCGCGCACAGGCGAGCATCGCAATCGCCAGTTCCGGGACGAGCGGCATATAGAGCGCGACGCGGTCGCCTTTCTCAACGCCGAGTTTTTTCAAAACATTGGCAAATTTGCAAACTTCCGTGTGCAGCTGCTGATAAGTAATTGTCCGCACTTCGCCGGGTTCGCCTTCCCAGATAAACGCGGCTTTGTTTTTGCGCCACGTCTCCAGATGGCGATCCAAACAATTATAGGCAACATTCGTCGTGCCGCCGACAAACCATTTGGCGTGCGGCAGCTTCCATTCGAGAACGCGATCCCAACCCTTAAACCAGTGCAACGATTCCGCCGCCGAAGCCCAGAACGCTTCGGGATCTTTTTCGGCTTCTTCATAAAGCTGTTCGTATTCCGCAAATGATTTAATATGCGCGTGTTCGGAAAAGGCGGTCGGCGGCGGAAAAACTCTCTCTTCCTGCAAAATGGATTCGATCGCGGTTTCGGTCGGCTCGGACATATGTTTTTTTACTCCTGAAATTTAATGTTTAAGATAAAATATGTTTTTAACAAAAGCTAAAATGCACGCCTTGATTTGTCAATTGTTTAACTAAGAAATAAAAATATCCTGGT
This sequence comes from Pyrinomonadales bacterium, assembly GCA_038246645.1. Classification (GTDB taxonomy): domain Bacteria; phylum Acidobacteriota; class Blastocatellia; order Pyrinomonadales; family Pyrinomonadaceae; genus JAHCHG01. The sequence continues at coordinate 2,858 of JBBRVS010000016.1, forward strand.
CGAAATAAACGTGCATATTGTCAAATTTTATTTTGCCGGACGGAAAACTTTTCGCCGGATAGCAATGTTTGCCATTTACCATTTGAAAAAAAACATTTATACTTAACCGCAAGTTTGCTTATAGACGTTTATTAGTTGAATAATTTAACCGAAACAAGAAGCAAACTCCCAAGATTTACACTAAATTTTACTAAACAGATTGAAATAAAGAAATTTTGGCGGGTTGTTGAGCGCGATTGAAAACAAGTTTGCGCTCCCTGCTTGAACACCGGCGAAAAAAACATCGCCGAATTGAGAAATAAAAGAGATTCCTGCGTGAAAAGACTCAAAATTCCAAAACTTTTGGAAAACAACAAACAAAATAATACCATTTTGTAAGACGCAAAAATCCGCTTTACGGACATTGAGCCCAAACGGGCTAAGTCTATAAATTTCCAACTTCAAGCATTTACACTCCAAATTTCAATTTCAATTCAACAAAAACCGGTTTTAAAAAAATAAAAAAACCCTTGAAATAAAGAAAAGATTTCTAAAATATGTCGAAAGAAATGATTATCAGCGTCAATGGACGCGAGAAAAAGATTGCCATCGTTGATAACGGGCAAGTAACGGAATTTTATATCGAACGCGGCGAAGATAATTCGGGCGTCGTCGGAAACATTTACAAAGGTCGCGTGCAGAGAGTTCTGCCCGGAATGCAGTCGGCTTTTGTGGACATCGGCTTGGAACGCGATGCGTTTCTATACGTTTCGGATTTCTTTGATGAAGAAGAAGAGATCGAACGCATCGTTATGGAAAAATCCGCAAAAAGTTCGCCCGAAGAAGCCGAACGCGAAGCCACCGATCACGTTTATAAAGAGCGTCTGAAACGCGAAAAACAAATGGAAGAGGTGCAGAATATTGTCGAACCTTTAGCCGAAACCGAAACTGCGTTCGAGCCGGTTTTCGATGAAGACGAAGACGAAGACGAAAGACTTCCGAAAGGAAAACGCAAAAACAAGCGGCGCGGCAAAAAAACGAAGGATAAAGAAGAGCAAAAACAGGAAGAGAAAGACGAGGATTTATCGCCCAAAGAAAAACGTGAAGAAAGATACGCGGAATCAGACGAAGACGAGGATGAATTAAAAGACATTGAAAAATTTTCGGAAGATGTATTTTCCGTTCCGCCTTTTGAATTTGAAGAATCCGGTTTCGAACGCATCATTGATGACACGGAAACGGGCGAAATGTTCAAAGATGCGTATATGCAGGAAGCGATCGTGGATCAGGTTCGCGCCATCGAATTTGAAATGGAAAGCGAAGGTCCGGCGGAAGTCGGTTCTTTAATTAACTCGGTTTCCGATCTGCCGAACGGTTTTCAGCGGATTGCCGATGAAGAAGATGAAGACGAAAAAAACGGCGGACACCCGAAAGGAAAAAGCCGAACCAGCCGCAGAAAGAAAAAAGCAACTAAAAGAGAAGTTGAAAAGCAACCCGAAGAAATAAAAACGGAAACTGAAAAAGAACCGGAAACCAAAGAAGAAAAGCCGCAGGGAAGACGCCCGTCAAGATCGAGAAATACTTCCGCCGCCAAGAAAACAGCCGGGAAAGAAACCGGAGCAGAGCAGGAAAAAACCGAAAAAACCGAAAAGAAATCTCCGGCAAGACAGCGAGCTTCTTCTTCGCGCGGACGTAAAACAACCGCCAAAACGGAAAAACTTGACGACGCGAAAGCCTCGGTTAAAGATGATGATTCACGGTCGGAAATGTCGGTTCGGCGCGGCGGTCGCGGTCGCCGTCGTCCGGGCAGCACCAGCACCAATAAACCGAAATCGGATGAAAAAACTTCCGGCGAGAGCGACAATAAACCCTCGCGCAGCAGCGGAGGCGGAAATCGCCGCCAGCATTCACAACCGACAATCACGGATTTATTAAACGAAGGGCAGGAAATTCTCGTTCAGATTGCCAAAGAACCGATTGCCCGAAAGGGAGCGCGAATCACTTCGCATATTGCGCTGCCGGGCAGATTTATCGTTTATATGCCGACCATCGAACATTTGGGCGTATCGCGCAAAATCGAATCGGCAAAAGAACGCTCGCGGCTGAGAACTCTGATTCAAAAAATCAAGGAAGAAGTTGATCTGCCGTCGGGCGGATTTATCGTCAGAACCGCCGGAGTCGGAATTTCCGAAGAAGATTTGCGCCTGGACGCACGTTATCTGGTGCGCACGTGGCTCGACATTAAAAAAGATGCCGAAAAAGCGAAATCACCCGAACTCGTTCATCAGGATTTGGATATTATTCAGAGACTTCTGCGCGATCATCTCTCCGATGATTTTGCGGCGATTCGCGTGGATTCCGAAGAAGAATATCTGCGCATCGTCGAATTTATCAATCTGATTCAGCCGCGAATGGTCAAGCGCGTCAAATTCTACACCCGCGACGAACCGATCTTAGAAGCGTTCGGCGTTCAGGAAGAAATCAATAAAGCATTAAAGCCGAGAGTTTGGCTGAGATCGGGCGGTTATCTGGTTATTAATCAAACCGAAGCGCTCGTTGCAATTGACGTTAATACCGGAAAATTTGTCGGCAAGGGAAATGCGCGGCTCGAAGATACGATCACGAAAACGAATATGGAAGCGGTCGAAGAAATCGCGCGGCAGATTCGTCTGCGCGATCTCGGCGGAATCATCGTTCTCGATCTGATCGATATGGAAGACCGCCGCAATCGTCATAAGGTTTTAGGAATGCTGCAAGACGCGCTGGCTTCGGATAAATCGCCGACCAAAGTCTTGTCGTTCAATGATTTCGGTCTGATCATTATGACCCGCAAACGCGTCAAACAATCGCTCGAAAGAACGATGTGTTCGCCGTGCGAATACTGCCAGAGCGCGGGTTGGGTAAAATCGGCGCAAACGATCTGTTACGAGATTTTGGATGAAGCCAGACGGCTTTCAAAAGGCTTGGACGACGTGCGCCAGACGACCCTGCGGGTTCACCCCGAAGTTGCCAAAGCGATGCGCGAATCCGAAAGCGCGGTTTTGGAAGAAGTCGAAGCTTATCTCGGAAATGTTGACGTAACGGGCGATTCGTCAATTCATCAGGAACAATTCGATTTCGCTTTCATTTAGAAAGTTCAAAGTTTAAGGTTCAAAGTTCAAAGTTATTTGAGTAAACTCATAAAACCTTAAACTTTGAACCTTGAACTTTGAACTACAATTTCAGGTCTTTTTTCAAAGCCTTTATATTAGCAGGTTTTTGGAAAACCGAATCGGGAATTGCTTTGTTAAATTCGACCGTTTCGTAATTAACGCGGCTGACGTGAACGCCGTCGGTGAAATGATCCACGATAAAAGGCGTTTGGACTGCCTGAATTTCTCTGAATTGGGCAAAACGGTCTTCTTCGATAATCTCTTTTTTCTCCGCAGTAAAACGCGAATAAACTGATTTCATCGGCATTCCTTCATCGGAAAACTCGAATTCGACCGAAAAACCGTCTTCAAAAGCGAGCTTGACGACATCGTTTCGCTTGCCCAAACTTGCCACGCGTCTGCCGACATAACTCAATTGCGCGTCTTTACCGCGCCACACGCCGCGCAGAAAATTATCAATATTGGTTCGCATCGAGCGTTTAAAGCCTTCGATCTGCGTGGCGGTTTGATCGGTCAGAGTTTCAACCGCGCCGTCAAAATACCAGCCGCCGCTCCCCGCATTTGCCTGAATATTTTTAATTCCGCGTTCCTTAAATTCGGTGATTTCCCGGTCGGGATAAACGATTACGTCGGTAAAAGATTGAAACGAAACCATTCTGCCTTCGCGCATCAGGCTGAATTTTCCGCGCCCGATCTGCGATCTGATCTGCAAATAATTTTGTCCGCCGAGCGCGTCAATCGCTTTTTTGATGATTGCTTCGGCTTTAGCAACATTTTCCGGTGCGACCGGTTCAACTATCACTTTTTCTTTTTTGAAGGAATATTCGATGACTTTATAAATAGTTACGGGTTTTCCGTTTTTTCTTTCCGGCTCGAACTGGATTTTCCCGGCGGCTTCGATTGCCGCGTCCATCAAACCGTTCGGCAGAGAATTGACGGGCGTGATCGCGCCGACAAAACCGCTGCCCAAGAATTCGACGCGCACTTTGGCGGTTTCTTCCATATCCGCGCTTTGCGCCTTTTGCTGATCGGTTAATTCCGGTTCGGGCTGCAATTTTATATTAAGCGGCTTATCGCCGCTGTTTGCCGCCGTATCGGGAGTTCTTCGCGCATTCGAACTCTGCGCGAATGAAAAACCCGCAAACAATAAAAGAAAGATTATTTGTGAAATAATAAGTGTTTTTAACTTTAAGTTCATAATATTAAAGAATTTATATTTTGTAATTGACTAGGTCATGAATTTTCGTCTCGGCTTGTAAATATCTGAATTTACCGCTAAAACCTTGCAATCATCCGAAACTATTAACTATTCACTATCAACTATTCACTATTTTACAATTTTATATCTGTAAAATAGTGAATAGCTGATAGCTGACAGTGAATAGTTTTTCAATCTAAACATTTTATGCCTTTTCAGTACATTCCTTTAATCCCAATCAGTTACTGTATTTTAATAATCGTCATCGTCAGAATCGTCAGAAATTTGTCGAATTCGTTGAAAAGAAAAATTAATCAAATCGAACGACGTAACGGCTTTTCCTTCTCTTAAAGCCGGTTCGAATTCAATCTTTCGAGCTAATTCGATTGCCCTTTTTTCAAAATTTTTGTCTTTGCAATAGTTTTCGTAAGGCTCGATTTTTCCGATTTTCTTTGTATCTAATAATTCTACATAGAGAAAAACCAAACAACTTTCCGTGTCTTTTTCGGAAGTATCGTTGGAAATTTCTTCATCCGGCTTTTTTAGAATTTTAGCAGATTTATTCAGCGCATTTTGCCAGCCATTTCCCCAATCAAACGTATATTGAACTGTCTTGGTAATGGTCGTCGCAATTCCATTTTTTATTTCGGGTTCGAATATTATTTTTTTCGCCGCTTCGACGACAACCTCGGTTATATACGGAAAATCTCTAATTGGCTGGACATCTCCGATTTCGTTGTTTGATAAAAATGTGACTCTAACGACAATATTTCCTTGAATGCTCATACTTCTAATTTCATCAGGGATTCTTGGCAAAGGCATTTCAATAATTTTTAATTTTCGATCCGAAGGATAAACATTTTCAGAATCCTGAGCAAAAGAAACAGCAGAAAACGCGCAAATTACAGTAAAAGCAAGCAGAAATTTGATTGGAGAAAATTTCATAAAATTTAATTTACCGAAGTTTTTATTTGACGCTTTCAATTTCGTTTGAGTTGGATTTGCGAAATTTTAATCAAAAAAGGCTTCGATGAAATGTTATCATCAAAGCCTTTTTCGTCCAAAATTATTCAGCTCTTTAGTTCAGACTGAATGAATCCATCGGTTTGACGACGATTTCTTCGTCTTCGACGTCAACCTTAAAATGCGTCGCGGTTTTCCATTCGTTGGTGATCGGAAGTTTTACTTTTTGATCAATATGACGTTTCAGAAAACGTGCGCCGTAAGTCTGGCTGAAACCTTTTTCGGTCAATAAATCCAGGGCTTTTTCGGTAACTTCGACGAGTTTGCCCTGTTTTTCCATTCTGGTTTTCAGCTTTCTCAGATAGATTCGCGCAATGTCGCGGACTTCGTCCATCGTTAAAGGCGAAAAGACGACGATCTCGTCAATTCGATTGCGAAATTCGGGTGAAAATCTTTGTTCGGCGGCTTTCATCACCGCGCCTTTGATTTCCTTCATTTCGCCCGTTGATTTCTTGCCGAAACCGAGCGGCTTTTCAAATTTTTTGAAATTTTCCGAACCGAGATTGGAAGTCATAATGATGATCGCATCGGACAGATAAACTCTCTTTCCGCGTCCGTCCGTCATCCATCCTTCGTCAAAGCCTTGCAGGAAAATATTCATCAGATACGGATTTGCTTTTTCGACTTCATCGAGAAGTAAAACGGTGTATGGATTTTCCCGAAGCTGTTCGGTTAAAATTCCGCCGCGTTCACTGCCGACGATGCCGCGCGGCATTCCGATCAGTTTTTCGATTCCGACCGTGCCTTCGCCGTACTCTGACATATCAATGCGAATCATTTTTTCTTCATCACCGAACATAAATTCGGCAACCGCTTTGGCGAGTTCGGTTTTCCCGACACCCGTCGGACCGAGAAAAAGCAGAACGCCGTCGGGTTTATAATGATTTTCCTTGAGCGGACCTTTATTCAAACGCAGACTTTGCGCGACGGCTTTGACCGCTTCTTTTTGTCCGATCACGCGGCGACCCAAGCCTTTTTCCATTTCGGAAAAACGGTCGGTCGTATCGCGGAAAATCATATCCTTCGGGATGCGCGATTCCTGCGAAATAACTTCAATGATATGTTCGGCTTTGACGACCATCGAAGTCGGTTCGTTGATTTCGACTTTGACCGAAGCCGTGTCTAACCAGCCGATTGCTTTATCGGGCAGATGTAAATTGCGAATATATTTCGGCGACATCTCGAGCGCGGTATTAATTGCTTCGTCGGAAATCGTTACCGAATAATTTTTCTCCAGACGCGGGCGAATTCCGAGAAGAATTTCCTTTGTCTCGTCAATCGTCGGTTCGGAAACCTTGACCAGTCTGAAACGTCTCGCCAGGGCTTCGTCTTCGCTGATATATTCTTTATATTCGGTCAGAGTCGTCGCGCCGATTATTCGCAGTTCGCCGCGCGCCAAGGCAGATTTGAACATATTTCCGGCATCTGAAGATGTTCCCATTGCCGAACCCGCGCCGATGATCGTGTGCGCTTCGTCAATAAATAAAATGATGTGATTTTTTTCTTTTACTTCGTCAATAATGCCTTTGATGCGTTCTTCGAACATTCCGCGCAGCATCGTTCCGGCGACGAGTCCGCCCATTTGCAATTGAACGATGTGCGAATTCCGCAATCTTTCGGGAACTTTTTCCGGCTCGAGTTCGATCATCCGCGCCAGACCTTCGACGACCGCCGTTTTGCCAACGCCGGGTTCGCCGACGAGCATCGGCGAATTTGAACGCTCTCTGTGCGACAGAATCTCGATCATCTGGCGGATTTCCTGATCGCGCCCGATGGTCGGCGGCAATTTGTCTTCCCGCGCAAGTTTATTCAGCGAAACGCCGAAATGCTTTAAATACGAAGGCAGCGCGTATTTTTTTCGCGCCTTTTCTTCTTCTCTTTCACGTTTTTTGATCACGGTTCGCGCCGTTTGTGCGACTTCGTCCGACGGCACGCCCAGATTTTGCAAAACGTCATTTAAAAGACTGCGTTCGTCGTTTGAAAGAACGTAAAAAATATCGCTCGCTTCGATCACGCGGCGACCTTGCGAACGCGCCCGGTCCATCGAACGCTTAAACAGATCGGTTGTTTCCGGTGCGATCCGAAAACCTTTTCCCGTATGCTGTCTGCCGCTTTCGATGCGTTTTTCGATCAGCAATTTAACGGATCGCGGATCAACCGCCAAATCCCGCATGGTCGAATTAAAAAGTTCGTCTTCTTCCTGCGCGATGGCGTGAAGAATATGCTCGACCGAAACATAATTTTGGTCGCGCCGTTTTGATTCATCGAGCGCAGTTTCTAAAATGCGCTGTCCGCTTTCACTAAATTTATCTTTATATGCGTCAATATCTGCCATAAATTTTCTCTCAGATTATAATTCCAAACAGCTTTGGATGCCGCCCGGCAGAAATTGTCTGCCTTGTTAAATCATACCACTTGGAAAAGTCAGCGAAAAGAAAAATCTGAATTCTTTTTTCGATTCAAATTTTTAATTCCGCCTTTTATTTTCCGACTTCGGCGTGAACCATTGTAAAATCACCAGTTACCTTTTCTCTTTTGGCATAAACGGTAACAAAATTTATTCCGTTAAATTTGCCTTTCCACTTCTCCGACAAAGGCTCGCTTGTCTTATCGGGCGAAATTTCGCCGACATTAATTTTGAAAACTCCCGAAAGCGCGTTTCTTGAAGATTTCAGAGGCTCGCCCAAAAGCAGATTAAACCGCTTTGCCTGCCCCTTAAAAAACCTGACCGACAAACCTTTCTGATGACCGGAAACATTATAAAGACGAAATTCGCCCGGCATCAGTGCGGGATTGTCTTTTATCTCGGTGATCTGCACGGGTTTTCCGAAAATTTTGTCGAATTCTGCCGGAGATTTATTTGCCAGATTCGGCACGTCAACAAATTTCGGCGTTTCTCGTCTTTCAACTTTTTCCGCCGAAACTTCTTTTTGCGGAGACGGAGAAACGGAAACATTCGTATTTTCCGTATTTTCGCCGTCCGCTTTTCCGCAACTCAAAGACAGCAAAATCAGCCCGAAGCTGATTATCAACAAACTGATTTTTTTAATCTCTTTCTTCAATATATTTTAAACTTCGCAGCTGCATCCGCATTCCAATTCGATGAATTGCGGAGAAACATAATTTTTCGTTCCATCCTGCCGAAAATGCAAAACTACGTCCGTATATGGATTGAAAACAACGACATCTTTTACGCCCTGCGAAAGATAAAAGGGAACGCCGATGTCTAAATCCTTTGCCTCGTAACCCTTGCTGATTATTTCAATAACGGCTTCGGGAACCGATCTTGCGGCTTCTTCCGTTTCATCCGGCATCCGGCAAAAAACGGAAATGTCCGGTCGTTTTAATGAATTATCGGGAAACTGCACGTAAATATCGGCAATATGAACGCATTCGCAGATTTTTTCCGCGGATTCGCTTTTTTTGAACGAAGCGCGGATTCGATCAACCGCCAATTGATGACGAATCACGGGCGAAGCTTCCCAAATCGGCAAACCTGCGACAAATTCGAGTCGTATGCCAAGTTCATCGGCTTTGAGAAGTCGTGAATCCATTTTAATTTTTCCTTACAATTTCAGCCTTGCGCCTTTTGCGTCATTGATTTACCGACCTGAACACGCGCCGGACGCAATAATTTCTCGCCGAATGTGTAGCCGCGCGCATATTCCGATGTAACCGTTTCGTCTTTTTCCGGTTCGACCTCGACCATATCAACCGCTTCGTGCATTTCGGGATCGAATTTTTCGCCGACCGAAGCGACCGGCTGAACGCCGACGCTCATTAATGCCTGCGCAAAGACACGCGCCGTGCCTTTTACGCCGTCGAGCAGATTTTCCAGCGAAGAATCATTCTGTGCGTGATCAATCGCCAGGTTTAAGTTGTCCAAAACGGGAAGAAGCGTCGTCAAAAAATTAAACTGCCCTTGCTGAGCGCGTTGTTCGAGCGTTTTGGTCAGACGCGCCCGCATTTCCGCCGTTTCGCGTTCGAGATTGTTTTTCGCTTCGTCAAAGCGTTTCTGCACGTCAACGAGTTTTGTCTCCGCCACGTCGCAGCGCGTTTTGACAGTATTCAGTTCATTTTCCAATCGGATCACTTCCGGCGATTTAATCTTTTCCTTCGGTTCGTCTTTGACGTCAACCTTTATTTGTTCGCCGTCTTCGTTAAAACGTCTTTTATCATTTACGGTAAAATCTTCCGCATCATTTTCGATAATTTCTTCGTTATTTAAATCTTGTTCGTTCATTTCTTTTTTCTTATTAAACCAGCTCATTGTATCTAAATAGTAAGTAGTGCATTTGTGAATATTTCTTGTCTTTTTAAGAATATCAAACAAAGGTCAAAACAATCTATTCACATTTTCTTTAATCTATTAACATTTTCTTTAAATGTAACGCCGGCGTCCCGAAATGTAACGCCGGCGTCCCGCCGGCTGTCCGGGGAGCGTCTCGCTCGCCGGATTTGTCTGTCCTCGAATTATTTGAAGAAAATCGAGAAGCGGTGCGCGAGACGCACACCGGACAGCCGCCGGGACGGACGGCGGTACATTTACTTTTACGCCGAAGCCGTTGCGGTGTCGGGCGTAAATTTCATTTCGTCCGCGTCGGCGGAAATTTTCACGCTTTGCCCGGCGGAAATCTCGCCGCTCAAAAGTTTCATTGCCAGCGGATTCTGAATCAGAGTCTGAATCGCCCGTTTCAAGGGGCGTGCGCCGAAATTCGGATCGTAACCTTCTTTGATGAGCAGTTCACGCGCCGAATCGTCCAATTCGACTTTGATGTCTTTTTCCTGCAGAAGTCCGCGCAGACGTTTGAGCTGAACGTCAATGATTTGCGCGATTTCTTCGCGTGAAAGCTGACTAAACACAACTATATCGTCAATCCGATTCAAAAATTCGGGTTTGAAATGATTCTGCAAAACGTCCAGAACCATTTCTTTGATCGGCGTATCAACCAGAGAATTCGCCGTCTGAATTTCGCGCGATCCCAAATTGCTCGTCATAATCATCACGGTATTTTTGAAATCAACCGTTCTGCCCTTTGAATCGGTAAGTCGTCCTTCATCGAGAATTTGCAGCAGAATATTAAAAACGTCCGGGTGCGCCTTCTCGATCTCGTCAAACAAAATCACCGAATAAGGTCTGCGCCGTACGGCTTCGGTCAATTGCCCGCCTTCTTCATAGCCGATATATCCGGGCGGCGCACCGATCATTCGCGCAACCGCGTGTTTTTCCATATATTCCGACATATCGAGCCGGATCATCGAGCGTTCGTCGTCGAACAGAAATTCCGCCAGCGCACGCGCCGTTTCGGTTTTGCCAACGCCCGTCGGACCTAAAAAGATAAATGAACCGACCGGGCGATTCGGGTCTTGAAGTCCGGCACGCGAGCGGCGAACCGCATTGGCAACCGCGCCCAGAGCTTCATCTTGACCAATTACTCTTGAACGCAGAAGGTCTTCCATCGTCACGAGTTTCTGCATTTCGCCTTCGAGCATTTTTGAAACCGGAACGCCCGTCCATTTGGCGACGACTTCCGCCACGTCTTCTTCGTCAACTTCTTCCTTGAGCATTACGCCGTCATTTTGCAATTCGGAAAGGCGATTTTGCTCGTCTTCAAGCTGTTTTTCGAGTTCGGGAATCCGTCCGTACTGCAATTCGGCGGCGCGGTTCAGATCGCCTGCCTGACGCGCTTGTTCGAGTTCCATCCGCGCTTTTTCCAGTTCTTCTTTTGCCGAGCGCATCTTGTTGATCTCTTCTTTTTCCGACTGCCACTTTGCCTTCATCGCCGAAGAAGTTTCCTGCAGATCGGCGATGCGTCGTTCGATGTCGGACAGACGTGATTTTGATTTTTCGTCGGTTTCGCGCCCGAGTGCCTGTTTTTCGATTTCCAATTGCAGAATCTCGCGCTCGAGTTCATCAATTTCCTGCGGCAAACTGTCAATTTCGATTCGCAGGCGCGAAGCCGCTTCGTCAATCAGATCAATCGCTTTGTCGGGCAGAAATCTGTCCGAAATATAACGATTTGAAAGAGTTGCCGCCGCGACAATCGCCGAATCTTTTATTCTCACGCCGTGATGAACTTCGTATTTTTCCTTTAATCCGCGCAGAATCGAAATCGTATCTTCGACATTCGGTTCGGCGACATAAACCTGCTGAAACCGGCGTTCGAGCGCGGCATCTTTTTCGATGTATTTTTTATATTCGTTAAGCGTCGTCGCGCCGACCGCTTTGAGAGTTCCGCGGGCAAGCGCAGGCTTTAACATATTCGACGCATCAATCGCGCCTTCGGATGCGCCCGCGCCGACCAGAGTATGAAGCTCGTCAATAAATAAAATGATCTGCCCGTTCGAGCCTTCGATTTCCTTTAAAACCGCTTTCAGACGATCTTCAAATTCGCCGCGATATTTTGCACCGGCAAGCATCGCGCCCAAATCCAAACCGACAAGTTTTTTATTTTTCAAGGTTTCCGGCACGTCGCCCGAAACAATTCTCTGCGCCAAACCTTCGACAATCGCCGTTTTACCAACGCCGGGTTCGCCGATTAAAACCGGATTATTTTTTCTACGCCGCGACAAAATCTGAATGGCGCGGCGGATTTCGTCGTCGCGTCCGATGACCGGATCGAGTTTTCCTTTTCGCGCCAGTTCCGTCAAATCCTGCGCGTATTTATCAAGCGCCTGAAAATTTTCTTCGGCATTCTGATCGGTAATGCGCGAACCGCCGCGCATTTGCTCGACGACCTTAATCAAATCTTCCTTTGTAACTCCGTTTGAACGCAGTATTCTGCCCGCGTCGCCGTCTTTTTCGTCGGCAATCGTCATCAAAAGATGCTCGGTCGAAATATATTCGTCCAGCATCGCTTCGGCTTCCTTCTGCGCGTTTTGAAAAATCGTGTTGATGCGCGGACTGAAATATTGCTGTTGCGTGCCCGAAACCTTCGGGAATTTCGCGACTGCCGCTTCGATCTCGCTCAAAACCGCCGGCAAATTTGCGCCGATCTTTCCTAAGATAGGTTTCACAACGCCGTCTTTTTGCTGAAGCATCGCCGAAAGCAAGTGTTCCGGTTCGACCTGCTGATTCTGGTTTTTTTCGGCAACTCCGATGGCTTCCTGAACCGCTTCCTGTCCGCGAATTGTATATCTGTCAAATCTCATTGTTCATCGCTCTTTTAGAATTTTAGGACTAAGATATATTACTTGCTTAGTCTTGAATCATAATAAAACTTGAGTGTATCCTTGTCAAGTCTGAAATGAAAATTTTTTCAAGCGGTAAAATAAATGAACTTTTATATGTTTTCAGATGACACAAACAGCGCGGAAATGTATATTTAGCTACGCACACAAAAATCTTTCCGTTTGAGAAAATTTATGAAACATTTACCATTTTGGGCTTTCTGGGCTTTAAATATTTCAGCAAGCTGCGTCTTCGTCTATTTCAATTACAAAAACGCCGAATTGCTCACACCGGAACAAAAAGCGGAAAAAGCGAGGCTCATTCACGAAGAAAATAAACTCAGCCGCTGGCAGAATTGGAGTTTTCTTCTCGGTTTGATTGCTCTGGTTTTGCTCAATTTATACAGTTCGATCCAAATTCCGGTGCGCTGGTTTTTCTATCTGCTGATCGCTCAATCGGCTTATACGATTTTCCGTAACCGCAGCATTTACAAGAAAATAAATCTGCCGGAAAAATTCATAAAAAGAGAACTTCTGCTCGGTATTTGTTCGATTGCGGTTCTGGCACTAATGATTTTTTATATTTTCTAAAAAAACAAAAATGAAAATTTTTCGTGAAATTTTAGTTCCGCTGCTGGCGGTTGTCGCGGCATTTGTCGTCGGCGGATTGATCGTTTTGCTGATCGGCGATAATCCGTTTCAGACATTTTATCTGCTGATCGCCAATTCGTTCGGCTCTCTGGACGATGTCGGCTGGATGCTTTTTTATGCCACGCCGCTGATTTTTACGGGTTTGGCGGTAATGGTCGCCTTTCGCTGCGGACTCTTGAATATCGGTGCGGAAGGTCAATTATATGTGGCGGCGTTTGCGACCGCGTGGGTCGGCATCAAATTCGGCGGTGCGATGGTCAATGTTTTCGGCGAACAGCAAGATTGGTCTTGGGTGAGTTTGCCGGCGATTTTGCTTGTTCCGCTGTGCATTCTGACGGCAATGGTCGTCGGCGGAATCTGGGGCGCGATTCCGGGGATTTTGAAGGCAAAATTCGGCTCTCACGAAGTTATCAATACAATAATGCTGAACTTTATAGCGATTGCTTTAGTCAGCTATTTTACGCAGTATCATTACAAAGTTCCGGGCTATGCAATTTTGCAGACCGCGCCGATCGGCGAAGCGGCACGGATTCCGCGCATCAGTCAATTTATTCCCGGAATGTCCGATTTCGTGCCGCTCAGCGTCGCATTTTTGATTGCGATCTTAGCTTGCGTTCTGGTTTATATTTTTCTTTGGAAAACAAAATGGGGCTATGAACTCCGCGCGGTCGGCGAAAACGCGAGCGCGGCGGAATACGGCGGAATCTCGCCGAAAAAACAAATTATTATTGCGATGACGATTTCCGGTGCGCTTGCCGGAATGGTCGCTATCGGTGAAGTTCTGGGCAATCGCTATCTTTATTATCACGATTTTGCCGGCGGAGTCGGATTTCTTGGTATTGCGGTCGCTCTTTTAGGCAGAAACCACCCGCTCGGAGTTTTCATCGCCGCCATATTTTTCGCCATTCTTACCCGTGGCGGCGTTTTTGTTGATGCTTTTACGCAATACGTTTCCAAAGATTTGGTCGAAGTTTTGCAAGCTGTCATAATTTTATTTGTCGCTTGCCTTCAAAGGTACACAAAATAAAGATGATTGAAATTTTAAGTGAAATTTTTTCAATAGCATTGCTTTTTTCAACAATTCGTTTTGCCACGCCGCTTATTTTCGCGGCACTCGGCGGAATGTTCTCGGAGCGTTCGGGCGTGATCAATATCGCGCTCGAAGGTTTGATGCTCGCCGGCGCATTTACGGCGGCGGTTGTTACGTTTGAAACTTCAAATCCTTTTCTCGGAATGTTTTGCGGAATGTTGGCAGGCGGCGCACTGGCTTCCGTTTTGGCGATTGCGTGTATCAAATTCGAAGCCGATCAGGTGGTTGCCGGGTTCGGGATAAATATTTTAATGTTCGGACTTCCCGCACTTATCAGCAGTGCGATCTATGATTCCGCCGGTTCGACGCAGCGGATTGATAAAGAACATCTTTTGCCGACATTTTTCGATATTTCGATTGCTTCCGTTCTGGCGGTCGCGCTTGTGCCGATTTGCTGGTACGTTTTACTTAAAACGCCTTTCGGTTTGCGGCTGCGGGCGACGGGCGAAAATCCTTCGGCGGCGGATGCGGCGGGCGTAAATGTTATCAAAATGCGCTATATGGGCGTAATTATTTCGGGGCTTTTGGCGGCGGCGGGCGGCGCGTATCTGTCAATCGGACAATCTTCGTTTTTTACACGCGGAATGACAGCCGGACGCGGTTTTATCGCACTCGCCGCGCTTATTCTGGCAAAATGGAAACCCGTTCCGGTTCTGCTCGCGTGTCTGTTTTTCGGGTTTACCGAAGCCCTGACGATTCCGCTGGCGAATCTGGAAATATTCGAAGATACAAAAATTCCGGTTCAATTCGTGCAGATAATTCCATACGTTCTAACGATCATCGTCTTAGCCGGATTCATCGGTTTATCGCGTGCGCCGAAGGCTCTCGGCATTCCGTATCGCAAGGAAAAGTAATTGCTTTTGAGGCGGATAAAAGTATTTTTAAGTTATGGAAACGAAAGTAAAAACGACGATAACAATTTCAAAAGATTTATTAAATGAAGTTGATATTTATGCCAAAGACTACGGCAACCGTTCGGAATTTGTTGAAACTGCTTTACGCGATTTGATTGAACGCAAACGGCGACAGCAAAAACCTAAATTAACAAAAGAGGAAGAAATAGAAATTCTTAATCGGATTGCTTTGGAGCAGCGTAAAGAAATTTTGGAAAACTTAGAAATTCAAGCAGATTTATGAAACGCGGTGAAATTTACAGAATCAAAAGACCGACCGCACAAGACCCTAAAAGATTCCGCACTTATCTCATTGTCAGCCGAAAAGAATTCATCGAAACCATTTATGAAACTGTGATCTGCGCTCCGATTTACACTAATTTTAATGGTTTGCCAACAGAAGTTAATGTCGGAATTGACGAAGGTTTAAAACACGACAGCGCGATTCGATGCGATGAACTCATCAGCATTCAAAAATCCAGATTAACAAATTTTATCGGCTCGCTATTCGAGCAAAAAATCCAAGAATTAAATCAAGCATTAAAAACAGCACTCGAAATAAACGATTAAAATGTCATACGAAAAAGCAAAAGAAATTTTATCGACTTGCTTCCAATTTTAGATTTAACAATTGATTAAGCGAAACGCCTTGCTGCAATGCTTCGAGGGCTAATTGACGGTGCATATATTCGGGCATCCGCAAAACGAGGCGACCGCTGAAAGAACGCTTGCCGAAAGGTTCGGGAATCGGTTCGCTGTTTTCCTTTAAGTCCGAAATTACAAAATTGACAACTTCCTTTATCTCGCGCATCGCTTCTTCCTGCGTGTCGCCGTGTGCGGCTAACGAAGGAAATTCGGCAACGCGGGCAACAAAAGTTTCGTCCTGGTCAGACCAACCGATGCTGTAAAGATATTGTTCGGCTTTCGGCAAAGTTGTCTGTTTCACTTTTTTGACCTGTTTTTTAGTCGTTTTGTTCATTTTGCTTATCTTTCTCGAGTTCTTTTACTTTTCGCAGAGCGTTAAGAACCTGTTGCACTTGATAAGATTTGGCTTTACTGCCTTTTCCCTTTTGCAAGTTGATTCGCGGATCGCCTTGCCAGGGAGTTTTAAATATATGATGACTTCCGCTGACGCGATAGTTTCCAAAAAATTGTTCACAAGTTTTCAAAAGTTGAGAGAATCTGATTTCTTTAACTTTAATGATGTTTTCAATTGTTTCTTCAAGTAGTTCCAATCTGTTAGGCATAACTGGCGTATCCTTTTTCCTTTAGGTTTTTCTGTAGGCATTTCAGTTAAAACATTGCATTAAAATAATGCAATACTGAAGTTATTCCTTTGAGATGATGTAGATTGGTTTTTCTCTCAAGTAATAATAGTGATATTACATTCAGTATCAGTTGTCAATAAATATTTTGATATTTCCTACTGCTCGATATTTATGGTAAAAGATTAAAAATCTATGAGCTACGAAAAAGCAAAAGAAACAGCGGAATTTATCCGCTCGAAATACGATAAAGAAATCAAAGTCGCGCTCGTTTTGGGCAGCGGTTTGGGCGGATTTGCGAATGAACTGGAAAACGCGGTGAAAATTCCTTATGAGGAAGTTCCGCATTTTAAGAAATCAACCGTCGAAGGACACGCCGGACAGCTTGTTTTAGGTGAAGTTAATGGCGTTTCGGTTGCGGTTCAGCAAGGTCGTTTTCATTTTTATGAAGGCTACCGGATGTCGAAGGTGATTTTTCCCGTTCGGGTTTTCGGCGTTTTGGGCATAAAATCTCTGATTTTAACAAATGCGGCGGGAAGCGTTGACACGGATTTTAAACAGGGAACTTTGATGCTCATTCGCGATCACATCAATTTGATGGGAATAAATCCTCTGCGCGGCAAAAACGACGAGCGGTTCGGGGATCGCTTTCCCGATATGACCGAAGTTTATTCGCTTAAATATCAAGACATAGCGATTGCCGCCGCCAGAGAAATGGCGGAAGAAAAAGCCGAAGCGGAAAAAGAAAGAACGGGCAGAAAACCGGAAATCGAAAGAATTCTGCGGCGCGGAGTTTATTGCGGTCTGTCGGGTCCGAGCTATGAAACGCCTTCGGAAATTCGGATGATTCGCTTGCTCGGCGGCGATGCGGTCGGAATGTCAACAGTTCCCGAAGCGATTGCGGCGCGGCAGATGGGAATCAAGGTCCTGGGAATTTCCTGCATTACCAATCTCGCCGCCGGGATTTCCGATGAATCGATAAATCACGCGGAAGTAATGGAAACAGGGGCAAAGGTCGCGGGAGTTTTCCAAGAACTTTTGCGGAGAATAATTCCCAAACTAGATTAATTATTAGTCCTTGGTCATTAGTCCTTTGTCCTTTGTAAGAATTTTGTAAGAATTTGGGTTAGATTTTTACAAATTATTTTGGGAGAAAATTAATGGCGAAAACTAATTTTGAAAATTTACGGGTTTATCAGTTAGCGGAAGATTTAGCCGATGAGATTTGGAGTATTGTTACCAATTGGGATTCTTTTGCAAAAGATAAGGTTGGAAAACAGCTTGTGCGTTCAGCAGATTCGGTCGGGGCAAATATTGCCGAAGGCGAAGGTCGCGGAAGTTTTCAGGATAATCGGCGTTTTATAAAAATTTCGAGAGGTTCTTTGCAAGAAACTCAACATTGGCTTCGCCGAGCCTTCAAACGTAACCTTTTAACAAAAGAACAAATCGAAACTCTAAAACCGATGGTTCAAAAATTAGCCCCGACTTTGAATGCTTATTTGCGTTCGATCGGCACAACAAATTCAAAGGACGAAGGATAAAAGGCAAAGGACGAACAAGAATGATAATTGGCATATGCGGCGGAACAGGTTCGGGGAAAACGACGATTGCGCGGAAGATCATTGAAGCCGTCGGCAGGGAAAGCGTGATCTTGATCGAGCAGGATTCGTACTATCGCAATCTCGAAGATATGCCGCTCGATGAGCGGCATCAGGCGAATTTCGATCATCTGGACGCGATTGACAGCGATCTTTTGATGAATCACATTAAACGCTTAAAAGGCGGTCAGACGGTCGAAATGCCGGTTTATGATTTTGCCTCGCACACGCGGAAACAGGAAACCGAACATCTCGAACCGAAACCCGTCGTTCTGGTTGAAGGAATCTTGATCTTTGCCGAACCGCGCATTTTGGAACTGCTCGACATCAAAGTTTTTGTGGACACACCGGACGATATTCGGTTCATCAGAAGATTAAAGCGCGACATCACCGAACGCGGCAGAACGGTCGAATCGGTTATCGCGCAGTATTATGCAACCGTTCGCCCGATGCATTTTGAATTTGTCGAAAATTCAAAACGCTATGCCGACATAATTATTCCCGAAGGCGGAAATTCCGACATCGGCATCGAACTTCTGTGCGGAAAGATCCGCGAAGAAGTCAGCCGTCAATGGTCGGCGGGAAGCGGGCAGTAGCGATTTTGGATTTTAGATTTTGGATTGTTTTTTGATGAAAATTTCAGTTGAAGAAAAAGAAGAATTGATAAAAGCGGCGCGGGACGTGCGCGAAAAAGCGTATGCGCCGTATTCGAATTTTAAGGTCGGCGCGGCGGTTCGCACTAAAGACGGAAAAATTTATACGGGCTGCAATGTTGAAAATGCGGTTTACGGCGCAACCGCCTGCGCCGAACGCGTGGCGATCTGGAAGGCTGTTTCCGAAGGCGAAAAGGAATTTTCGCACATCGCGATTGTAGCGGATACGCAGGAATTAACGCCGCCGTGCGGCATCTGCCGGCAGGTCATCTGGGAAATCTGCGGCGATATTGCGGTTACATTTGCCAATTTAAATGATAAAAATGAAACTTTGCAGGTGACAAAGTTACTGCCGCGGGCATTTGACGGGAAATTTTTAAAGTAGAATTTATAATGAGCAATTTTGAAGAAAAAATAAGCAATCTCGATCTAAGTCTTTTCGAGAAAATACAGAGTCAATCGGTTGATGAAGACAAGCAATCGCTCCTGGCGTGCCAGTTTGCGGTGCGTTCACTCGTGCCGGATTACAATTATCTGGAAATCGGTTCTTACCTCGGCGGAAGCATTCAGCCGCATCTGCTCGATGATAAATGCCGGAAAATTTATTCGATTGATAAACGCCCGCTAAGTCAGCCGGATGAACGCGGCGTTGATTATACTTATTTGAATAATTCGACCGAAAGAATGCTCGATCTTCTGGGAACGGTCGCGCCGGATAAAATGGACAAAGTTATCACGATTGACGGCGATACGGGCGAAATCGGCGCAGATGAAGTTAAATCAAAAATCCAACTTTGTTTTATAGACGGCGAGCATACCGATTATGCCGCGCTTCGGGATTTTAAGTTTTGCCTTGATGTTTTGGGCGAAAACGGCGCGATTCTTTTTCACGATGCCGTAATTACCTATAACGGAATTGCCGACTGTATCGAATATCTGAAGGAAAAAGGAATTAAATTCCGCGCGTATAATCTTCCCGCGATAGTTTTTGCCGTTGAGATCGGCGATTTTCCGCTGCATAAAAGTCCGCCGGTTCTCGATCGGCTTTTAAATAATTACACAGGTTATCTCTATTCTTTGCAATACAATGACTATTACCGGCAATTTGCCAACAAAACGCCTTTTCGCTTTTATCGAAAGATGATGACAAAGTGGAAAGGCTTGAACAAATTTGAATAAACATCCGTAAGTGTTGATTTTCAAAGCGCATTTGATGTAAATTTCAGTATGAAAAGTTTATTTTTTATTTTTAGTTTCCTGCTTTTGTTTCTACCGCAAACGAATCTTGCCCAAAAGAAAATGATTGATTTAATTGTGCGCGGCGGCACGGTCGTGACGATGGATGCGGAAAAACGTCTGATCGAAAACGGCGCGGTTGCCGTTGAAAACGGGGCGATTATCGCCGTCGGAACTTCCGCCGAAATCAACAATAAATTCCGCTCCGAACAAACCGTTGAGGCGAGCGGAAAAATTATCATTCCCGGTTTGATCAATACGCACACGCACGTGCCGATGACGCTTTTTCGCGGAATTGCCGACGATCTCGATTTGCAGGAATGGCTGACGAGATACATCTTTCCGGCGGAAGCGAAAAACGTGACGGAAGATTTCGTCCGCGCCGGCACAAGGCTCGGACTTGCCGAAATGATTCGCGGCGGCACGACCACCTATTGCGATATGTATTATTTTGAAGATGCCATCGCCGACGAAACCTTCAAAGCCGGAATGCGCGGAGTTTTGGGGCAGACGATCATTGATTTTCCCGCGCCCGACAATAAAACCTGGGAAGAAGGAATTAAATATACCGAAAAATTCGTTAAAAAATGGCAGTCGAATCCGCTAATCGTTCCGGCAATCGCGCCGCACTCGCCTTATACCGTGAGCGAAGCGCATCTTAAAGAATCTAAAAGTTTGTCCGATAAGTTAAATGCGCCGCTCGTTATGCACCTGGCGGAAGCCGAAACCGAAACCGAATTTATCACGCAGAAACACGCGGGTTTGCGACCGATCGAATTCGTCGAAAAAATCGGTTTTTTGAGCGATAAACTGATCGCCGCGCACGTCGTTCAGGCGAACGAAAAAGAATTGGCGATTTTGAAAAAGCATAATGTCGGCATCGCGCATTGTCCGCAATCGAATATGAAACTTGCGGCGGGCGTTGCGCCCGTTCCGCTGATGTTAAAGATGGATTTAGCGGTCGGTTTGGGAACAGACGGCGCGGCTTCGAATAATGATCTGAGCATCTGGGAAGAAATGGACACGGCGGCGAAGCTGCACAAACTGTTTTCAGGCGATCCGAAGGTCGTGTCCGCCTTTGAAGCGTTTGAAATGGCAACGATTCGCGGCGCACGCGCCCTGCATCTGGAAAATAAAATCGGTTCGCTCGAAGCGGGAAAACGCGCCGATATCGTTATTGTTGACTTTGAAGATTTGAGCCAAACGCCTTATTTTAACGTCTATTCGCATCTCGTCTATGCGACGAAAGCACATAACGTCCGGGACGTAATTATTGACGGAAAAATAATAATGCGTAATCGAAACTTGATTACTTTGAATGAAAGCGGTATAAAAAAAGACGCAAACGCATATCGTCTAAAAATCATCAATAGTTTATCGAATCCATAGAGCAAGTCTTGAAATACTTGCTCTGAAACGGCTTTTCAAAGCATAATAAACGGATTATCACAAGCAGTTATAAGCCTTTGCGGGTTTTCGGCTTCAAATTTCAATTTCTAAAAAAGAGGTAAAAAAAAGAGAAATGCCGCTAAACATCAAAACATATTCTACAAACCTTCTGTTAATCGTAACATTTGCATTTACAGCCTTCGGTCAGGACACCACACCTGCCGTAATGTCGTCTGCCGATGTAATGCGCGAGCGTGTGGCAAAATCCAGAGCGTTTATCGTTGTCAAAAATTATCCTGCAGCGATTTACGAACTTAATAATATCAAACTCGAAAGTTCCGATCCTACGGTTCACAGCGTCGTTAATGTTCTCTTGATGAACAGCTTTTTGGAACAAGGCGATTACAAACAGGCGCAGGATTTCTTAAATATACTCTCCAAGGATTTAAAGGCAAACAAACCGAATGCGGCGGCAAATTATTTTGCGGTCGGCTCGCAGGTCATTAAAAATGCCAAAAATCAATGGGAACGCTATCGTGCGCTCGGCTTTAATGTTTCCGACCGCAACTTGCCGAAACCGGCAACCGACGACATCGAAAAGATGCGCGAAACTCTGGAACTCGTCGTCGCGCAATCGAAGGAACTCGGCAAAGATGCCAAAAATTTAGATAATACGGTGGCTCTGCTCGAAGGCGCAACGACCGCGCGAGCCAGTTTTGCGAAAGATGATTATGACGCAAACCGCTGGAAGATCGAAGTTGCCGATGCCCGCGAGCAATTGACGAATTCGAGAAGCACGGTCATAAATGCCGTCACAATGCCGCAAACTCCCGGAATGGAAAACACGGTCGCATCGAATACGAATCCGCCGATTGTGCCGCCACCGGCGACCGAACAATCTTCGATCTTGCTGCCGGTTTCCAAGGATGAACAAAAACTGCCGCAGCCCGTTGTCAATAAACCTTCAAACGAAACGGTTGCCAAAACCGAAACGGGTTTCAAACCCGTCGAAACTCCCAAAGAAGAAATCAAAAAAGAAGTTAAACAGCCTGACCAACCTCTCACAAACACCGAAGCGAAAAGAAACCGCGTAGTCATCGGTTCGGCATCGAAACCGAAAACAACGACCGACGAAAAAAAGGATGAATCGCCGACGGTTGCCAACGAGGAAGAACCGTCAAAAATCACAACCCCTTTAGAAGTCGGTTCTCTGATCGGATACGCGACCAAGAAAACGAATCCGGTTTATCCGACGGTGGCGCGAAGTATGCGAATGACGGGCGTTGTCAAGGTTGAAGTTATCGTTGATGAAGAAGGAAAAGTCGTCGAAGTTCAAAATGCGGAGGGTCCGACAATGCTTCGGACGGCGGCGCAAGATGCGGTCAAGAAATGGAAATTCAAACCGTTCACACGCGACGGCGAACCGGTTAAAGCAACGGGATTTATCAGTTTCAATTTCGCTCTGTAAAAGGTTTGATAAATCAAAAATATGTCGGGCAAAAGATTTTGAGGATAAATCTTTTGCCCGTTTTTTATATTTTACAGTAACTGATTAGTCTTTTATACAAAAAACTCCCCTCCTGAGAAAAGGAGGGGTGCGCCTTTAGGCGCGGGGTGGTTGGTTCTCCTTCTCATTCCTGAACGGCGGGATGAATCAAAAACCACCCCGTCAGCCAAAAAACGGCTGCCACCCCTCCTGAGAAAAGGAGGGGAGTTTTTTTTGACCTAATCAGTTACGTTTCGCATTAATTATTGTTTCCAATTCAAAACCGCATCAACCGATGTTTGCGTGATCGGATGATAACCGGTGCGCGCTTTTTTATAAATTTCTTCGGCGCGTTTTCTGCCTTCGGGCGTTTTAACGAGTTCGTCAAACAAAGGCTTGACAAATTTGCGCCGTCCGATTGTGGTTAAAAATTCTTCGAGCCGCGCATCTGCCTCGCGATATTTATGTTTGATTGATAAGATCAGCCATTTGAAGGCAATTTCGGAATTTCCCGCCTTGGTCAGATTAAATGCTTTATCTAATTCCGCCATTTTTTCCGCGCCGAAATTTTCGGGTAAAACGCCGAGAAAATGCAGCCATTCCTGCGTCGTCCACGATTTTGTTTGAATGTCTTTGGCGGCGGCTTTTCCGCTTAAGTAATCAGTTGCCTGCGCTTCGACCTTTTCAAACGCGTCCGATTGCGGATTCGGCGCGTTTTTCGGCAGACCGGATTTGGTGATCCATTCATCAATGTCGGCACGCGTGAGCAGTTTCGGGTTTTTGTCAATCAGATTTTTTTGCAGGTATTCGACGAAAGTTTCGGTCGTGATGCTCTGAAAAGCAAAGTTATCGAAATAATTTTTAACGAATTTATCAAACTTTTCGCGCCCGACCGTTTCCTCTAAATGCCGCAGAAACAGTGCGCCTTTTTCATACGGAACACCCGTAAAACCTTCGTCCGGGTCGCGCCCTTTGAGGTCAACGTGCAGAATTTCGTCGCGTTCCTCCATTCCGGCGAGCTCTTCGAGAAGTCCGCGTTTGGCAAGAGTCGCTTCCATTTCGCGGCGCGCCGTGCCGTAAACCGCTTCGGTAATTCTTCGCTCGAGATACGTCGTAAAACCTTCGTTGAGCCAAAAATCGCGCCACGTCGCATTTGTTACGAGATTGCCCGACCAAGAATGCGCGAGTTCGTGCGCGACTAAAGATACAAGCGATTTATCGCCCGCTAAAATAGTCGGCGTGGCAAATGTCAGCAGCGGATTTTCCATTCCGCCGAACGGAAAACTCGGCGGCAAAACAAGCAGATCATATCTGCCCCAGCGATATTTGCCGTAAATCTTTTCGGTCGCTTCGACCATTTTTTCCGTATCTTCAAATTCAAACGCCGATTTTTCCAGCATCGAAGGTTCGCTATAAACGCCTGTTCGTTTTCCTGAAGATTTGAATTTCAGATCGCCGACGGCAATCGCTATCAAGTAAGACGGAATCGGGCGCGGCATCTTAAAATTATAAACGCCTTCGCGCTCCGCATTATTTTGCGAATTTCCTTCCGCGCTCATCACCGCCAGAAGTCCCTTCGGCGTGCGAACCTTTGCCGAATATGTAACGCGCACCTGCGGTGAATCCTGCAGCGGAATAAACGAACGGGCGTGAATTGCCTGGGCTTGCGAAAACATAAAAGGCATTTTCTTGCCGGCGGTTTGCTCCGGCGCAAGCCATTGCAAACCCGAAGCCGTCGGGCTGGTCGCGTAAGTTATGCGAACGCGGTTTGCTTTAAGCGGAACTTCAATGGTGAGCAATGCACCTAAAAATTTATCAACTTCGCCGACTCTGAATTTTGTTGCCGCAAAAGTTTTTCCGCCATCATCGGAAGTTTCGACCTTTTCGATATTCAAATCGCGCGTGTCGAGATTCAAAAGCGTGTTCGGATCATTCGATTTGCGCTCGAAACTCAAAGTTGCCGTGCCCTGCAAAATCTTTTTGTCGAATAAAACATTCCAATCGAGATCAATATGCGTTACCTTGATCTCGTTCGGATTCGAATAAGAATGAAAATCCTGCGCTGTCGTTGCCGTTTTCTGCATTTTGTCGTTTCCCGTAGTTTGCGCGTTTGAAACACCTGCGCCGGTAAAAATCGTGATAAAAAGTATAATTAAAATGTTGTGGATCTTTTTCATTTTGTAAAATTCCTTGCCGAAAAAAATGTACCGCCGGCATCCTGCCGGCTGTCGTGGCAGCTTCCCGCTGGCACGTGTAAATTTATAAACTTGAGCGTGGCAGCGAGACGCTGCCACGACAGCCGCCGGGACGGACGGCGGTACGTTCTTTTTTAAATTGAATTGCTGTTAATTATAGATTCAGTTCACCGAAAAAGCGAATTTTACCGGATTTTCGGAAATCGCAAATTTCTAAATTGTTGAATTTACAAATTTCCGGTGAAACATTTCGCGTCTTTTCAGCGTCAAAGTCAGCACGATGAATTTAGTTGATTTATTTCTTATATTTGTAATTTTGCTGAGTGCGGCGTTCGGCTATTATCGCGGGTTTATTTCCGGTTTGCTTGATCTGGTGCGCTGGGTCGGAAGTCTTCTTGCGGCTTTTGTCCTGTATCATCCGGTTTCGCGCATTTTTGAAGTGATCACCGATTGGACACCCGTCTGGACGAAACCACTCGCTTTCGTCATTGTGTTTTTCTCCGTCAGTTTTCTGCTCCAATTTTTAGGAAGTTTGCTCATCAAACGCTTTCCGAATGATGTCCAAAAAAATAAATTAAACCGCGCACTCGGCATTTTGCCCGGATTGTTCAGCGGTTTTATTTTGGCAATTATTCTTGCCGCCGCGCTTTATTCGCTGCCTTTTTCCGGCGGTTTTCAGGATTCTCTAAATGAAAGCCGTCTGGCGGAACCTCTGGCGATTTATTCCGACGGGATCGAAACCGCGCTTGCGCCCATTTTTGAAGAAGCGATCAATGAAACGCTGACGCGCCGCCTGACGACTTATCCGGGTTCGGATGAAACGGTCGAATTACCTTTCAAAGTAACGGAATACAACCCGCGTCCCGATCTCGAAGCTGAAATGCTCGCACTTATCAACAGGGAACGCGCCGCCGAAGGACTCTCACCGCTCGAAGCCGACACGGAAATGCGCGGCGTTGCCGTCAAACATTCGGCGGATATGTTTGAGCGCGGCTATTTTTCGCACAATACGCTCGAAAACAAAACTCCGTTTGATCGGATGAAGGATGAAAAAGTGCGTTACCGGACGGCGGGCGAAAATCTGGCACTCGCGCCGACATTGAAAATTGCCCACACGGGTTTGATGAATTCGCCCGGACACCGCGCCAATATCCTGCGCCCGCAATTCGGGCGCGTCGGCATCGGAATTCTGGACGGCGGCAGACGCGGTCTGATGATTACGCAGAATTTTCGGAATTGAAAATCAGAAAAAAAAATTAACCGCGAAAAAAGCGCGAAAATGCGCGAAAAAACATATTTTAACGTGAATATTGGATAAGGATTTTTCACCGCTGAGACGCTGAGAATTATAAATAATTATCGAGCAAATTCAGCTTATATTCTGACGGATTAGATTAATTTTCAGCAAATCTGCCAAAAAAACTCTGCGTCTCTGCGTCTCTGCGGTTTAATATTTTTTTTCGCGTCTTTTCGCGTCCTTTCGCGGGCGGCTTCTCCAAAATGTTGATGTCTGGTAACTTAGGTTATTTTAGAGTTTCGGTGTCGCCGCTTTCGAAACTTCAAATTCCTTGCTTCCGGAAAGTTTCCCGTCAATAAGAATTTCCACGCGGTATTTTCCCACTGCCCAAACGTCCGCCGGCGACGCGGTAAAATTTACGCTGTTATGTTTGCCGTTAGTTTTGTAATTGACCGTCACGATCTTTGTACCCGTTTTTATTCCGGCGGCTTTGACGGCGACAATTTGCATTTTGATCATTGCGATTTCAAACGAATTGAGCAAAATCGAACAATGAATCGGGACATCATTCGGTGAAAAAACTTCCGCTTCGTCGCCCGACGCGTCCGAACCGTCATCTTTGAACAGCGTAATTTCCTCGACCGAGATTTCTTCTTTGTTTTCGCTTTCAGCCGTTTGTCCGAATGCGGCAAAAGTTAAAAATAAACACACGAGTAGTGCGCTGACAATGTTCATAAAAATTCTCCAAGTTGTTGATTTTATATAAGGTTTCTAAATTGCTTTGAGAAACGAATCCGGGAAAAAGTTGTCTGACGGGCAAAAAAAAAGATTTGCAAAACAAAATTTACAAATCTTTTTTTAAGCAGAATTTTTGAAAAATGGCGGAGAGAACAGGAGTCGAACCTGCATAGGCTTACGCCCGGTAGTTTTCAAGACTACTGCAATACCATTATGCGATCTCTCCGCATCCAAACGAAACGCGAATAAAAAATATATCGCAAATTTTCGAGAGAAACAAACCGTCAGGCGGAAAATTCAGTTTGATTTTTTTGCATCAACGGCGGTTTTCGGTTTTTCTTCCGCTTGAAACAAACGCTTTAATTCCCGGTCAACCGCTAAAACGCCCTTCATTCCCATTTCATAAACGGTCTTTTTTCCTTCGCGGTTGACAACGATGTGCAAAGGGAATGTTGTTTCGAGTTTGCCGGTTGCGTCCGGTTCGAGAAAGCGCATCATCAGCTGCGTTGCCTTTGGAATTATCTCGTAATCAAACGGATGTTCTTTAAGAAAACCTTCGAGTGTTTTGACATCATCGGTCGCAAGTCCGAGAAAAACAACGTCTTTTCCCTGATATTCGGCAACAATTTTGTTAAGTTCGGGGATTTCCTTGAGACACGGCGGACAGCTCGTGTACCAGAAATTCAAGACGACGATTTTTCCCTTTAATTCTTCCTGACCGAAAGTTTTACCCGACAGCGCAACCATTCCCGATTTTGCGGAAGAATTCTGTTTGGTAATTACTTTCGATTGTCCGAACGACGAAAAAGAGAGCAAACACACGACAAAAACGCTAAAAAGATATTTCATAATCTACCTTTATAGTTTGGTCTTGTGTGTGATGTCAAGATTTTTCGTATTCGCGCTGAAATTTAATCTGCCGATTTTTTCGCGGTTAGAAGCCGGCTTATCTCCGAATCGAGTTTTGCGGTTTTATCAAAACCGCTTGTTTTCAGTTCGATCTCGCCCGCTTGATTAATCAGAAAATGCGCCGGAAAACCCATATTGATTCTGCCGCCGCCGTCCTTTTCGGCATATTTCAAAACCACGCCGAAACTGTTCGGCAACAGGTTGAAATTAAACGGATTGTCTTTGATATAAGCATTTACGGTCGCTTCATTGTTCATCGTCAAAGCTATAAAAACGACTTCCTGGTTTTTATAGCTTTCGGCAAGTTTATTGAGTTTCGGGATTTCGCTGTGGCAAATCGCGCATTTCGTTGACCAGAATGTTAAAACGACGACTTTGCCTTTTAATGCCGAAAGTTCAAAGGTTTTGCCGTTCGTTGCCACCGCGCTGAAATTTTCAGCCATAACTTTGCCGCGATTTTGCTGGGCAAAAACCGCGAACGAAAAGACGAAAATAAAAATTATGATGATTGGGAGTTTCATTTTGTTTATTTTGTGAAAGTAAGTTTTAGATTAAGTGTTGATGTTTGTTCAACACTATTTAACAGTATAGTCCCAATCGAGAAAATTATCCAGCGAAAATGCGGACAAGTTTTTGAAGCGGTTTGTGTTAAAATGGTTAAATGTTACTAGAGTTGCTCGAAGCACAAAATTTCCGAAATCTGACCGGCAAAATCGTTTGCGGCAAAGGACTTAACATAATTTTCGGCGAAAACGGGCAGGGCAAAACCAACTGGCTCGAAGCGATTTATCTGCTGGCAACGACGAAATCATTTAAAACCGCACGCCTGACCGAAGCCGTAAAATTTGAAGAAGAATTAGGAATTGTCAAAGGAAATGTGCGGCAGAGCGAGGAAATAATGCGCGTTCTGCAAGTCGCCGTCGAGGGCAATTCGAAGATTCTTTCGGTCAACAATAAACGCGAAACCGTCCAGCGATTTTTAGGACAGCTTCACGCCGTGCTTTTTAATTCCGACGAACTGGAAATCGTGCGCGGCGGTCCGGAAGCGCGGCGAAAATTCCTCGACGGCGGAATCGTTTCGATCTATCCGCCGTTCGTCCAGACTTTAGCGGATTTCAACCGCGTTATCCGGCAGAAAAATTCCCTGCTTCAAACCGCGCAGGCGGAAGAATTCTCTCTCGATGAAACCGCCGAAAGATTAGAACCGTGGAACGAGCAATTGATTCAGCACGCCACCAGAATTCATAAAGCGCGTGTCCGTTATGTTGAAAGATTAAACGAAGATTTGCAGAAAAAGCTTTTCGGCAAGGAAGAAGTTTCGATCCGCTACGTTTCATCGCTCGAAGGCAAAGGCGATTTAAATGATTACGCGGGTCTTCTGGCGGAACGATTAAAACTGCGCGTTCAAGCCGAACTCCGCGCCGGTTATGCTCTGATCGGAACGCACCGCGACGAGTTGGATATTTTGTTCGACGGGCGCGATCTTCGGAAATTCGGCTCGTCGGGACAGCAGAGAAGCGCACTCTTGATTTTGCAGCTGGCAACCTTGTCGGTTTATTTCTCGCAGCACAACGAATATCCGCTTTTTTTGCTCGACGATATTGATGCCGAACTCGATTATAGAAGAATCGGACAGCTTCTCGAATTTTTAAGCGACAAAACGCAGACATTCGTGACGACTTCAAAGGAATCATTCGTCGAAAAATTCGGCGCGGGCGCGGAAATTATTAATATAAGAAACGGGGAAGCAACAAAAGCAGGAAAAGAAGAATTAACAGGGATTTTCAGGATAGACAGGGATATTTTTTGATTATTTTCTAGAATGTTAAAAGTTATCTTAAAAGATATATAATAAAAATCTTTTCATCCTCGGTCTATCCTGAAAATCCCTGTTAATTTAATATAATTTTATGAACGGAAAAGAACGAAAAAACATTCGCGCCGGAATGCGCGTGGCGATTGTCTTAAAACAAAACCAGCGGACAGGAAAAAGGACGATCGGAACAGTTAAGGATCTATTGACCAATTCGCCAAATCATCCGCACGGCATAAAAGTGCGCCTGACCGACGGGCAGGTCGGACGCGTGCAGGAAATTTTGACTGATGAAGATTAAAAAGTAACCACTTTATCAATTGGCGTGCGGCTTTAGCTGACGGATAATTTAGAAATTAAATCAAGGCTTTAACCGAATTTACTAAAAACAATCAATCATCCTTAGAGCTTCAGCTAAAACATTAAGGAACTTTTTAATATCTTAAATTCGGCTTGTATCTAAAGCCTTGAAACCTCTGCATTAATCATGCCACGCGCTAAAGCGGCGGGGCAATTTATTTTCCGGATTCAAAGATTGTTTAGAGAAAATTATGAAAAATTTATACAAACTTTTGTTGGGCATTTTACCGGTAATTTTATTTGCAAATGTCATTTTTGCACAACGCGAACTCGGCGTGCGACCGACCGATACGGGCGGACCTTTGATGCCCGAACAGGCGGCGTATGACGTGAAAAATTACGATATTTCGGCGCGTGTTTTTCCCGATAAAAAAGCGATTTCCGGCGAAACTGTTATTACGGCAAACATCATTTCGCCGACGAATGTTTTTGTCGTTGATCTCGATACGCCGTATGAAGTTTCGTTTGCCGCTCTGGTCGAAGGTTTTGACGCGCCGAAAGCTCTGAAATTCGAACGCCGGACGGGGAAAATCTGGATCTGGTTTCCGATGACCAAACAGCCGGGCGAACAGGTAAAAGTCGCCGTCAGATACGCGGGAGTTCCGCGTCTTGCGCCGCGTGCGCCGTGGGTCGGCGGTTTTATGTGGGAAAAAACGGCGGACGGTTCGGATTGGATCGTCAATGCCCAACAAAACGACGGCGCAGACCTCTGGTATCCGAGCAAAGATCATCCGTCGGATGAAGCCGATTCGGTTTCCCTGCATATCACTGTTCCGAATAATTTATATGTCGCGGCAAACGGCAAACTGCAAACGATCAATGAAAACGAAGAAGATACGCGCACATTTAATTGGCAGATGTCCAATCCGATCAATAATTACAACGTCGTTTTAAATATCGCGCCGTACAAACTCGTCGAGCAGAATTATAAAAGCATTGCGGGCGAAACTTTCCCGATAATTTTTTACGCTCTGCCGGAAAGCGCGGAAAAGGCGAAGGACATCGTCAGTCAAACGGCGAAATTTCTTGATTTTTACGAAAAATATCTCGGACCGTATCCGTATCGCGCGGAAAAACTCGGCATTGCCGAAACGCCTCATTTGGGAATGGAACATTCGACCGTAATCGCTTACGGCAACAAATTTAAGAACAACGAACACGGTTTCGACGGTTTGATGCTTCACGAACTCGGACACGAATGGTGGGGAAATCTCGTGACCGCTTCGGATTGGCGCGATTTCTGGCTGCACGAAGGTTTTCAATCTTTTATGGACACGCTTTATCTCGAAGAAATCAAAGGCAAGGAAGTTTATCTGAATGCGATGAAGGCGCGGGCGAAAAATACGCGAAATATGCAGCCGGTCGCGCCGCGTGAATCAAAGATCGCGTATCAGGTTTATATGGCTGAACCCGATTATCTAAAGAGCGACGGCGACATTTACGGCAAAGGCGCGGTCATTCTGCACACGCTGCGCTATCTGATCGGCGACGAGGCGTTTTTCCGCGCACTTCGCCGAATGGCTTATCCGATAAAAGAATCGGAAAAGATCACGAGCGGCGCGCAAAACCGTTTTGCGACGACCGATGATTTCAAACAAATTGCCGAAGAAGAATCGAAAATGGAGCTGGATTGGTTTTTTGAAGTTTATCTGCGCCAGCCGAAACTGCCGCGTCTTGTTTTTAAAGCAAATGGCGACAAGATCGAAATAGCCTGGGAAACGCCCGATAATCTGCCGTTTCCTATGCCGGTTGAAATTGAAACAAATGGCAAAACGCAAAAGATCGAAATGAAAAACGGCAAAGCTGAAATCAGTTGGGACGGGAAAAATATGCCTGTGTTTGATAAAAACGGCTGGATTTTGAAGGCGAATTAAATTTTTTTAACTATTTGCCCACGAATGAACACAAATTTTCGCGAATTAAAGAAAGATAAAATAATTCGTGCTGATTCGTGCAAATTCGTGGGCAAATATTTTTGCTTTAATCATCGAGATGAATTTTAGAAAAATTTTGTGAAATTGCTCACTTTTGCCATCTTTGATAAATTATAACTTACCTTTTTAATTTAATAATTTTTATTTATCACAGGAACTTATCAAAAATGGCAACAGCAACAAAGAAATCCGATACTGCAAAAACGAATAATAAGACGGCAGCGGCTAAAAGAAAAACGGCAAAACCGACAAATGCCGAAGAAAAAACGGTGAAGACGGCGCAAGCCGACGGGGCGAGCGGTGTGAAAAAATCGCAGCAAACCGCCGAATCGGCGAAACCGGAAACGCCGGCGAAAAAAGCCGTCAAAAAAACCGCTCCGGCAAAATCAGCGGCGAAAAAATCCGACAAATATCACGGTCTGGACGAAAAAACGCTGGTCGGAATTTACCGCACGATGTATCTGTCGCGGCGCGTTGACGACAAGGAGATTCAGCTCAAAGGGCAGAACAAAATCTTTTTCCAGATTTCCGGCGCCGGACACGAAGCTATTTTAACGGCGGCGGCTTTGGCGATGAAACCGGCTTACGATTGGTTTTTTCCGTATTACCGCGACCGCGCGCTGATGCTCGGGCTCGGAATGACGGCGCAGGAAATGCTCTATTCGGCGGTCGGTGCGGAAATCGATCCGAATTCACACGGTCGGCAGATGCCTTCGCACTGGGGACACAAGGATTTGAATGTTCCGTCGCAGTCGAGCTGCACGGGAACGCAGGCGCTCCACGCGGTCGGCGCGGCGGAAGCGGCGTATCGCGCAACACTTGTCGAAAGTCTGCAAGAAAAAATCGTCGGCTTTAAAGGCGATGAAGTCGTTTATATGTCGGTCGGCGACGGCACGACGAGCGAAGGCGAATGGTGGGAAGCTCTCAACACGGCTTGCAATCTGAAATTGCCCGTGATCTTTGTCGTTGAAGACAACGGTTACGCCATTTCCACTCCGGTCGAAGTCGGCACGGCGGGCGGCGATATTTCAAAACTCGTTGCCGGTTTTCCGAATCTTTTAATCCAAAAATGCGACGGCACGAATCCGCTCGAAAGTTACGAAACTTTTAAAAAAGCGGTCGAGTATTGCCGCGCCAGAAAAGGTGCGGCGTTTGTTCACGCCAAAGTTGTCAGACCGTATTCACATTCACTTTCCGAT
This sequence comes from Pyrinomonadales bacterium, assembly GCA_038246645.1. Lineage (GTDB taxonomy): Bacteria > Acidobacteriota > Blastocatellia > Pyrinomonadales > Pyrinomonadaceae > JAHCHG01. The sequence goes on from JBBRVS010000016.1 coordinate 36,026, forward strand.
GATGAAAAACTCTATCGCCCCGAAGAAGAACGCCAAAAGGACGCGGAAATCGACCCGATCAAAACCTACGCCGAATTTTTGATGACCGAAGGTATCGCTTCATCGGAAGATTTGGAAAAACTGCGAAAGGAAGTTGATAAGGAAGTCAACGAAGCCGCCGATATTGCGATTGTTACGCCGCAGCCACCACCCGAATCAGCCTTGCGAAATGTCTTTTCGCCCGATGTTGATCCGACGAGCAAGGATTTCGACACCGAAACGGGCGCGGAGCTTTCCGGCAACGCGGGAACGATGGTTGATTTAATCAATCGCTGTCTGCACGAGGAAATGAAGCGCGACGAGCGAATCGTCATCTTCGGCGAAGATGTCGCGGATTGTTCGCGCGAGGAATATCTGGAAACCGTCAAAGGCAAAGGCGGCGTTTTCAAAGTAACGGCAAATCTGCAAAGGGAATTCGGCTCGGCGCGTGTTTTCAATTCGCCGCTGGCGGAAGCCAATATCATCGGTCGCGCCGTCGGGATGGCGATTCGGAATTTAAAACCCGTCGTTGAAATTCAGTTTTTCGATTACATTTTCCCGGCGTTTCACCAGATCAGAAACGAAGTTGCGGTAACGCGCTGGCGTTCGGACGGCGACACGAAATGTCCGATGGTGATGCGCGTTCCGGTCGGCGGATATTTAAAGGGCGGCGCGGTTTATCATTCGCAATCCGGCACGACGCTTTTTTCGCACACGCCCGGACTGATGATCGTTTACCCGTCAAACGCGCTCGATGCCAACGGACTTTTGCGAACCTCGATTCGCTGTGATGATCCGGTTTTGTTTCTCGAACATAAACATCTCTATCGTCAGGTGTACAACAAATCGCAGTATCCTTCGTCGGAATTTATGATTCCATTCGGCAAGGCGAAAAAGGTGCGCGAAGGCTCGGACGTAACAATCGTAACCTTCGGTGCACTCGTTCACCGCTCTACGGAAGCGGCGAAACGGCTTGAAAAAGCAGGCGTTTCGGTTGAAATTCTCGATCTTCGCACGCTCGTTCCGTACGATTGGGAAGCGATTGCGGAAAGCGTCAAAAAGACAAACCGCGTCATCGTCGCGCACGAAGATCCGCTCTCTTACGGCTACGGCGCAGAGATCGCGGCGCGGATTTCCGATGAATTATTCGAATACCTGGACGCGCCCGTTAGACGCGTCGGCGCAACCGACACATTCGTCGGCTACGCTCCGCAATTAGAAGATTTCATTCTGCCGCAGATCGAAGATGTCGAAAAGGCTCTGCACGATTTGATGAAGTATTAGAGTAAAAAATGACTAGATAAGTGATTCAACCAGAAATATGGAGGAAAATATGTCAAAACAACTTGTATTTCTTTTGTTATGTGTGCTGAGTCTTGGAACATTAAATGAAATATACAGTCAGATAAAAGTAACCTCAGAAACTAAGTTATTTCCAAGGAATTTCAATGGAGTTGACCCAGTTATATTGTCCAATAATTTATATGCCTTATTGCAACAAGAAAAAACGACAGGAAAGTTAGTTCAATCAATCGAAAGTAGATTGAAGAATCAAAAAGTTTATGGAGATTTAACAACAGACGACCTTTTCGCTTTTGTGCCGGAGCATTCTGAATATGTATCTGGTTCTAAAAAAGGAGATGTTTTGTCAGTTTTTAGCGGAAATCTCTACCGTCTTATGCACTCAGATGACTTTCCTGAACCTAAGATAGTGAGAGTGAAAGGCTGTGGGATAGGTAGCGGGATAGGAGGGAGCAAAGACGTTTTATCGGAAAAAGATTTGGTAACCGAATATGACTCAAACGTGTCTCCTCAATCTATTTGGAAACAAGGTTTAATTCACTTAAAAACAACAATAAATGACGATTTAAATCCGCGAGACTACAAAGGCGTAAAGGGAACTTTATGCAATGAAAGCGAGTTCTTTATTCCCTCACCACAATTTCATTTTGAGTTGGGGTTTGTGAATCCACAACCATTTCGTCTATTAAATGTTTCGCATAATGCATTCTGGTTTGATTCTTATAAGTATCAACATGTAAGTGGAGCAGGCATTGTAGCATGGAATCCTGAGTGGAAATGGAAATATTCTGAAAGACCGGAAACAAAGGTTCCGGTTTTCATAGCTAAATTAGTGCCACCTTATTTCAAACGCGAATCACTAACGAAAAAAGATATTGTTGAAGGAAAGAATCATAATGCTATTCGGAATATAATCTACATTGAATTGGTTTCGATATGGTTGGTTTCTAAAGAAACAGGGGAAGTTATCTCAAAGGATGGATATGAGGCAAACCCAGTAATTGCAAACTACTCACAGAAAAAAGAGTACAAGACTTTAGTTGAATCATCCAAAGTGATTTCTCAATCTTCTCCATTACGTTTTATCTCTAAGCCACAGCCTCGTTATAGCGAAATTGCAAAGCAGAAAAAAGTTAGTGGAAATGTTCTATTGAAAGTAGCATTTTTGTCTAGTGGAGAAATAGGAGGGATTTCTCCTATGAGCGATTTACCAAATGAAATAATAGAAGAGGCAATTAAAGCAGCACGAAAAATTCGATTTGAACCAGCAAAGAGAAATGGAGTCCCATATACAGTTGTTATGACAATTACATACACAATCCCTTAAATATAAAATGACAAAAAGAGATTTTCTGAAAATTGGGGCGGTGAGATAATTTTAAGATGGATTCCCGATACAAAATAGAAATTTTAAATTTTAAGAGAATATGTGGAAATAAATATCGCCTCGTTCTTAAAATTGAAGATACCGAACTGGATTATAATGTCAATATCATTGACAGCGACGGAATTTTCAGTGTCGAAATGCCTGATGAACTCGGACTTTTGCTGTGAGAATTTCCGATGTCGCACAAAGAAATAGTCAATGCAGTAAAACCTATCTATGACGAGCTTTTTGACAAACAACTCCAAGCGGCTTGAGGAATTATCTAATAAAGAATAGAAAATTTAATTTTTTTTAGAAAATTGAAGATGTCGAAAAGGCTCTGCACGATTTGATGAAATATTGATGAATTTTGAAAAAGCGTATATTATTTACGATACGTTCGGGCGATTGTTGTCGAAACGATGCCGGCGATAATCAAAAAGCCTTTCCAAAAAGCATCGAGATATTTGACACAGGAGAATCCGATATGAGAAAAATGATTGCTAAACTGCTGCTCGTATTAATAGTTACCATATCGCTTGGCGGTATTGTTGCGGCGGCGGATAATGCGGTACATAATGAGAAATATCAATCAGTCTGCGTTGATTCAAACGGAAAAGCTATTCAATCGAAGGATTGCGATCCGGCAAATTGCGGCTGTTTATTTCACGAAATCGGACGTTTTATCAAAGAAATGTTCGAATAAAAATTACGCTGAATCTTGTGTGACTTGCAGTAAAGGTCTTCCCAAAAAAATTAAAAGTCTGAAGTTTTTTAACTTCGGACTTTTTTCTGTTTGTAAGGGAACTGCTTCCCAACAGTTCCCTTCCTTTGTGTGACTTAAAGGTTTGAATCCGGCAAAAGCCGAATTCGTCCAATAGTTTTTCAAAGGAAAATTCTTTTTGCATCAATTATTTAACAAACCGCATTTTTTCAACATTAAATAGTTTTTTATCTCGAATGAACAGAAACACTTAATTTTTGACTTTGTTAATTTTTTGATAAATGCCGGTGGCGAGTCTTTCGGCGAAACCTTCGTCAACGAGTTGATGATTTGCTTTCCCCGATTCCCAGCGGTAGAAACCGAAGGCTTTTGAAAGATCGCCAAGGAGCGTCATTCCGCACATCTTCAAATAGGCTTTGGCAATTTCTTTGACGGCAGTTTCACGCGCAATTTTCTTTGCCATTTCCTTCGGAAAACGCGCTTCGGGCAGAGTCCAGATGTATGTAAATTTCGGTTGATAAAGAACTTCCTGCGGAATAACTTTTAATGTGCGCTGCAATTTTTCGAGTTCTTTGGTCAGACTTGCACGGTTTTCGATCTTTGCTTCGTCGCGCAGATCGGACGTGCCCATTTCCCATTCCTTTCGCAAAACTTTTAAAATCTTGTTGGCATCTTCGGAAAAATGCACTTTTTCCTCTTTTTTCGGCACGCCCCAAATCGCATTAAAAACAGGAACAAGGCGCGGCGCGACAAACATTGCGCGACCTTTGCAAAGTTTTCCGTAATAAACTTTTCCGCGCATCATCACTTCGTCTTTTAATGTCCAAGCCAGACTGCATTCGTAATCCTTCTGCACATTGCGCGGCGTGTGCGCGTCGCGTCTGCCGCAAACTGCAACATAAACGCTCGGCAGAGCGGTGCGCGAATCGGTCAAAGTCAGGCAAAATCCCAAATCTTCAATCATCGCTTCGACTTGTTCGGGTTTTTCAATCTTCAAAACTTCCTCGCGCCGCCATTTTTTATCGCGGTATTGCTCGATTTCTTCGGGCAGTTCAGTAATTTTGCTCAAAATATTTGACCTCGAAAGTTTTTAAAGCGTGTTTTATGATATGAAAAATTGAGCATAAAAAGAAATGAAAGTCAGAACCATCTGCGGTAGCGGATGGTTGAAGATTAATTTTTGAGATGTCGGTAAATGTTTCGAAACTCTGCGTTAAACCATCCGCTACCGCAGATGGTTCTGACCTTTTAATGCGATGAAATAACCATTGCAACTTGCTGCGGCGAAGGTGATGGCGACGGAATCGTTTCGCCGCGCACCGCCATTTGTCCGAGACGCGAAAAATTGATCGAATCGGCTAGAATCCGCGCCGCTTCCTGCGGAGCGTGAAAGCCCATCGAATTTTCCGCTTCGACAAAATCGAGATAAAACTGCGCTTTGCGCTGAAAATCTCTGGCTTGTGCGAGCTGTTCGTCGGTTTTTCCGCCGTTTTTGGCATTTTGAATGTCGTTAATCAATGAAACGAGCGCGTCCATCGCCGTATTTCTTAAATAAAAGGTGCGCGTTTGAATCGTTTCGGCACGAAATTTCAATTCTTCTTCCGACGCTTTATGACAGGTTTGACACGCCTGATTGATATTCAGAAGCGGACTGCGAACGTGATGATCGCTGATTTTCATCGCGCCTTCGCGCTTATACGGCATATGGCAATCGGCGCAGGCGACTCCGGCGCGGGCGTGAATTCCCTGATTATACATTTCAAATTCGGGATGCTGCGCCTTTAGAACATTTGCGCCGGTGCGGGGGTGAACCCAATCCTTATGCTGAACTTCTTCGTAATATTCGACGATATTTTCGATCTTCAAACCCTTGCTCCATGGATAGATCAGAGTTTTTTCATCGCCTTTGAAATAATACTCGACGTGGCATTGTCCGCAGACGAACGAGCGCATTTCCTGCCGCGTCGCATCGCGGTTGACTTCGTAATTTTGAACGCCCTGCGAAGCCTTATAAACCCGCATTCCTTCCATAAACGCCGGGCGTGTGACGCGCAATTGCATCGTTTGCGAGTCGTGGCAGTCGAGACACGAAACCGGATGCGTAACCTCCTTTCTTGCTTCGACATACGGCATTTTATTAAGTATGGCGAAACCTTTGAAAATATCACCGTCGCCGAGTCTTTTATAAGCCGGATAAGCCGAAGCGTGGCAATTGATACAACTTCCGGGTTGCCTGACGACATTTTGCCGTTCGGTAAATGTCTGATCTTCGAGCATAAAGGAATGCCCGCGTTCTTCGCGGAAATCAACGGCAAAAGCGTAACCGTCCCACATTATTTTCAGGCGCGGATCTTCTTCAAGCCGCGATTGCGCGACGATCGAGCGCGGATCGGCGTTCGTCGGTGTGCGGTGAAGTGCTTCGCTGCCGCCGTAGCGCGTGCGCTGCTGGTCAACCGTTTTTTTGTAATCATCGTATTGCAGCGGGAAATTTTTGCCCCAGATTGCCGGATCAACCGTATCGTCCGTCAGTTCGACGACGCGGAAAAAAGGATTTCGCGCTTCCTGTTTGCGCTCCATAATATTCGTTAAAAGCGCGACTCCGGCGATTGCCGCCGCAAATGCGAAGAAGGCGACCAGAACGAGAATTTTCAGAGAGTAAAACCGCGATTGCTTCGGTGCAGGGGAAGGAGTATTTTCCGGCGGAGTTTGTTCGGGGATTGCCGGTTCTTGAACTTCTTGATCTTCTCGAATTTCTCGATTATCTTGATTTTCCATCTAGCTTTTCTCCTTTTGAAAATAAACTGCTTTAATGCTGATGCCCGACATTGCGGTGACAGCGAATGCAAGACATTTCTTCGATGTCTGCTTTATTATGCGAAACAGTAATTGATTCGACCATTTGTTGATGACAGAAACGGCAGGCTTGTTCGGTGATCTGGCGGTTGCGTTCGCCGATCTGAATCGGTTCGTGAAAACCGCCGAGCGTAAAATAATAGGAATGCCAGAATCCGTTTGAAGCTTTTGTATAGTATTTTCCGATGAAATCCTGCGGCGTGTGGCAATCGTTGCAGGTGGCGACCGCTTTATGACTCGATTTCTGCCAGCCGTCATATTGCTCGTTCATCACGTGGCAATTGGCGCACGCCAGCGGATCGTTGCTCATATACGAATAGCCTTTGGCATAAACAAACGTATAAACGCCGATACCCGTTGCAAAACCGATTGCCGTGCCGATGATGATAAGTTTTAAGGTCTGCAGTTTCATAACTGGGAAATTTAATGAACCGCTCAAAATTTATATAGATTCTATAGGCTTATCTGTTAATAGGTCAAGGTTTAATAGTTTTTATAATCTGATCGCTTATCGCTTTTGATAAAAATCAAATAAAACGTCCCGTCAGGGACTAAAGTCAATAGCCCAACAATTCATTGTTGGGTAAGCGATTATTATAGAAATAAAGTCCTGTCAGGGACGACAGAAATCAAACAATTTTATCTGTCGTCCCTGACAGGACTTTGAAATATATTCAACATTTCCCCCACGATAAATCGCGGGGCTATTAACTTTAGTCCCTGACGGGACAATTTTTATTCGTTTTTGAGAAAATTCTTCAATTACAGAAAAAATGATAAACGGTCGGTTTTTCTACTCGATAAAAATCTCGTCAACAAAAATAAACGCATCAAACCCGGCGCCCGGATGCCACGCCGGAATTTTGCCGAGATTAAAGGCTTTAATACGAACAAAACGCGCTTTGGTCGGCTCAATCACGGTTTTATAATCTTTGATCTGCGGTTTCATATCTTCGGGCGCAACGTCGGTTTTGATCTCGGCAACTTTTCGGAAATTTTCGCCGTCATCGGAAACTTCAAATTCGATGCGCGTCGGCATCCAAATCCAAACTCGTGCTTCCTGCAAAAATCCGCCGCCGACACGCTTTATTTCTGTTTCTTTTTTCAAATCAACAACGGCGACAAAATCCTGATCTTGATAGCCTTGCCATTCGCCGGAAGCGAAATTCAAACTGCCGCGAACTCCGTCAAACAAACCCTCATCGCCGCCGCCCGTGTATTGGCGATTGTATTTTGAAAATAATTTCACGCTCCAATC